>NZ_JBIPCV010000007.1:0-275679 GCF_044007495.1 Flavobacterium sp. FlaQc-52 | reverse complement strand
TAAAAAATCATTACAGACAAATCGCTTAAATTCTTCACTGTATTTAGATTGCCATTTTGAGGTTGATATTTTTGTATATCGTTCCATTTTGTTACACTTTTGTGTAAACCTATTTCAGGACAAGACATGATTTGACAAAGTAAATGACTTATTTAGAAAGTCTTTCGTAGCTTTCATTC
Source organism: Flavobacterium sp. FlaQc-52 (assembly GCF_044007495.1). NCBI lineage: Bacteria > Pseudomonadati > Bacteroidota > Flavobacteriia > Flavobacteriales > Flavobacteriaceae > Flavobacterium > Flavobacterium sp. FlaQc-52. The sequence continues at coordinate 275,500 of NZ_JBIPCV010000007.1, read as the reverse complement.
AAAGTAAGAGTAAACATATGAAGATATTATATATTGATTTTAGTAAAAAATAGTAAAGTTAGATTTGATTAATTGTATTATAAAAAAAATCCGACTTGCTCTCACAAATCGGATTTAATAATAAAATTGAAATCAATTATTTTTTAGGACTTTTTACATTTTTTTCGGTGTCCATCATTTCCATTAGTTTTAAGCCAAGCAGGCCACTTATAGATCCATCGGAACCACCGTTTCCTGTAATTAAAACATCCGGAATTACTTTAATGTTTCCTTTACCAATCTCTTCGGTTACTTTGTATTTGGTAAAATTATCACCACCCATTGCGGCAACTTGTAATTGATACGATTCGGCTGTTGATTTACCAACGGCCATAATTTTCTCTGCTTCTGCCAAACCGGTTTTTGAGATTCTTTCAGCTTCAGCACTTGCTGTCAGTTTTGTAGCTTCGGCTTGCGCTCCGGCTCTGGCTTTGGTTGCTTCTGCTTCTGCATTGGCACGCATTTTTGTAGCTTCAGCTTCGGCATTTACATTTAATTTTAAACTGGTTGCATCACCTTCCGCTTTCTTAACAGTTGCATCTGCTGTACGTTGTGCGATTTCAACACTTTGTGAAGCGCGAACAATTTCTTTTTGCATATCAGCAATTGCCGTTTCTTTCTCCATTCCCTGACGTTGTTCCTGTGCCATTCTTTGGGTTTGATAGGTTTTTTGCTCTTCTTCGGCCAGTTTTCTATCGGTTAGAGTTTTCATCAAAGAGTCCGGCGGTACAATATCTCCAATTAAGGTATCAACAGCGTTTACATTGTATTCGTCTAATACCAGTTTGATATGGTTTTTAGCAGATTCCTGACGCTCTTTTCTGGTTGACAAAAACGAAATTACATCACTATCCTGAGCTGAGTTTCTGAAATAGTTACCAATCGTTGGCTCCAAAACCTGAGAAACCAGATTGTTCATGCTTCCGAAACGGGCAATAACTTTTGGCGCTTCATTGGCCGGTACGTGAATAATTTGCGCAACATCCAGATTAAACGGGAAACCATCTTTTGAACGTACGGTAATTGTAGATAAGTTTTTATCTAAATTATGAGATTCGCTTCGTGCATTTGCCCAGTTTAAAACCAGGTTAGTGGTCGGAACAGCTTCCAGTTTTGTGGTGTATTTATTCAGTGCATATTTTCCGGGACCAAGAGGTTCCATCCAAACACCACGTTGTCCTTTGGAAACAATATTTCCGTGTTTGAAAGTGTCGCCTGTTACGTCTTGTCCGTCTTCACCTATATAGGAGATTATAACACCAACATAACCGATTGGCACATCTGTCATTGGGTTTTGTTCAATTAGAACTCCCCAGGTATTGATGTAATACGAACCGGCAAGCATGACCTGAGGTTGCAAACCACGATTTCCGCCTTTGTCAAGGAACTGGTCAAAATCCTGAAAGTTATTATGTCCTTCGATAGATTTACCTGCAATTTGTCCTTGCGGAATTGGCTCGCCATCAAGAGCCGTTACGATTCCGATCATGTTTTCGTAAATCTTAATTTGATCTGCGATTACAATCTCAAACAGGAACGTATTAATACGATAAGACCCTGTTGTAATAAAAGCGGTCTGACGTCCTTTTTGTCCTCCGTTGTTTAAGAAAGCAGTAGCATCCTGAAAGTTGTCGCTGTCTACTTTTCGGGCCAGAATTCGTCCGGTTGGGATTTCTTTTCCGTCTTTACTTAAAACGAGTCCGATTTTACCTTCGGGAATCAAAGTAAAGCTTGTCATGTCTACTATGTATTGCCAAATCCACATTCCCCAATACAATCCGGGAGCTAAGGCCTGTGCTTGGTAACCGGCTTCTCCTTTTGTGGCAATAATTCTACCATCGGGAAGTGATTTGTCGGCACCAAACAAAACAAATTTCTTGGTTACAAGACCAATTTTATCTTCCGGAACAATCACCATTCCGAAGAAAACGCGAAGCACAAATTTGTAAAATAAGATGGAAAGTACAAGTAGTAAAATCCACCAATAAGAAGTAATTTCAGTCATAATTATTTATAGTTTATACTACAAACGTACTGCAAATGTTTCCTGTTAAAATGAAATATTTTTAAAATTAACATTTGATAACTGTTACTTAAAAAAGTTAAAAAAAGACTGATTTTATATCGTTGGAATTGTCAATTTGTGACACGATTTTTTGCTGTGTCAACTATGATTGGTATTTTGGGTTTTAACAATTTAAAAGGGAAATTGTTTGATTTTGGATGGGGTTGGGGAAGGAGTTTTAAAACGTACTTGATTTAAGAATATAGAAAAAGAGGGATAAGAGTATTTATTGCCATTCCCAATTTACTTTGTCTACATACACTGCTTTGTATTCTATTAGTATGGTTTTAAATTCTTCTGTATGATTTATTGCTTTTCGAGGTATTATTATGGAGAGATCTGTTTTTAATCGTATTAAAAAATGGTCTTTAAGTTCGATGAGTTTTTCGACTTCGTTTGAATTTATTTTTGTTTCGCTTGTTTCATCTTTACCGTAAATATAATCTTCCGTAAACGTAATTTCGGAAGTACGATTTACACTGTTTTTATAATGTTCATTTATGTGATTTACATAATGTTTTTTATATCTTCTTTTTGAATAATACGGGTAGAAAGAAAACCAGATAATTCCGAAAAGAATTAGTAGAATTCCAGCGAAAAAATTGCCTTTATGCAGAATAAAATACAATGCAAGTATTAAATATAGTATTGGAATTCTAATTCGTTCGTTTCTTCTTTTTCTCTTAATGTTTTTTGATTCAGAAGCAAGGTATAATTGATTTACTAGTAAGTCTGAATAGTTTAATTCGTATGTTAATGTCATTTTTTATGGAAGAGTATTTTATTGATGTCGATTTTTTATGATGTAAACAATACGCTCATAATAAGGATTCAATTTGCATTGATAAATCGGATTTTAACTAATCAGTTTTTGATTTCAGTGTTTTACCGTTAACGGGTTATAATTCCAGCTTTTTTATAATCTGAATTGTTCCTTCTTGCAGTCCTTTAAAATAGTCTCCTTTTTTTAGTTCAGGAATGACAAAAGTAGAGAGGATTATTTCTACTTCTTTGTCACTAAGTTTGTTGCGTAACTTTTCTACTCCTCGAATTTGTATTTGTCTCAATTGTTTGCTTATTACGAGCAAAATAGAAGCATCTATCTTTAAATTGGTATTCAAGTATTTGTCGAGTTCTAAAGAATAATCGGCAAGTTCTGTGTAAGAACCTAATGTAGGAGTGGTTATAATCAGTATTTTATTGTTTGTTTTTGTGTCACAGGACTTTAAGGCTTCTTTTAAAGTTTCTACTTGTTTTGAAGTCAGAATTTTTTCGAAGTCATTTACATAATCATAGGATTTTGCGAAGATATTTTGCGCTTCTGTTTTTGACTGAGCTAATGAATTGTTGAAAAAAATTACAGAAAGTGTAATGATGAAAAATATTTTTTTCATGGGTAGATTTGGTTTTTGGGAGTCGTAAAAGTAGGATATTATTATTAGATATCAAGTTGCAATTTGATACCAAATCGTTACTATTTGTTGTTTTTCAGGAAGATTTAACAGAATCAAAAAAAATCCGGTTTCTGAAGACAGACCGGATTTTTTGGATTGAAAAATACATGCAATTTATAGCTGTACAGTTCTGTAATTGAAGTAAGTTTATTCTATTTTTTTTAATATTTGTGCTATGCCATCTTCCAGACCTTTGTAATAATTTCCCTTTTTTAATTCCGGAACTACAAAATTGGCTGCGATTTCTTCTATTTCTTTGTCGGAAATCTTGCTGTGTAGTTTGTTGACACCCTGAATTCGCATTTGTCTCAATTTTTCACTCATGATAATTAAAATCGAAGCATTTACCTTTAAGTCATTGATTAGATATTTGTCTAAATCCAGCGTATAATCGGAGATGTTTGAGTAAGGGTTTAGGGAAGAAGTGGTTACAATTATAATTTTATGAGTTGATTTTGTTTCCCCTTTTTTTAGAACGTTATTGAGATTTTCTATTTGTTTTGGAGTCAGAATTTTTTCAAAGTCATTTACATAATTGTATGATTTTGCAAAAACATTTTGCGTTTTCGTCTGAGAAAACAGAACATAAGGGAAAACTAAAGAAATTACAAGAATTAAAATTTTTTTCATGAGGTGTAGTTAATTTGGGTGCCGCAAAATTAGCATTTTATTATTGTAATTAGGTCTGTCAATAACTGTTAAAAATTAATTTATATTCGATTTTTTATAAGGCACTAAAATCGGAGTATTTTTTAATTTTTTTGAGATGCAACAATTATTTCATCTTCGTTGATTTCGCAGAGCAGGACAGCTATTAGAAAAAACGAGCAACGAACTTCATAGAAGATTGTGATAGAAATAAATGGAATCATAGAAATCGAGCGAACAAAAAAAGAAAAATAAATCGTATTAAAATACTGTTTCTCATTTAGCGTTTTTTTTAATTAATAGTATATTTGAGGTCAAATTTAATTTTATAGTATGCCTGGTTTTATTGACAAAGTGGCTTTGATTCACGTAAATGATCAAAAAGTTTTGAGTACCATCTCAAAGAATAAAAACGCATTTTTTTTCCCTGGTGGAAAGAGAGAACCTAACGAATCAGATATTGATTGTTTAAAAAGAGAGATTGAAGAAGAACTTAATGTTACATTGAATGATGATACTATTCAGTTTTTTGGCACTTTTGAAGCGCCTGCACACGGACATCCGGAAGGTGTAAATGTACGTATGATTTGTTATTTTGCTGACTATATTGGTGAATTGAAAGCCAGTAATGAAATAGAAAGTTTTGCTTGGTTAGAATTTAAAGACAAAGCAAATTCCTCATTGGTTGATCAGTTGATATTTGATGAATTGTATGAGAAAAAAATAATTAAATAGTTGTAGAGATGCACTGCTGTGCATCTCTATCTGCATCTCTACTGTGCATCTCTACAACAACAATGGGTTATAAACACCAAGAATTGATATTTTGGACATTAAAATCCAGGCATTTTTTAGATTGTTCCTTAGAGATTGCAATTATTTCTTCTTTTTTAATTCCTGCATTGTAGTAATAATTAGTGTCGTCTTCTCCATAAATCCATGCATCACTAGAACCGTTTTCCATGACTATACTATTAAAAACAAACACATTGGATTGTTTTGGGATGTAGTAATTGGGATCAATTAGGCATCCCCAGAGATTTTCCAAGAATGTGGAAGTGAAGAACAGATAGAGAGTAACAAATAAAAATGTCGTTGCGATGTACTTTCTGTATTTCATTATAAAGGGTTTTGCAAAATATAAAAAAAGTGAGGGAGTTTGATTTTGTTTTATTCAACTGTCCCACATTCAATTGGTTCGGGTTGTATCTTTAACTTTTTGTACATCCTGTCAAAGTCTTCTTTGGGATTGTTGTAATCGGTTTTTCCGTATTTGAGGTAAATTGTGGTTTTCAGATCGTCTTTAATCGAAAACTTCTTTTTATAAGGTTTACACTTTAGACCATAAACTTTTATGTCAATACGATTCTTGACGATGTCTTTTGGATTAAGAGTGAAAATGTCAATGCCATCAAAATTGGTGCAACATTCTGCTTTGATTCTTTTATTACCGGAGTATATTTCGAAAAATGATCCTATTATAGTGTCTTTTGTCTTTTTCTCAATGGTCATTATTTCAATTCTGTAGTCTTTTTTGGAATCGTTGTTTTGTCCAATCACTGATAAACTGAAAAGAAAGAGGAAGGAGTAAATTATTTTTTTTATTGAGGGCATTTTTTGGTTTGTTACTGTTGTTCTGGAAATGTTGTCAAACGACTGTTAGTTGCAGTCAATTTATTAGTCGAATTAGTTCTTCCATATCGGAATTTTTATAAAACTATCGTTATGCCATTTTATTTGTAACGGTTCGCCTGCATCCTTTATAGTTTCGTCCACGACTTCTTTCCCTGAGCCGTAATTTATAATCTCAAATGGGTGTTTGTTGATGTTTACCAAGATTAAAAGCTGACTACCTTTACTAATTTGCTTGCTTATAAATCGGGTGTTGTTGACAGGAATGCTTTCTTTTTTGCCGGGTTCTAACAATTGTCGTTTAGCGTTGTCTTTTGCGTAACTGGCTCTGCCGACATATCGCGTTAAGTAAAAATATTTTCCGTTTGGGAGTATCTCGTATAAAGCCAACGAAACATCCATGTCTTTTTTATTGATAGTTGCATAAAGATTGCCAAGAAAGGAGCCATTTATTGAAAATTCTTTCTCAAAAGGGTCTGTTTTAAAAACCAAAGCACCGCTTACATCTAGTGTATCAATAATAATTTTGGGTGTGTAGTAGTTGTTTTGATTTTCACGATCTTTAAAATCAACAGTTTGAATTTCAAAACCTTTCTGTTTTGGTTTTTTGGCTGTCAAAGTTTTAGTGTTGAGATACAATTTTAGGGTGTCGTTATTTATTTTATTTAAGGAGGGAACGTGCTTCCATTCGTTTTTCCCCATTAACTGAAAGTTGACTTTGTCTTTTAACAGATCGGGTTTGGGTTTGTTTTTTAGAATATAATCAAGCCATTCATAAGCAAGATCCCCCATGCTAATGTTGGCAACGTTGTCTATTTCGTAGCCCATTAGATTTGGAGTTGCTTTTCGTTGTCCACTCCAATGGTCATAAGGACCAATTACAAGATAATGGTTGGCATTTTTGTTGTATTGGTTGTGCCATTTGAAGTATTGTAAAGAACTAATCTGAGCACCATCATAATATCCGGTTGTAGATAAAACTGGGATATTTATTTTAGCGTATTCCTGTGGTGTTGGTACTACTGATTTCCAATAGGCATCATAAGCAGGATGTTGCAGCCATTTTTGAAACATAGGATTTGGAATCCCGGCTAAACTGTCTAAACTCTTGTAGGAACTTCCTTTTTCAAACCATTCAAAAGGCAAATTTTTGCTTATGCCCTGCGATTTGTATATATTTTGATAGGGCCAGTTTAATGCAATATTACTTTGAACATTATTCTCCATTGGCACATCAAAACCGGGCATTATTGCTACTTGTGGCACAATGGTTTTAAGTGCGGGATGAATGTTTTTTGCGGTTGCCCATTGCGAAAAACCGGTATAACTGCCTCCCAACATTCCAACTTTTCCATCACACCATGATTGTTTACTAATCCAATCTATAATGTCATAGATGTCCGTTCCTTCGTGTTCGTAGGGCACATAGTTCTTGAGATCGCCTCTGATACCACGGGCGTAAGCGACAATTCCGACATAATCTTTGTCGGCAGATCTTTTGCCAAGAATGGCGTCACCGGCTCCCTGATAATAGGTTGTGTAAAAAAGTACCGCAGGTAATGGTTGAACATTTGCTTTTTTGCGAACTATAATTGCCGAGATCGGGATTCCGCTCTTTGTAGGTATTAAAATGCTGTCCTGAATACGGTATATAGTGTCAGCAGGATTGGTTTGTTGCGCAAAAACTGTTGTTAAACTCGTCAGTGTAAGTAAAAAGATTAAAAATAAATGTCTCATTCATTTTATGTTTTTGGTTGCTCAATTTTAACGTGTTGTGGGGTGTACCCGTTGCTACTGTTTTGGTAATTAGTGCTTTTGGGGATTAAAGATGCGATATTTTACTTTAAAAACAAGTTTTTGAAATACAAAATTCTCTTCAGATTAAGTCTAAAATGCTAATCTTACCTACGGTTTTGTATGATCTTTTCTCCCTATAATCTCAATTATAGCTTACACCTGCTTTATGGAATATATTTTTTATTTCTTCTTCAATTGGAAAAGATTTTAAAGGAGGGACATTGGCACCTCCTGGATTTCCTGTGGGAATTTTGCCTACAAATGATTTTACACCACCAAAGATCAGACGAGGAATTTGCCCAAGAATTTCTTTTTTACTTTTTATTTTGAATCCGAATTGTAACATCTTCCAGTGTACATAAGTATGCGAAATCGGAAACTTTTGCCCTATAATATGGGCTCTTTCCAGATGATTCCAGGCAGCTTTTAAATTATTGGCAGTATATTCAGTTTGATATTTTTTTAATTCTTCATTATAATAGGGGGCTAATTCTTTTGGAAGTAATGTATTAAATTTCATGGTTTTTCTTTTTCAAATAATGATATAATTAGCTGTAATATTCGTTGCTTATAAGTGCGTACGACTTTCGTTTCAGTACCAGGCGAGGTTGGAGATCTCGAAGCCGAATATTTTCGCTACAACGAATATAGGAATAAAAATGCTAATTTCATTGCAACTCCAATCTCATCCTGTGGCTGTTGGTGACAGATTATTTATACCTTTATATAGTTCAGATACCAATGTATTCCAAACTTATCCAGTACACAAACCAAATTAGTTTCGATGGTCGTTTCAAAAAAGTCAGAAGTAATATTCCCGTCAACTTTTAGTTTGTCGAATACCGATTTATGTTCAACGGGATTGTCAAAATTTATAGTCATTCCGATACCATTTCCATAAATTACATCTTCTTTTTCAAATCCGTCTGAGATATAAAAATGAATATTTTCGGCTTTAAATTCGGCGTGAGCAATTTTGTTTTTGTAGCTATCCGAAACTTGATAAGGTGTTTCAGAGAACCGTTGTACAAACGTTGTTTTTCCGTTAAAACATTCTTCGTAAAATTCTAAGGCTTCTTCTGTTCTGCCTTTAATGGTGAAATAAGCAACTAATGGTTTCATATTTTATGTTTTGCCAAAGATTGACATTAGTTAGACCAAAAAATTGAACGGAGTTGCTATTTTACACTTCGCGAAGGTAAAATGCCAAAAGCTTTAAAATAAGTTCTTGTAAAATGTGCCTGATCAGAAAACCCGCCTGAGTAGGAAGATTGTGTGAAATTCTGATTGTCGCATATCGATTTTAAAGATTTTATCAATTTGGAATACAATACAAATTCTCTAAACGACATTCCGGTTTGTTCTTTAAAAAGATGGGAGAGTCGGTAAGTAGATAAATTGTTTGATGCTGCAACATGCTTGAGAGTACTTTTTTCTGATTTCCGAATTAAATCAATAGCTTGTACAATTCGTGAATCCATTTTAACTGTGTTGGATATTATTCCGATTTTCGCAGCAATTTGGACAATTAATTCTTCGGTTAGTTTCTCATTATTTTCATTGACGGAAAACCAGTTCCTTAAGATTTCAAGGATGTTTTGTGTTTGAGCAGGAGATAGTTCTTTGAAAGTTTCGCTTTTGTCTGTCAGATTGAATCCCTGACTACAAAACGGATCAATATGAATAAAAGCAACATAACTCTTATACGGATTGATGAATTTTCGAATGGCATTGGGTTGAATAATTATTCCTGAACAAAAAACACTCTGTTGTCCGGATTCAAAGTGAAATTTTTCTGAAAACGAAACGGCTATGGTAATAGCATGATGCAAGTGCTGCTCAGTTTGAATGTCTTCTCCAATGTAGATTCCGCCAATCTCCGAAAATCCTATTTTTATATTTTTTCTCACGGAGGTTTTGTGTCTAAGTTTGGGTTGATGATTACTAACGGTTGTTAGCGCTCTATTTTTTTAATGCCTACTATCCGAAACTAAATATTTTTCAATGTGCACTTTCCAAACTTCTCTTTTGTTAACGACAAATTGTTCTTCTTGACTATTTTTATTTTTTATGAGTATTCCATTACTTACCAAACCCATTGTCTTAACAAATTCAACTGCTTCGATTTGATTTAGAAGTATAATTTGTTCATGTCGTTTTATGTAGTTTATTAAATTGGTTTGGAAAATTAGCCTGTCACTCATTAGGTAAAGTGTTCCTCCAACTGCTATACCATCTTTAAAATGATTTGTCATTCCGTGATAAATTACGAGTTGTTTGTCAATGTCTTGAAATTTAATTGAGAAATCAATTTTTGAAAATATTTTGAAGTAAAAAAGAATAGGTGAGAGTACTAAAATGATGACACTAACAATAATTGCAATGTCTATTTTGACAGTGTACGCAAGGTAAGTAAACATAATGACTGCAAAGATTAATCCTGATAAAATAGAATATTTAATTTTCATTTATTGATATGTTTTTATTGAGATGATTTTTTTTATTCTCGAACAATTTAATCGTTACTGTTTTGAGGCTAGTTGCGGCTGGAAATTAAAGGTGCGATATTTTCCCGTTAAACACAAATTTTGAAATTACAAAGTCTTCTTAACAGGAATCTTTTTAACTGCTAAGTGCGCAGGGGTTTACGCAAAGTTCGCAAAGTTTTTTAGACAAAGCTTTGCGAACTTTGCGTTTTTATAAAGGCTCGCATATCAAAAAAATCTTTGCGACCCTTGCGGTTTAAAACAAACGACAGAAAAAAAATCCGATCTGCTTTACACAAATCGGATTTTTAATTGAAAATTATATATAACCGTCGTCGTCCTGACGCGGGTATTTTTACAAGTGAATTACTTCGCCGTAAGCATCAGCAACAGCTTCCATAACCGCCTCACTCATCGTTGGGTGAGGGTGAATAGATTTTAAGATTTCGTGACCTGTAGTTTCCAGTTTACGGGCTACAACTGCCTCAGCAATCATATCTGTAACTCCGGCACCAATCATATGACATCCTAACCATTCTCCGTATTTAGCATCGAAGATTACTTTTACAAATCCGTCTGAATTACCGGAAGCTTTTGCTTTACCTGAAGCAGAGAACGGGAATTTACCAATTTTTAATTCGTATCCTTTTTCCTTTGCTTGTTTTTCAGTCAAACCAACTGAAGCGATTTCTGGAGTTGCGTAAGTACAACCCGGAACGTTTCCGTAGTCAATTGGGTCTACGTGTAAACCTGCAATTTTCTCCACACAGTTGATTCCTTCAGCAGAAGCTACGTGAGCTAAAGCTTGTCCCGGAGTAACGTCTCCAATTGCATAGTAACCAGGGATATTGGTTTGGTTGTATGCGTTTACCAGAATTTTATCACGGTCTACAGCAATACCAACTTCTTCTAATCCGATGTTTTCGATGTTTGTTTTGATTCCAACTGCAGAAAGTACGATGTCTGCTTCAAGGATTTCTTCTCCTTTAGCTGTTTTTACTGTTGCTTTTACACCAGCACCTGTAGTATCTAATTTTTCTACAGAAGAATTAGTCATTACTTTGATACCTGCTTTTTTCAAAGATCTTTCAAATTGTTTTGAGATATCTTCGTCTTCTACCGGCACTACATTTGGCATAAATTCTACAATAGTAACATCTGTTCCCATTGAGTTGTAGAAATGTGCAAATTCAACACCAATGGCTCCTGAACCTACAATGATCATAGATTTTGGTTGTGTTGGTAAGGTCATTGCCTGACGGTATCCAATTACTTTTACACCATCTTGTGGTAAGTTTGGTAACTCACGAGAACGTGCTCCTGTAGCAATAATAATATGATCTGCACTATATTCGGTAACTTTATTGTCTTTGTCTGTAACGTCCAGTTTTTTTCCTGGTTTTAGTTTTCCAAAACCTTCGATAACGTCAATTTTGTTCTTTTTCATTAGAAACTGAACTCCTTTGCTCATTCCGTCTGCAACATTACGACTACGTTGTACCACTGCCGGGAAGTCTTTGTCGAATTCAGTAACTTTTAATCCGTAGTCTGAAGCATGTTTCAAATAATCAAAAACCTGAGCCGATTTTAATAATGCTTTTGTTGGGATACATCCCCAGTTTAAACATACACCACCTAAGTTTTCTTTTTCAACTACCGCTACTTTAAAACCTAATTGTGAAGCTCTAATAGCTGTTACATATCCACCAGGACCACTTCCTAAAACAATAACGTCGTATTTCATTTTTTTTGCTTTTAATAGTACTACCGAAAATGAAGTTTTATAGATCCGAAACTCATTTTCAATTTCTTTGTTATTTGTGATTGCGAATTTAAGGATTTATTTTAAAAAAAGGACTATAAAGGTAAAATGTGAATTGTGATTTGTGAAATGGTTGACGTGAAATGGGAATCTTAATGAAGGGGAGTTGTGTACAGTATAGTATCAGATGTTGAGTGGTACCGTTTGTCAAGCAGAGCGGAGTCGAAGCTCTTTTGTGGTTATAAGCTCTTCGACTCCGCTCAGCCTGACAGTTGGGGGTGTCACATTTTTATATTTTACATTTCACACTAAACAGATAGAAAAGTTAGACCTTGATATGTCCCCAGTTCTCGCCGCTGGCGATTCTTCTGATTTGCATTTCGCTTACACCAAATTGTTTGGCGATCATTTTCAGACGTGTTTTTTGCTCAGGTCTGGCCAGAATTTTTTTGATTAACATGACTTTCGTAGTGGTCAATTTTCTTCCATCGGCTTTTAAGTTGTGCTCGATGAGATTCTTTTTGGCCTGAATTACTCGTGGGCTTTTACGACTGTGTGCCATCATTTCGGGTTTTGTCGCCCAACATAAATTGTTGCTGTCGTCGTTGCTTCTGTTGTAGTCTAAGTGTAAAACATAGGTTTGCTCTTCTGATTCTTTTGGAATGAAATAATGCGCAACCAGTTTATACAAAAACAGGTATTTGTTGATAATTTTGTCGTCTTTTTTGACTTTAAATCTAAAAGTAGGGTAGCCGTCACTCAGGCCCCCTTTTAAGAGACGACCATTTTCCATTTCGTCTATAAAGCTGATTAATCGGCCTCTGTTCGAAATGGCATATCTAAGTTGTAATGAGGCGTTTATTTCTATTTCTTTGAATTCTTCGTTTGGATAAAATCTTATTTGTGGCATTTTCTTTTTCATTTGAATTTTGTGTCTCAAATATAAATAATAAAGAAAAGTGAAAAGCTACTTTGCTGGTTATGAGGATCAGTTTTATGATTCCTATAACGCTAATTTAACTTTTTTAAGAAGTTTTTTGGGATTTGGAACTTGCCTTAGAGGTGCCGGATTTTAAATTACATTTTTTTTCTTAGAAAAACGGTTTGCAGTGTTTTATTGATCAAGCCAGTTTTTAAAGTTATTGATTTCTTTTTTGCTGATAATTATAGGATCAGTTTCTAAGGGAGAAGTCGTAAGTTTCAATTCTATTTTTTGATTAGAATGTTTGATGACTTCTTTTATAATGTTTCTGTTCACGATGTATTTGCGGTTAACTTTAAAGAAAATCACCGGATCCAGATTGTGAATAATATCGGTAAGTGTATTGTTGTACAAATAACTATTCCCTGAATTTGCATAAATAAAAAGATGTTTACCGGAGGCTACAAAATAGGTGACATCATTTTCGTTGATCGAAATAAGTTTATAACCGTGATTGACTAAAAAGTGGCGCTGTACTTTACTGGTTTCAGGATTTTCGATAGCAACAAGGGATTGTAGGGTAGCATCGCTATTGAAAGTGTTTTTTATTTTTTTGAACTTCTCGAGTGCTTCCAATAAATCCTGCTCTTCAAAAGGTTTCAGAAGATAGTCGATTGTGAAATGTTTGAAGACGGTTATCGCATAAGAATCGTAGGCGGTAACAAAAATAACAGGGCAGGCGATCGTGGTTTTTTCGAAAATCTCAAGACTTTTTCCGTCGCCGAGATGAATGTCCATAAAGGCCAGGTCGATAGGATTTCCGGTAAAAAAAAGAACGGCTTCTTTTACGGATTTTAGAATAGTGATTTCCGTTATCTGTAAAATATTTTGCTGCTCTAAAATAGATTTCAGAAAACTCGATGCAAGATACTCATCTTCAACAATGGCAATTTTCATCTTCTTTTGAATGTAAGGTTAATGATGCTTCTGTATCAAAGAAGCTGGTATTTGGCTCTGCAAATATATTAGTTACGCTTAATAATTAATAAAATTGGATTGTTTTTTTATAGAAATTTTTAAGTGATTCTGTTTTATTGTCAGGAAGATATAAATTGATAAGGATATTTTTATTTCTTCCGTTTTGAGCAAAAAAAAGTCCAGCTTTGAAACTGGACTTTTTAGAAAACAAATAGGTATTATAGATTGGGATTGTTTAATCTCGCGTTTGCCGGAAAAAGAATGGTATAACGCGGATCGTTTTGTATTAGAGTGTGAGTTTCACCATGCAAAGTGTGAACGATTTGTTTTTGAGAGGTTCTTCTCAAATCAAACCAACGTTGTCCTTCTACAGCAAACTCACGTTGTCTTTCTTGTAAAATTAAAGTGTTTAAATCTGTTGCATTCATTGTATTGATAGCACTTTGAAGCTGAGTGTATCCAGCCGCAGTATATCTGTTTTTGATAAAGCTTAATACAATTGTTCTGGCATCGGCAAGTTTGTCTAATTTTAATAAGGTCTCTGCTTTTGTCAAATACAATTCAGAGGTTCTGAAAGTACATTTTTGGTCGATATTGGCTCCTTTTTGAATTTTGAATTTACTTCCGCTTGCTACAAACAAAAGAGGGAAACGTAAATCTGCTGTTCTGTTGTAGGCTGTCAGTAAGTCTGTCGAAGCATAAGTAGCACGTTGAAGACCGGTCATATATCCTTCTTCTAAAGCTAATATAGATTCTTTTGAATCGTATTTATTTGGAAGGACGGGAGTTGCTTTTAAGTCAACAAGATTGTTATTAATTACCAAGGCTTTATTAGCAGCATCCAAAGATCTTTGCCATTGTTGCATGTACAAATAAAGACGGCTTTCGAAAGCATATAAAGCAACTTTAGAAAAACGGTAATTAATACCTTTTGCCTGAGTGTCTTTGTTAATTAATTGCCCTGCTTTATCAGTATCAGAAATAATTTGATTGTAAATTACTTCAACACTTTGAGGTATGTAAACCTGCTCTAAGTCAATTTCAAGCGCCAATGGAACTCCTTTGTCTGATGCAGCAGTTGCAGGATTGTAAGGTTTTCCGAAAAGGTTAATCAAATCAAAATATGCCATTGCTCTTAAAGCATAAGCTTCTCCTATTAATTGATTTTTTTCGGGAGAATTATCTAGCTTAGAGGATGCATCATTAATGACTACATTGGTGTAAAAAATAGTAGTATATAAATCCTGATAATGAAAAGTTTGTGTAAAACGATCCGGGTTAGCATCGTTCCAGTTATAAATGTCTTTGTAGAGATTAATTTCATCTCCAAATTCATCCATAATTAATTCGTCAGTACGAACTGCAGTTAATGATTTGTGCTGTGGGTAAGTGTTGTATCCTCTGGTCAGAAGGGCACGATATTGATCTAATGTTTCCGGAATAACTCGGCCCATAGGGGTAACATCGAGATAATTATCACAGCTTGTTATTGCAAGTACTGCAACAAAAAGGGCTATATATTTTGAGAATTTTTTCATCTTTAAATTTTATTAGAAAGTTACATTACATCCTAAAGTGAATGATTTAGGAACAGGTTGCGCATAAATATTTCCGAAGGTTTCCGGGTCAAAGTAACCTTTGTAATCAGAACTGATTACGAATAAGTTTCTTGCTTCAACATTAAGTCTGATACTTTGAATGTTTATGTAATCTGTAAATGTCTTTGGGAATGTATATCCTAAACGAACACTGCTTAATCTCATATAACTCATTTCACTGGTCCATGTGTCTAAGTAGTTCATTGTAGGTATTGGATTCCTTGTCGAAAAATATTGGTAAGCCATCCATGAATCTCCTGTACCTGATGTCTTGCTCGTAATTCCAGGTAAGTTAGAAGAGGTATTTGTCGGTGACCATGCATCTAAGATATCTCTGCTGTAATTTTGTCCTCTGTCAACTTGTGTTCCGTTGTATGGAGGAGTTCTTGTAACAGTCTGTTTGATATTAAAAGAAGCAGCGATGGCAAGATCAAAATTATTTACTCTAAAGGTATTTGTTAAACCTCCTGTAAACTTAGGATCTCTGTCTCCTAAATAAACAAATAAGTCTCTAAATTCAGTCGGTGTTAACTTTGAGTCAGCAAATTCTCCAGGAAAGAAATCTCCCCAAACGTCATATAAACCAAAGAAAGTTTGAGCATTTACAGTTTCTCCTTTTTTGTTTACAAATAACGGATAACCGTTTTCGTCGATACCGTTTGTTTTAAAGCCAAATACAGCATTTACAGCGTAACCTTCCTGATTTGGTAAGAAACTATTGTCTCTTACAGCCAGACGATCTACGTTACTTTTGTTGTGAGAGAAGTTAATACTTGTATTCCAAGAAAAGTTTGGACGGTCGATATTTCTTGTAGATAAAGTAATCTCGAAACCTTTATTACTTACTTGTGCCCAGTTCATGTTAGTGAACTCAAAACCATTTTCTAATGGAAGTGCTTTCAGACCAATTAAGTCTGTACTTTTTCTTCCATAGACATCAGTTACAATGCTGATACGGTTGTTAAATAAACCAAGGTCCATACCGAAGTTGGTATTTTCTGTTTTTTCCCAACGCAATTTATCATTTGGAGGACTGGTAACATTAATAGTAGGTTCTGCTTGTCCTGGAAGGATAATGGCCGTACTGTTTGTACCTACTACATAAGGAGAAGTGTTTTTGTCAATATTTCCTTGTAAACCATATGAAGCACGAAGTCTTAAGTTAGAAATCGTTAGATTATCTTTTAAGAAATCTTCTTCAGATACTGCCCATGAAGCAGAAGTTGACCAAAGAGGTAAATATTTGTATTTTGGATCTACACCAAACAAATCAGAACCATCATATCTAACACTTCCAAAGAAGCTGTATTTTCTGTTGTAGGTATAAGCAGCCGTTGCAAAGAATGATGCAAAAGCATTCTCGTTTTTAGATTTAGCGTAGGTTCTGTAATCTGATTCTTTAGCCAGACCAGCATTTGGGAAAACAATTTGCTGTGTAGTTAAATTGTTCTCATCAAAACCAAAACCTTTAGTAGCGATCGTTGTGTTGTAATTTCTTCTTAATTCATTACCAACCATTGCTTCAACTTCATGTTTTCCTCCTAAAGTTTTAGCGTAACTCACCATTGTTTTCAGGTTGTACTGAAAAAAGTCTGAGTTGGTGTTTTGGATAACACCACCAACCGGAAGAAAATAAAGTTGATTACCACCACTGAAGTAGCTCGTTTTTTCTTTTAAGTTTCTTGTATAATAAGTGTCTTTACCGGCGAATTTCTCACTAGCGGTATTGTCTAATTGTAAACCTAATTGACTTGTTACTTTTAAACTTTTGGTAAGTTTGTATTCAGCATCAAATAAGGCTTTTAAGGCTCTTGCTTTTAATTCGTAAGAAGTGTTTTCTCTTTCTTCTATGAAATTAAAAGGTACTCGACGATCTGAATATCCTGCAATATCCTGATCGTATTTGTAGCTTCCATCAGCATTGTATGGAGTTAAGTACGGGTTTACGTTTCTGGAGTACGTTGACGGACTTGTAAAAGCGTAAGAATCTGTTAAGTAAGAGGTAGTTATGTTTTGAGAACCAAAAATACTAACACCCACTTTGAATTTGTCTGTTATTTGGTAATTGTTTTTTAAGGTTACGTTATAACGCTTGAAACCAGTTCCAATAGTAGTTCCTTTTTCATCATAATAACCTAGCGAGAAGTAGTAATCAGATTTTTCTCCACCACCGGATAAACTTAAACCGTGCTGCGTATTGATAGCAGTTTGGTATAATAAATTACCCCAGTTTGTATTGTTGCCTCTTAAACTGTTGATCGATTGTTGTGTGTTTGGACTCAAAGAAGAGAATCCACCGGCTCTGAAAGCATCTAATTCATTCGATCCGTTAAGGATACGAGCTATATCACCACCGGTGTCTCTATACGTTAAATCTGAGCGTCCTGCCATATAAAGTTCTAAATCTACTTTCTCAGAAGAATTCATCAAATTCAATTTAGAAAATTCAGGTCTTTGTGTAATAAAAGTATTGGTATTAAAACTTACCACCATTTTACCGGCTTTACCTTTTTTAGTAGTTACTACAATTACACCATTTGCAGCACGTGCTCCATAAATAGCTGTTGCAGCAGCATCTTTTAATATGGTAATATCTTTAATATCGTCAGGGTTTAAACCTGCAATAGAATAGTTGTTTAAAACATCAATATTGTCTTTGTCAAAGTTTTTAGGAATATCATTTCCTTCTAATGGTAAACCATCAAGTACCCATAATGGATCTTGTGCACCACTTAAAGAGGCAGTACCCCTGATTCTGATTTTTGCAGGTGCTCCCGGTGCTCCCGATGGTGTGCTAACAGCAACTCCGGCAATTTGTCCAACTAATAACTGGTCAATACTCGAAACCCCTGTTTGCTGGATCGCAGACATGTCGATTTTTGTAATGGCTGAAGTAAGCTTTCTTTTCTCAATTTTTTGGTATCCTGTTACCACAACTTCTTGAAGTTTTGCAGTCTCAGATTTTAAACTAATTGTGTAATCTTTTTGAGATGGTGATAATTCTAAAGTATAAGAAGTATATCCCATAAAAGTAACTCTCAGGGCAGTAACATTTTTGGCTATTCTTAATTGAAATTTACCATCAAAATCAGAAGTAGTTCCAATTGTTGAAGTTTGAATGATTCCCGCCATAGAAGTTTTGTTGGAAATCGAGTTGTTTTCGACGAAAATAGAAACTCCTGGAATTGGAGATTTATCATTTTCATCGAGTATAATTCCCGTAATGGTTCGGGTTTCCTGCGAGTATCCTGCGATGGCCAGGAGTAGCAGTAAGGCATGTAAAATTTTTTTCATGTTTTCGGGGGTTATTTATTAAAAGGTTGTGTTACTTAATGCTTTTTCAATTCTTTGTATCAAATCGCTATAATGATTTTGTGTCGATTGATCTCCGGTATTCTTTTTACTTTTTATAAGTTGAAGTACTTTTGCAAGCTCTCCTTTTTTATCAGAAGTGACTTCTGTAACTCTTTTTAAGGATGATTGGTTAATGTTACGGGACATTTTTTCCTCCTGTAGTGAAGTACATAAATGTGGCATGCTTAAGGTTTGTAGTACCTCTATTGTTTTTTTAGGTTCTGTTTTTTCAAATAATTTGTTTGTTGAAACAATCAGCACATCTACATAGTTTTTTTGCGTCATACGTTCCAGAATCGATAATGATTTGTTTAAGATCGTTGGTGCAAAAACCTGTTGGTGTATTTTTCTGAATAACTCATTTACCGTAAAAACTTTTTCTTTGGCTTCGTTACGCTGATACAATTCGTTTTCAGTAATTCTTAGTAAACGGTCATCGCTAAACAAATCGTACATAATGCCATATTGCAACTCTCTTGATAAGGTATACGGCGTATATTCGTAAGGTCCTAAAGGAGAATCTTTCAATGGATTTGTTTTATCTAATATTGGATTGAAAAACAACCATTGTGGAATCGTAAGTACATTTTTAACCAAATAATCTGCTGCTCTTTTTTGCATCAAAGCAGGAACTGGAATATAACTTTGTTTGTTATCACCATGTACCGTTACATTTAGATAAACACCACCAATATTGTTTAATACATGACGGTTGTACATTTGCCATTGACCAATAGTTCCGATATATAATTTGGCAGTTTCATAATATGACTGATCTTTATCGTAAGTCCAGTTTAAAATATTATCAACCACACGTTTTAAGTTCTTGATACCATATTCGCTGGCTTTAACAGCGTCGTTTCCTAAATCTTCAGATTGAGAGCGAGGATCAATTAAATTTCCTCCATCTTGTTGCTCACCATAAAAATAGATCGGATCGTTTTGGTGTAAAGCGATTAAAGCATTCTGTTTTAACTTTTCGTTCTCGTTGGCAGCGTACCATCTGTATCCCCATTCGATAGCATATTTATCATACTCACCGATTTTTGGAGTGATAGCGGTAACATTATCTTCCGGCTGTGCTACGTAATTGTAACGGGCATAGTCCATAATAGAAGGAGCAGTTCCACCCATTTTTGCAGTGAATTCTTTCGAACGTAACGACTCAACATCATACGCAAAAGAAGAACCCATATTGTGTTTTAGTCCAAAAGTGTGACCTACTTCGTGAGAAGACACAAATCGAATGGCTTCTCCCATATGCTCATCACTAAAAGTATTTCCTCTTGCTTTGGGATCAATTGGTCCGGTTTGTATGCGCATCCAGCTTTGCAAAGAAGTCATTACATTGTGCCACCAGATAATATCGGCTTCAATTATTTCACCACTTCTCGGGTCAACAACTGATGGTCCCATCGCGTTTGATTTTTGCGAAGCAGCATACGTAATAACTGAATAGCGTACATCATCTGCATCAAAATCCAAATCGTCAGCTGTTGGCTCTTTGGCAATAATGGCATTTTTAAATCCGGCTTTTTCAAAAGCAATTTGCCAGTCATGCACTCCGTCAATAATATATTTTCTCCATTGTTTTGGAGTAGAAGGATCGATGTAATAAACGATTGGTTTTTGTGGCTCAACCAATTCGCCTTTTAGATAACGCCCTTCGTCTTCTTTTTTAGGCTCTAATTTCCAGCGGGTAATTAGTTCTTTTTCCAACAATGCCTGTTGAGCATCGGCAAAATACCAGTGTTTTTCTGAGAAGTATCCAATACGCTCATCAGAAAAACGTGGTTTCATCGGTACTTTATCCAACAAAACAATATTACTGGTTACGCCAAGCGTTACAGATAATGCAGGGCCACCTTCACTAACAGAAGTAGTTAGCTGCGATTTTACCACCACATTTTTAGGAAATGATTTTAAGTTTTCGATATAAGACAAGTCTGATTTTACAGAACCTCCAAAGCTGATATTGCTCAGAACATCGTTAAAACTTTTCTGTTTACCATCAAAGATTTTATTGACTTTAATGACAACCGAAGTCGAATCATTGTTTTTGGTTTCAATGTCAAAAACTTCGATAATTGATTCAGAAAAATTGTCTTTTACCGAAGCTGTTATGACATCTTCTTTTGGAGAAGTGACTTTAGGAACGTATGACTTTACCCATACCTTCTTTGCAATTGTATCTTTATAAAAACGAATTACTTTATTTTCGTAATTCATTCCTTTGTTTAATCCGGCGTCATTTACTTCAAAAGGAACCTGAGATAATTTGTTTACGACTAGAAATTCTCTTTCAAATAAACTATCCTGGATTTCAAAATAAACATCAGTCTTAACTTGAATGATATTGAATAGTCCCTTTTTTACAGTTCCCTTTTTTACAAGGTCATTGTATTTTTTTCCTTTTTTAGAAGAAGTTGTGTCTTTTGCTGTTTCGGTAGTGTTTTCTTTTTTCTTATTCTTTTGTGAATAAGCAGAAATCGGGCCTAATAAAAATAAAACTAATACACAGATTACTTTTAAATCAAACAGGAGTGCCTTTTCCCTCATTTTGGTGTTAATTTTAGGTTAATTTTTGCTCGAAAATATTTGTTTTTCTAACAAAAAAAAAGGGAAAGGGAGTGAATGGCTTGTTTTTAGGAGTGAATGTCGATTAAAGGCAAAATACATACGAAATTATCCTCTTTTTCTGAGGCTTCAAAATCACTTTTAGCATAGTGATTGTAAATACTCTGGAGGTAATTTAATCCAAACTGAGTACTAGGTTCTACATGTTGTTTTTTCTGCAGATTGTTGGTAATAATAACTTTATCTGCCTTAATAACGATTTTGGTGCGCAACGGAATTTCGTCTGTAGCCATGTTGTGCTTGATGGCATTTTCAACCACAATCTGAAGTGCTAAATAGGGAAGGCTTTTTGTTAAAGCAGCTTCATCTTCCACTTCTATAGAAAATAACAACTCTTCCTTAAAACGGGTTTGTTGCAGGAATATATATTTTTCGATAAATAATAGCTCCTCCTTTAATAGAACTATATTTTTTTCAGGCGGGTCAATTAAGTAACGATAAATACGAGACAGATTTAAGGTGAATTTCTGTGCCGTTTTTACATCGCTGCCAATTAACATATAAAGTGAGTTGAGCGAATTGAATAAAAAATGTGGATTTATCTGCTCCTTCAATTGTTGGAGTTGAATAAGGGCCTTCTCTTTTATTATTTTTTCATTTTCAACCAACAAGGTATTCTTTTCCTTGATTACGATTTCTTTTTCTTTATAAGCCCTTCTGTTGGCATAAGTAAAGAGATAGAAAATAAAAAGAAGCATTATCGTAGTAATCGAATAGATAGAAGTTGCGTATTTTTTTATAGAAGTAACATCTTCATCAATAACATCTTTTGGAAAACTCACACAGATAAACCATTTAGCGCCTTTTATATCCATTTTTTTAGTAAAACGAATGACATCCAGTTTTAAGTATTCGGAAAGAGTAGTACGTTTTACATAATCGCTTTTTTTAGTAAAAATGGTATCAGAGGACTGAATCGAAGCAATATCATACACATTTTTGCCTATGAAAGAAGTTTCGGGATGATAAATACATTTCCCTTTTTCGTCAAATATAAAAGCGTAATTAGACGTCGTGACATCTATGATCGAAAAATAATCATGCAATAACCTTAAGTTCACGTCGTAGCCATAACGAACAATGGTTCCGTCAGGACTAATTGATTTGAAATAAATTCTCCAGGCCCAGTCTCTTCCCTGCGGAACAATGGTGTTTATATGTTGCGCAGCTTTATTGGTGGCCGTAAAATCACGAATATCCTTTTTTAAAGCTGCAGAGGTCGTATCATTCTCAAAGTGAATTTGACCGTCATTAATCTGAAACCAATTATTGGCAACCAACGAATCTGTTGCCTGAATTGAACTCAATATTTCAAGATTCGATAACAGATTTTTTGAGCTGCTGATTTTTAGAAGATGTTTAATCTGCATTTCATGTTCCAGAAGCTTCGAAAATTCCATCGTCATGATTTCCTGTTTTTTAACAAAATTCCGACTGGCACTTAATTCATTCGTTTTGTTGGTAAGATCTGTAATCAGGTTACTAATAAAGTACACCGAAATGACGGTAACTAAAATAGAGATCGTGCCGTAAATTAAAAACGCTCGTCTGGAGGTGGTATTGCTAAAACTGAATTTCAAAGAAAATATATAATTTGTGTATTAATGAAAAAATTAATTTGCGACGGCAAATTGCGAATCGTACAGGTTTTTGTAATACCCATCTGTTTTACTAAGCAGTTCCTGATGTGTTCCTTCTTCAACAATCAGTCCTTTATCCATTACTACAATTTTGTCCGCATTTACAATAGTCGCCAATCGGTGCGCAATGATAATTGAGGTTCTTCCTTTTGTAATGGTTTCTGTGGCACGCTGAATCAGTTCTTCAGAATACGTATCAATCGACGAAGTGGCTTCATCTAAAATCAAGATACTGGGATTGCTGACATACGAACGTAGAAAAGCGATTAATTGTCGTTGCCCCGACGAAAGCATAACGCCACGCTCTTTAACATCAAAATCGTAATTGTCAGGCAGGCTCATAATAAAATCGTGAACGCCAATTTTTTTGGCCGCATCTAAAACCTGCTCCCGCGTAATTTCTGGATTGTGTAAGGTGATGTTGTTGTAAATCGTATCGGCAAATAAAAACACATCTTGTAAAACCACGGCAATTTGTTTTCGTAAGGAAGCCAAAGTGTAGTTTTCAATATTGTGTCCGTCAATACAAATCGTTCCGCTGTTAATTTCGTAAAAACGATTCAGAAGATTGATAATAGTTGATTTTCCTGCTCCGGTCGATCCTACAATCGCAACAGTTTGCCCAGAAGCAACCGATAAATCAATTCCTTTTATAACTTCTTCTTCCGGGATATAACTAAAACGGACTTCTTTAAATTCAATGCTTCCATTGAAAATAGGAGCCTCAAGTGTTCCGGTATCCTGAATATGATCTTGTGTATCTATAATGTCAAAAACACGATTGGCAGCAATCATTCCTAATTGCATCTCGTTAAATTTATCCGCGATCTGGCGCAATGGGTTAAACAACATTCCGATAAACATGGTGTACGAAAATAAATCCCCAAAAGTGGTAAAATGATCTCCGTTTAAAATTCGGAATCCACCATAAACCACAACCAATCCTAAAGTAATCGAGGAGATAATATCGGCAATCGGAAAGAAGATCGAGTTATATAATATGGTTTTGATCCAGGCAACTTTGTGTTTGTTGTTGATTTCTTTGAAATTTTCGGCTTCGATTCTCTCGCGGTTAAAGAGCTGTACAATCTTCATTCCTGTAACACGTTCCTGCACAAACGAGTTCATGTTGGCAATCTGCGTACGAACTTCTTCAAAAGCCACCTGCATTTTGCGCTGGAAGATTCTGGTGATGTATACAAGAATTGGCATGGCAACCACTACAATCCAGGTTAATTTCCAGTTCATGTAAAACATAAAAATCAATACCACGATCATTTTCATCATATCACTGATGATCATAAACAATCCCTGACTGAAAATACGGGCGATAGATTCAATATCCGATACAGATCTGGTTACCAATTGTCCCACCGGTACCAAATCAAAATATTTCATTCTGAAACTCAGTATATGTTTAAAGAGTTTGGTTCGAATGTCTTTTACAATATCCTGTCCGAGCCAGTTGGCCCAGTAAACAAAATAAAACTGAGAGAAAACTTCCATCAGTAAAACCACTCCCATTAATACGATATACATTAATAAACCATATTGGTCGTGAGTCTTGATATAGCCGTCGACCGTTTGTTTTAATAAGTAGGGACGCAGTGCTGCAAAAACAGACAACGAAACAGCAAATATAATAACGCCATAGTAGCGCCATTTGTAAGGTTTGGTATATTTTAGAATTCGTTTGAATAAACGGGTATCAAATGCTTTTGCTTTCATTTTATTTTGGAGCTAATTACTTCGCTTGTTTCCTGTTCTTATTTCAGTTTTTTAACTTGAGGATTATTTTTTGATATAATCGTACGTTATATCGGTTAAGTACAATCCGTGTGCGGGAACTGAAAACCCGGCCTTTTCTCTGCTTTTGCTGGCGATAATGTTTTCAAAATCATGCAGCGAAATTTTATGTAAACCAATATTGATTAAAGTACCTACAATGGAGCGAACCATATTTCTTAAAAAGCGATTCGCAGAAATCGTAAAAACCAATTTGTCATTTTCATTTTTCCAATACGCCTCAAAAATCGTGCAATCAAAGGTGTTTACATCAGTATTCACTTTCGAAAAACATTGAAAATCGGTATGGTTCAGTAAAATTTTTGCCGCTTCATTCATCAAAGCTACATCTAAATTTTGATTAAAGTACCAGCTCAATTCTTCCAAAAATGGATTTTTAACAGTGTTGATGCGATATTCGTACGTTCTTTTGGTGGCATCAAAACGACAGTGTGCTTCATCGTGAACCAAAATCAGGTTAAAAACGGCAATGCTTTTAGGTAAATACGAATTGAGTTTATGAACCAGAGTCGGTATGTCAATTGGAGTTTCAAAATCAAAATGAGCATACATTTCCTGAGCATGAACACCGCTATCCGTGCGTCCGGCTCCCATAACATTTATGGTCGAATTTAGCAAAACAGAAAGTGCTTTGTTTAAAGTCTCCTGTACAGAAGAGGCGTTTGGCTGAATTTGCCAGCCGTGATAAGGTGTTCCGTTATAGGCGAATTGAATAAAATATCTCAAAGTAAAGGTTCATAGGTTTTGAGGGACAAAGGTACAAAGGTTTTTTTTAAAAGTGGTACAGGTTCATTTCTTACACATTCACAAATCGTAGAGACGCACTGCTGTGCGTCTCAACAATGCGGTGATGAATAAGGTAGAGACGCACGTAGAGACGCACAGCAGTGCGTCTCTACCATTATTAAAAATTAGAACGAATCAAAGACGCAATGCAATGGTGATTAAAGACGCTATGCGATAACGATTAAAGACGCACAGCTGTGCGTCTCTACGGAAAAACCTTTGTACCTTTGCACCTCTGAACCTTCTTTTACCTTAATAAAAATTGAAAAAAATCCTCCTTCTTTCCGATACGCACAGTCACATTGATGACGTTATTTTAAAATATGTAGCACAGGCTGATGAAGTTTGGCATGCCGGAGATATTGGAGATCTGAATGTTACCGATACGATAAAAAAGCTGAAACCGTTGCGCTGTGTTTATGGAAACATAGACGATGCTAAGGCAAGATTGGAATTTCCGCTGCACAATCGTTTTATGTGTGAAAATGTTTCCATTTGGATTACGCATATTGGAGGTTATCCAGGAAAATACAATCCAAGTATCAGAGAAGAAATGACATTAAATCCGCCGAAGTTGTTTATTTGCGGGCATTCTCATATTCTGAAAGTGATGTTTGATAAAAAGAACAATTTGCTGCACATGAATCCCGGTGCTGCGGGAAAAAGTGGCTTTCACCAAATGCGAACGATGCTGCGATTTGTAATTGATGATGATAAGATAAAAGATTTGGAGATTGTAGAAATCGGTAAAAAATAAAGGGTTACTAAATTGGAACTTCTATTTTTACCGTAGTGCCTGTAACTTCATTTTTTTTAGAAGTAATATTGAAATTTCCTTTCAGTTTTTTAATTCGCGCTCTGATTCGGTTAAGGCCAAAACCTTCCGTTTCGTTTAGCTTTCCAATGGTAAACCCTTTTCCGTTATCCTGAATAGTGATTATGAGTCGATCGTTTTTTTCGTGCAGAGCGATTTCAGCTTTTGATGCTTCGCTATGTTTTATAATATTGTTAAGTAGTTCTGATACAATAAAATAAATATTCATTTCGAATTTTTCAATGTACCTTTTTTTGGTTGGAATTGAACTTGAAAACTGAAAATGAAGGTTTGAATTCGAGTTTTTCTCGCATAAGTCTTCCAAAGCATACAGTAGACCAAAACGAACTAAAAGCACAGGGATTAATTCATGAGAAATATCGCGTAGACGATCGTGAACTTCTTCCAGAATCGCTTTGGCCTTAGTGATTTCGTCTGATTGAATGTTGTTTTGAGCTGTAAATGTATTGAGATGCAAACCGACAGAAGAAAGCAAGGAATTGATGTCATCATGTAGAAAGGAAGCTATTTTTTTTCGTCCGATTTCCTGACTGTCAATAGCGGCGTTGATTATGTTAAGCTGTATTTTTTGCTTGATGTCTTTTTGTTTGTTTTTTCGTTTTAGCTGGTTGTTTTGGTAGTAGAAATAGAATAAAATCAATACCATGATCACCAGAATAAACACTAAACTGACTGTATTTTTATTGACGGCCGGATGAGATTGAAGTGGAGGACTCTTTGTGATTTTTCCAGTAATTATAGTCTTCTTCAGGGGTCTATTGTGCTGACTGGTAGTAGTGTTTGAACTAAAAGTCCAAAAGAGGAAAAAGAGTAGCAGTATCCTGAAAATTGACATATAAGTAATGCAATTAGGGTTTTATTAAATTGTTTTTTAAAGCATATTTTACAAGGCCGATCACGTTTTTCATCTTTAACTTTTTCATGATGTTTTTTCGATGCGTTTCAACGGTATTGAGACTTATAAAAAGTTCTTCGCTTATTTCTTTCCCACTGTATTCCAATGAGATCAGAGTGATGATTTCCAGTTCTCTGGGGCTTAGTATTTGGTTTTCTTCAAAAGAGTTTTTGTTCAATTTTGGATTGTTCCGGGTAAAGCTGGTAAAGATTTTTTCTCTTACGTGATCATCAAAATATTCCTGATCAGTGTTGACGACTTTAATGGCTTCAATAATATTTTCTCCGGCACTTTTTTTTGTGAGATAGCCTTTTGCGCCCAGTTTCATTACTTCTTTTACGATTTTTAAATCGTCGTAACTGGAAAGAATAATGACTTTACAAGGGAAACTTTTTCGGCTGAATTCCTTTAATACTTCAATTCCATCCATATTTGGCATGCTGATATCCAGTAATAAAATAGCAGCATTGTTTTTTATAACGTCTTCATATATAGTAGTTCCGTCTAGTGAGCTGCCTACCACTTCAAAGTCATGGACAGTATGTAATAAATTGCTTAGACCGTCTATGAGTACCTGATGATCATCGGCAAGATGTATTCTTATTTTTTGTGTCATTGGTGCTTTTTGAATCAGGGAAACTCAAATTTATGAAAAATAACTTACAATGAGCATTTTCTTGGGTATTTTGGCAGGGCAGGTGGGACAGACTGAAACTGGATCAAGACATATTGTTGTGGAGGGACAAATATCTTGTAGTTCCGTAATTTCGAATCAAGTTAAAAAATTGTGGAATAATTTTTAGAAATTTCTTTTGTTAGAAGTAGCAGATCTTATACTTTTTCGCCACAGCTTTTTAAGTACCTAATTTTCCAACTTCTCGCTTTGACGATCTCGCCAAGCCGTTAAGTTTTTTTTCTATTTTTAAGTTTCATCTTTCAGTTCTCTACTTTCTCGCTTTGGATTTCTAAAAATGTTATAGAGTCTCAAAGTTTTTTCTGTTTTTTCATTAAAACTTTGCGATTTTGCGACTCTGCGAGATTTTTACTTCCCCACAACTTTCGGACTTGATCCCTGAAACTTTTAGGCACAAAAAAACCCGGATCATAAAATCCGGGTTTTTTCACACAAATAAATTAAGTTTATAGGTTTACCTCAAACGATCTACAGATTTTACAAGATCTTCATCCTTTTTGATGGCCTTATTAGCTAAAACTAATAACACGATAGCAACAATCGGTAGAAACATCCCAATACCTTTCTCAGAAACTTGTACAGTTTCTCCAGATAAATTTAGTGATCGATATACAAATAATCCTAATAAAATTAAGTTTAATATTATATTCAGTCTGCCCATTACAAACTGGTTTTGTCTTTTTTTGTATGAAATAATACTTACAATCGTAAGCATTGTGCTTAGACCTAATACTATGGTGTAAATCTGGTCTTGCATAAAATAGAATGCTTTTCCGTTGTTTAATGTCCAAAGCGGAACAAAAAATAGTAGTACCCCCGTTACGATAAAGGTAAGAATTAAATATATAGTTTGAATTCGTTGTATCATGGTCTAAAATTGTTTTACAAAAATATATTTTCTTTTTTATAAATACTATTGTATGATAAAATTTTATTCGTATTATTGCATTATAATACCGTAAGCACTTCATACTGCGGTCAATTCAAAACAATTATCTACCTATTCTTTTTACAGTATTTCCGTTAAAATAATTAAATTCATAGAACATTCATGTTTGATATTTCTGCATTAAAAGAAATGAAGCTTGCTGAGCTTCAAGAAATAGCTAAGTTAGCTAAAACTATAAAGTTTAATGGCGTTAAAAAAGAGACTTTAATCAGTCAGATTTTAGCGCACCAAGAAGCGACTGTAGCGCCGCCAGTTAACACTGTGGCCGATGCGGAAATAGTGGATGACAAACCTAAAAGAGCAAGAATTGTTCCGGTCAAAAAAGCGCCGATTAGTAAAAACGCATCAGCGAGCAAAAATGCACCGGTTCTGGAATTTGATAAAGTAGAGGAAGCCCCTGTGATAGCAGCAACTCTGGAGGTTCCAACTGAGACTCCAAAAGAAGAAGAGGCTGCAGAGAATAAAGTTGTAGAGAAAAAAGGACCTAAAATTGTAAAATTTAATAAGTCAGCTTACGAGAAAAAGGTCGCTCAGCAAAAAGAAAAAGAAGCAGCAAAAGAATTTGTCAACGAGGAAGTTAATGAAAATAGTGATGCTTCGGCTCCAATAGCAGAAAGAACGGAAACTCCCGCTCCGACAACTGAAAAAGCAGAAACGGCTGCTCCGACAAAAAAAATAAATCCGAATCAGACTAAAAACCAGAATCCGAATCAAAATCAAAACCCGAATCAGAATCCAAATCAAAACGGGAACGGAAATGGTAACAGTACGAATCAAAATCCAAATCATAAAAATAAAAAGAATAATTTCAGAGATTCAGATTTTGAATTTGACGGAATTATAGAAAGTGAAGGTGTTCTTGAGATGATGCCAGACGGATATGGTTTCTTACGTTCATCAGATTATAATTATTTAGCGTCTCCGGATGATATTTATTTATCAACTTCACAAATCAGATTATTCGGTTTAAAAACCGGTGATACCGTAAAAGGGGTGGTTCGCCCACCAAAAGAAGGCGAGAAATTTTTCCCTT
Source organism: Flavobacterium sp. FlaQc-52 (assembly GCF_044007495.1). Taxonomy (NCBI): domain Bacteria; kingdom Pseudomonadati; phylum Bacteroidota; class Flavobacteriia; order Flavobacteriales; family Flavobacteriaceae; genus Flavobacterium; species Flavobacterium sp. FlaQc-52. Next base: position 245,490 of record NZ_JBIPCV010000007.1, on the reverse strand, counting down.
TAGTTCGTGTACTAAAAATTAATGGTCACGATCCGCAAGTAGTTCGCGATAGAGTTTCTTTCGAACACTTAACTCCGGTTTTTCCTTCAGAAAAATTCAAATTAGCCGAAAAAGGCAGTTCCGTTTCAACCCGTATTATTGATTTGTTTTCTCCAATTGGAAAAGGGCAACGTGGTATGATCGTAGCTCAGCCGAAAACCGGTAAAACAATGTTACTAAAAGACATTGCCAATGCAATTGCAGCCAACCACCCTGAAGTTTATTTGATCGTTCTTCTTATTGACGAACGTCCTGAGGAGGTTACTGACATGCAACGCAGCGTTCGTGGAGAAGTAATCGCTTCGACTTTTGACAGAGAGCCACAAGAACACGTAAAAATTGCCAATATCGTACTTGAAAAAGCAAAACGTTTGGTAGAATGTGGCCATGATGTGGTTATTTTATTAGACTCTATTACGCGTTTGGCAAGAGCGTACAATACGGTTCAGCCTGCTTCAGGAAAAGTTTTAAGTGGTGGTGTTGATGCGAATGCATTGCAAAAACCAAAACGTTTCTTTGGTGCGGCCAGAAATGTAGAAAACGGAGGTTCATTAAGTATCATCGCTACTGCATTGACAGAAACAGGTTCTAAAATGGATGAGGTAATCTTTGAAGAATTTAAAGGAACCGGTAATATGGAGTTACAATTGGATCGTAAAATTGCGAACAAACGTATTTTCCCTGCTATCGATTTAACGTCTTCAAGTACACGTCGTGATGATTTATTATTAGACGAAAAAACACTGCAAAGAATGTGGATCATGCGTAAATATCTATCGGATATGAACCCGGTTGAGTCTATGGATTTTGTAAATGACCGTTTCAAAAAAACGAGAAATAACGAAGAGTTTTTGATTTCTATGAATGACTAAGGAGGAAGGTTCTGAGCTGCTAAGGTTCTGAGTTTTTTAACTTGATATTTATTGAATAAAATATATAAAAAAGAGGAGTTTTTAGCTCCTCTTTTTTTGTTTTAATCTTTTTGCCACAAATTTCACGAATTCGCGCGAATGTTTTTTTGCCACAGATTAAAAAGATTCATACAGATTTTTTAATCCTATCTAACTCTTTTTTTTAGTTAGTCATGAGTAAGTCGTTTGTATTTCTTGTTTTTTTATCATTTTACCACGAATTAAGTTTTAAAATTACTAGCGGAGAAATATTGCCGAAGATTAAAGGATTAGGATGTTTTAACCCCAACAGCATAGGAGCAATTCGCGAAAATTAGTGCAATTTGTAGCAAAAAAGAAATCATTTTAATTCTCTAATCTGTGACTTTTTTTGCTCGTAGGCGTAAGAGGTTAGCAACTCTTTGTGAAATGGTATTATTTAAAATTTACACACCCAGTTTGTCCTTTCGACGAAGGAGAAATCTCCGCAAGGAACTCCGTAAAAACGAGCTTAGTAAAAAAAAATGTCCTTCGCCGTAAATGACAGAATAGCCGGAAATTCACATAAAAAAAGAGAAGTTTTTAGCTCCTCTTTTTTAGTTTTATTATTTGAAAAATCTTAGAGCCTCAGCTACTTTAAACCTTTGTCCCTCGGTATTAAAACCTCAGAACCTTACTTAATCGGTTTATCAACCACAGGTCTGTTCGCTCTATTGGCTAGATCCCAGGCAACAACAAATGCCAATTGTGTTCTTTTGGTTAAGGCATCGTATTCGATTTTTTCAGGTTCATCACCTTTACCGTGGTAATCTTCGTGTACTCCGTTAAAGAAGAATACAGCAGGAACACCATATTTTGCAAAGTTATAGTGGTCAGAACGCTCGTAAAAATGATTTGGATCTTTTGGGTCGTTAAATTTAAAATCTAAGTCTACTTTGGTGTATTTTTCGTTTTGACTTACAACCGCATTGTGCAAATCTGTAGACAAACGATCTGCTCCAATTACGTAAACATAATTGTTTGATTTGGCATGCTCTACATCGCGACGGCCAATCATGTCGATGTTGATGTCGGTAATGGTATTGGCAATTGGAAACAATGGATTCTCAGAATAGTAACGAGAACCGTGTAAACCGTGCTCTTCTCCCGTAACGTGTAAGAATAAAATAGAACGTTTTGGTCCGTGTCCGTCTTTTTTCGCTTTTGCGAATGCTTTTGCGATCTCTATAACGGCAACAGTTCCGGATCCGTCATCATCAGCACCGTTATAAACTTCTCCGTTTTTGATACCAACATGGTCGTAATGTGCCGAAATTACCAATACTTCATCCGGTTTTTCTGAACCTTCGATGTAAGCCCAGATATTCTCAGAATCAGGTAGGTTTTCGTTGCGTCTTGCATTTAAGAAAGCTGCCGGAACAGGTTGATAGAAGTCTGTTGCTCCTTTAGGAAACGAAATGCCATTTTTTTTGTATTGCTCAATCATATAAAGACCGGCCTTTTTCTGTCCTTTTGAACCCGTTTCACGGCCTTCCATTTCATCTGAAGCAACCGTATATAACATTGTTTTTAAGTCTTTTTCAGTGATAAGCTTGATGTATTTCGTTGGATCTGAATTGTCTTTCGACGCAACAGACTGCGCATTTTTACAGGAAAATGCAGTAGCAATTAATAATAAGAGAACAATCTTTTTCATTTTTGGTTTAGTGTAAATTGATAAATATGTAAAAAACATAAAAGGTAAGTAAAAATAGAATAAAAAAGGAATTTACAATAAACAGCATTACACTTTTAACAAATGAAACTATTCTTGATTCTCCATAAAAGCGATGATGTGCCGGATAGAAGTAATAACACATCCAGATAACCCCGACGAAGTTGGTAATATTGGAGATGAAACTTAGTGGACTATTCTCTCCGAACAGACCAATTATTTTTGTGATGCTAAATAAAATCAGAAACATTAGAAGGAGAAAAGAAAAATAATGTAAGGTAAAGATCCCATGATCAAAATAGTACCATTTTTTTTTGTTGTGAAAAAGCCATAATAGAAAAGCAAAAAATGGCATTATGATAAAAAGGATTTTGGGAATATTATGAATAAAGGATTCAATAAACTTTTCAAAAATCTCTTTTTTGCTATAATGCTTTGTGATATTATAAACTTTTGAGTAAGCCCAATATTCAAATTCTGAAAGTTTTTCTTTTTCTTTTCCGTATTGCTGAATAGAATCGATTTCTTTCATAGGTCTCATATCTAGATAGTTGCTCGAGATTTTCAATTCCTCATCCTTACTGTTTTTATCCGTTTTAGCTATTTCTGCTGATAATACTTTTGCGTTTTTATTGAAATCTTCGCTGACTTTGTTTGGAAATAGGGCAATTAAAAGAAAGGTTATAAAACTGATAAAGATATACAATCGGACAGGAGCCAAATAAGATAGTCTTTTGCCTGAAAGATACTCTTTGGTTAACGTGGAAGGTTTGAAAAGTAAGTTTCGTATAGTCTTCCAAAAAGCATTTTCGTAATGGGTTAAATCTTCAAAAAAATGAATAAATAAATGGTGAAATGTTTTTCTGGTATCGCTGTTTTCCTGGCCGCAATTTGGACAAAATTTTTGCTCCACGACGTGTCTGCAATTCAGACAGGTTTTATCTTTTCTAATGGTACTTTTTGACATTGGTTGTATTGACTAAGTTGGTTTTGATTGGCTTGTATTATTTTTTTAAGACTTCTTTTAAGAAAAGTTGTAAATGTTCAAAAGCTCTTTTTGCAGCAACCGGATTGTAAGCAGCACCTTTTGAATTGTCGTTTCCTGCTTCAGGATTTGTAAAAGAGTGAACCGCATTGGCGTAATAAATCATTTGCCAATCGGCTTTTGAATCGCGAAATTCTTGTTGAAGAGCTGTTATTTCCTCTTGTGATACATAAGGATCATCGGCACCGTGGCAAATCAAAATTTTTGATGAAATTGGTGCTACTGGTCTGGTACCTTCCTTACCCAGTCCGCCGTGAAAAGAAACAATACCTTTTAGATTCAGTTTTCCACGCACCGCTTCAAGGACCCCGCTACCGCCAAAACAATATCCAATTGCGACAATATTATCAGTATCGGCACCGGATTTTATTAATTGTTGTAAAGCAAGGTTGATCCTGTTTTGATATTCCGCAAAGTTGGTTTTGTAATGACCGGCTATTTTTGATGCTTCAGCAGTATTTTTAGGATAGTTTCCTTCGCCATAGATATCAGCAATAAAAACATGATACCCTAGTTTCGATAAATTTTCTGCAATTCCTTTTGAAGCATTATCGATTCCGAGCCATGCCGGCAAAAGTAAAATCCCCGGATTGTTGGGGCTTTTTTTGACTGATTTTATAAATAATCCGTTTAAGGTCTGATTTCCGTCGGCGTATTTTACAGGTTTCAATTGAGCGCTTATAGTGCTAGAAAATAGAATGGTAGCAAAAAGAAGCATAGTGTGGTTTTTCATAAATTTACAATTTTTAACAAATATCAGAAATATTACGATACAAAAAAACCTCGAAAGATATTTCCTTCAAGGTTTGATTTTGAGATGCTAAAAGTTAAAAATTACTCTCCCGGATGATAAGTGCGTTCGGCATTTTTTGTAATATCTTCTTTGTAGAATAAAACGTCTTTAAACTTTCCTTTTTGGTACATTTCTGCCTGATCGGTAAAATGTTTAGAAGTTTCATCACCGCTATTTCCTCCGGCTAATAATGATTTTGCTTTTATTTTTGGACCAAATTCAACGGCACAAACAAAACTATTACCATTGTAACCGTAACGTTTTTTTGAATTGTTTTGATAATTGCTTCTAAAAGCGGGCAAACTTCCCCAGGAAGAAGGACCAAATGCGATTGGTAAACTCGGTTTGGAGTCATCGTATTGTAGCACCAGATCTCCGCTTGTACGTTGAAAACGGTTGATTTCGCCCCAGGCAACCTGCCAGGTTCCCCATTTGGTTTTTAATTCTTTTAAAACCGATTGTAATTGCGGAATTAGTTGTGAAGTCGTTGCATTTTGGGCAAAACGTTTGGTGTTTTCGACCTGATCCGGTTCGCCTTCATCAATATAAGCTTTTTGGATAATTGGGTCTAATTTATAAGCCCATTCAACGGCTAGGGTAGTAGCAACCGAATTTTCTTTGGCATAATAGTCCCAATTTTTTAATAAAGTGATCGGCTCAATTAAATCGGAATATTCAGGATCAGTAGTTTTTATGTTTTTTTCGAAGACCGTGATCAAACTTGGAATCAGTACTTCAAAAATGGATAACTTAGTGTTGTAACCATCAGCGATTACTTTATCAAGCGTATAGTTGTTTCCTTTGCTAAAAATTCGAACCGCATTTACACCTCTGAAATTTTCCCCGTCGGGAGCCATATAAGGCAAATAGTTTTCTTTTTTTGGACTATTTTCTGCTGCCGAAGTATAAGGTGTTGAATTGCAATTCTGAATCCAACCGTTTACAGGATTGTACAAATGAACGGTTTCGTTAACGTCATGCAAACCTTTCCATTGTGTAGCAGAAACAGATCCGTCTATCACTTTAGACCAATTAAGTGTTTTATCTCTAATCGGGATATAATTACCGTGCCAATAGGCAATATTTCCTTTGTTATCAGCATAAACGGTGTTGTTTGAGGTGTTGGCTTTTAAATACATGGCTTTTTTGTACTCCTCAAAATTCTTTGATTTAGTTCTTACCCAGCTTTGAATTAAGCTGTTCATAGAACGATTCATCGATTTCAAACTAATCCATTTTCCATCGCGTTTGGCCATGATCGGGCCGTTATTGGTAAAATAGGTTTTGATTTTTTTAGCAATTAATTTCCCTTTTTCAGTGTAATTTATTGTAATTTCTTTCTCAATAACAGGAACTAACTTTTTGTCAAATTCATAAAAAAGTTTTCCTTTTTTGTTGGTGATTTTTTCCGCGTACATATCAGCAACATCTACATTGGATGAGGTGTGCATCCAGCCGCAATTTTCGTTGAAACCCTGATAGATAAAAAATTGCCCCCAGGTTACAGCACCATATGCATTCAATCCTTCTTCACTCGTGACTTGAACTTCGGGTCTGAAATAAAAGGTAGTGTGTGGATTAATATACAAAATCGAATTTCCATCAGCTGTTTTGGACGGAGCAAAAGCAAAACCATTTGAACCGGTTTGTACATTTTTTTCTCTTTCTACGTAAGCTACCTTGTCATTGTTTCCGGAATAAAAGGCTTTAAGTTCTGCGGTCGAAAGATCCGCAGTGCTAATGGCACCAATACTTCCGTCCGTCCATAAAAGCGGGTACCAAGGTTCAAAATGCGTTAAAAGAGCCGGTTTAATTTCAGGATGTTTGTATAAATAAAAATTGATGGCGTCCGCATAGCTGTTCAAAAGTTTTTTAAGCCACATGGGTGCTTTTTTGTAATCAGATTTGGCATCTTCAGCATCAATTAAAAGACGAATTTCTAAATCATTGTATAAAACCGATTCGCCTTTAATTTCTGCAAGACGACCTAATTTTTCAATATAATTCATTTCGATTCGTTTAAAATCGTCTTCACATTGCGCATAAAGTAAACCAAAAACAGCATCAGCATCCGTTTTTCCGTAAATATGCGGAATGCCCCAATTGTCTCGGATAATGGTTACCTGCTGCGCCAATTTTTCCAATCGATTGGCTTCTTTTGTATTGATTTTTTGTGCAAAAGCGGTTAAGGTTGTGCAAGAAACCAAAACGATAAGTTTAATCTTTTTTAAATACTGTAACATGATTATTTGATGTTAAATTTTTGTCCTGCGGTATAAATTCCCATTTGTAAATTCTCAATCGAAATAAGGTTGTTCTTTTTGGATTTTACAATTCCTTTTGGGTTTTTAATTACAATAACTTCGCTGTCTCCGGCCACTTCAATTTGATTGTTTCTTACGATAATGGCGGTAGCTTCATCGATTCCAATTCCGGTTAAATTTGGAAATTCAACCATTGCCGAAAGCAATCTGTTGTAGCGGTTTCTTTTTAAAAAGTGCTGGTCAATAATGGCGGTTTTCAATAATCCTAAGCCTTCAGCCGTTTCTAAATTGTCGTGTCGGATATTGTCAAAAGTACCGGAATATTCTTTTTCCAGTTTTTGGTTTCCGGTTATCATTTTTTCAGACATTACAGCTGCTCCGGCGCTTGTTCCAGAAATGGTACTTCCATTTTGGTAAGCCTTTTGTATGGCCGTTTTTATGGGAGTATTATGCACAACTTTCATAAAACGGACCTGATCACCACCACTTATAAAGATTAATTTTGCTTTTTGTACCGAATCTGCCAGTTTTTTATTTTGTGCGGTTTCGGTATTGAAATTCAACATCACAATTGGATTTTTCGTCAGCTTTACCATTTGATCTTTAAAAAACTGAAACGAACCGTCCGGCTCTTCGCTTGACATGGGTAAAACGACAATATAGTCTGTTGCTTTTAAATCTGCGACTTCCAGTACTTGTTTCATCAGTTCATCGGATCGGTCTCCGCCACCAATTATAAATAATTTCCCTTTTGGATTTTGGGCATGCGTAACAGTGCTGGAAAAGCCCAGGATTGTGATGAAAATAAAAAGTACAAACGAATAAGGCAAATAAAGTGGTTTTTTCATGGCAGTTATTTTTTGGTGGTTATTTGGTTGTTGAATGTGTTTCTATGAATTTTAACACGCTACTATTGACTATAGAAAGAATGTCTTTTTCTTTGTTTAAATCGACTTTTGCAGCCTGATCTCTTGGACTGTGGTAATCCGCATGAAAGCCGCTGAAAAAAGTCATTATGGGAATTCCTTTTGTTGTAAAAGAAGCGTAATCGCTCCCGGTATGTCCATTAGTTTCCCAAAGATCAAGTTCAAACGGATTTTGGAGGTTTTGATTGCCTGCAGCAGCGATTTTTCTTAAGTTTTCGTCTTCTTTTTGAGTGCCAATACTTAAAATGCGTTGTTTGGTATCTTCGGGAGCACTTCTTGAAATCATATCCATATTAATACAAAGAAGGATTTTCTGTTGGTTTAAATCTAAATGCTGAACAAAGTATTCACTTCCCAAAAGTCCCGTTTCTTCGGCAGTCCAAGAGGCAAAAACAATGTTGTATGGAGGTTTTATTTTAGATGCTGACCAGTTTTTTGCCAAAGCCAGCATTCCTGATACACCTGAAGCATTATCGTCAGCACCATTGTAAATAGAATCATTTTTGATGCCTAAATGATCGTAATGCGCTCCAATTATAATGGATTTAGAAGTATCTTTTCCCGGAATCATCCCGATTACATTGCGAACCGGAAAAGTTTCTGATTTCAAGTCAATTGAAAAATTACATTTTTTATTTTTTAATAAGGAAGAAGAAGTTTTTAATTGCTGCGCCGCTTTTTTTTCTGTTTCGGCTAATTGAATGGAGGTCCCGGCCAGAATTTTTTCGGTCGCTGGTGCAGATAGTCTAAAAATGGGAATAGAAAGGGACGTGGGATTTTCTAAGGAATCGAAAGTGTAATTGTTTGTTGATTTGGGTTTAAAATTCCCGGTCACATCCAAAAAAATGACTGCTATAGCCCCTTGCTGTATGGCGTTTTGGATTTTGGTTTCTTCTAAATTATTCTCTTCGGGAAACCATTTTTTAAATTTTTTAAAGCCAACTGAAGTAGTGTCTTTGTAACCCGGATAGCCTTCTAGAACTAAAACAACTTTATCTTTTGCTGATATTTTTGTATAGTCATCATAGTTTTCTTTTGGAACGCTTAATCCATAACCGACAAATACAATTCCGGCTTCTTTTTTTGAAGATTTGTCGACAGGCGTTACTTTGTATTCTGATTTTGGAGAAAGTAAAATTGTGTTGTTATTTCCACTGTCTATAGCTAAAGAAACAGATTGGACCGTATGTCTTTTGATATTAAAGTCCTGAAAAAAAGTATTGTTTTTGGATGGAGACGTATTGTTGTAGGGAAGTAGTTGGTACAATTCCATCATGGATGCAATATAGTCTGCGGCTTTAAATCCGCCTTTACTGGTTGGTTCACGGCCTTCCATCCAGTCAGAAGCTAAAAAAGACAATGTTCCTGAAAAATCACTTTTTACAGGATTTGGAACACTGGTTTGCGAAAACAAAATTGATTTACAGAAGAATAGAACAACTAAAGAAAGTTTTTGTAATCGCATACTTTTTTATTTTAAGTTTATTATAAGCTTATATTTCGTTTAAAAGCACAACCTAATTCTACCATCGAATCTGTTTTTGCAATTCCCGGAATATTATCGACTTTCTCGTATAATATTTTGCGCATATGTTCGTGGTTTTTTGCTGTAATTTTGAGGTATAGTGTATAGGAACCGGTTACAAAATAACATTCTGTAATTTCGGGTATTTCTTTTAAAGCTTCGATAATTCTTTCCGAATCCGAATCTTTATTCAATGTTATTCCGGTAAAAGAAGCCCAATCGTAACCAATAAGTTTTTCGTTTAGGATTGGCTTGATGCCCGTAATGATCCCTTGTTCAAATAAACGATTAATGCGTTGGTGCACCATGGTATTTGAAATTTTAAGATTAGTAGCGATGGTAGAATAGGCAATTCTTCCGTCTTTTTCTAATTCCTTTATAATTTTCACATCAAATTCATCTAAAATATCCATGTAACTTTTTTACGTTTAGTTTATGTAAAGATAAAAATAAGTCTAATGTACCTGAGTAAATATTAAATTTTAAAATGACTTAATTACATGTTAAAATAAGTTATATTGGTTTTATTAAGCTTATTTTTAAGTTAAAAATAACTATTCATTCACAATAAATCAATAAATTTTATATTTTTGCATTAATAAAAGAAAATATCATGGGACATAAACTAGAATCACTTTCATCAAAATCTGAGGTTTTGATTGAAAAAGAGAACAAATACGGAGCTCATAATTACCACCCGCTTCCGGTAGTTTTGGAAAAAGGAGAAGGCGTATACGTTTGGGATGTGGACGGTAAAAAGTATTATGACTTTTTATCTGCTTATTCTGCCGTAAATCAAGGACACTGTCATCCAAAAATTGTTGGAGCCATGGTGAATCAGGCGCAAACGCTTACTTTGACGTCCCGTGCCTTTTACAACGACCAATTAGGAAATTACGAAGAATATGTAACCAATTATTTTGGTTTTGATAAAGTTTTACCAATGAATACGGGTGCGGAAGCAGTAGAAACTGCTCTTAAACTTTGTAGAAAATGGGCGTATGAGGTAAAAGGAATTCATGAAAATCTGGCTCAGATTATTGTTTGTGAGAACAATTTTCACGGAAGAACGACTACCATTATTTCTTTTTCGAATGATGAAGGAGCGCGTAAAAACTTCGGTCCTTTTACAGACGGATTTATAAAAATTGAATACGATAATTTAGCAGCTCTTGAAAAAGCGCTGGAATCATCAAAAAATATTGCTGGTTTTCTTGTAGAGCCAATTCAAGGAGAAGCAGGAGTTTATGTTCCTTCTGAAGGTTATTTAGCAAAAGCAAAAGAACTTTGTGAGAAACATAATGTTTTGTTTATTGCTGATGAAGTTCAGACGGGAATTGCCCGTACAGGGAAATTATTGGCTGTTCACCACGAAAATGTGCAACCTGATATTTTAATTTTAGGGAAAGCAATTTCAGGTGGAGTTTATCCGGTTTCTGCGGTTTTGGCGAATAACGAAATCATGAATGTAATCAAACCGGGACAACACGGATCTACTTTTGGTGGAAATCCTGTTGCTGCGGCTGTTGCCATTGCGGCACTTGAAGTTGTTAAAGACGAAAAACTGGCTGAAAATGCAGAACGTTTAGGGATTCTTTTAAGAAAAGGATTAAATGAAATTGCAGAACGTAACGATTTAATCACCCTGGTTCGTGGAAAAGGATTATTGAATGCCATCGTAATCAACTGCGGTGAAGATTCAGATTTGGCTTGGGAAATCTGCCTGAAATTCAGAGATAACGGATTATTGGCAAAACCAACTCACGGTAATAAAATCAGATTGGCTCCACCATTGGTTATGACTGAGGCTCAAATTGAGGAATGTCTTGAGATTATCGAGAAATCTTTGAATGAGTTTAGAAGTTAAAATTTCATTTTATTATTAGTTCATATAGAAACCATTCGTTGCGACGAATGGTTTTTTTGCATACAATTGTTTTAATACTTTTGTGATTGACGTAAGTATATTTCTAAATAGCTGAAAACAAAACAAATTGGCTCACCATGATTGTTGAAATTTTGTTTGACTTTGATATCTTCAAAATAAAGGATCAAGTTTTTGATAGTTTTTTAAACGCCAATAGTAAATGCTTTTGGGTAGTGATTTAGTATTGAAAGAATGAATTACGATGTAAGATAGTGTTGATATTAAAGGGTAACATATATGAAAACAGTAAATATTTTAATAGTATTGATTTTTGTTTTTGCATTTTCGTCTTGTGAAAGAGACAAGGTAATTGAAAAAAAAAAGGTAGATAATAACAGCGATATAATTAAAAAAGAATTTAAAAGATCAAAATATTTTGATGAAGATAGAATTAAAGATGCGAAATACGCTGTAAAATATAAGGGAGATAAAGCTTCTTATGCTGAATTAGAATTATACTATGTATATAATGATTTGAAAAAAGAAGAAATTATTCCTTATACATTAATAATGGTCGAAAAATATCATAAATATGAATATGCATCTACTGCATTTATGAATTTATTAGAATTTTATACAGATGCAAAATTCACTTATGATGGAACGGATATTAGTTTATTACCTTATCTGAAAAATTTTAAAAAGTTAAATTTAGATCAGAAAAATTATTTAATATATTTTTTGAAAACCGGAGTAAAAAATGAAAACCTTGGATGTGTTCGTTATTTAGAAATATTAAATCGTGAAGGAATTGGTATTTCTCGGAATATTAAAATAGCAGATAGTTTAAAAAAGAAAGTAATACAATTGGAATACAAAAAACATTTGAGGGTAAAAAAATAAGGGCATATTAAAATGGATAGGCTTTCTGAAGTGTTTTCATAAAATTACGCTAACAAACGTCTTGCTATTTCAAGACAAGATAATTCATAAAAAAAACCATTCGCCGCAACGAATGGTTTTTTAGTTAAGATGTAATTTAGTTACTGACTATAACCCGGATTTTGAGTAATTAGTTTATTAGCATCCATTTCTGTTATCGGAATGGGGAATACTAATTTATCAGCATCAAACGGAAGCAAAGACGAGCCATCACCTTTATCACTAACATCAATAGAACCTTTTGTTCTTTTGATATCGTGAATTAAAAAACCTTCCATTGCGAGTTCAAGTTGACGTTCCAGTAAAATATCATTTAATGTTACTGCAGTTAAATTTTTGGCATTGGCTCTTGTTCTGAGAATGTTGATATCGTCGAGAGGTGTATTTCCGATGGCGGTTCCGGCCTGTAAATTGGCCTCGGCTCTTATTAAATACATTTCGGCCAGACGAATAATGCCAACATCGGCAAATTGATCGGTGTATTTTGAAGTTAGTATTTTTCCGTTCGTGGGATTTTCATAATTAAATTTTCCTCTGTCATCATTAGGATCGGTGAATTTAGCTAAGTAGGGATCTCTAATATAAAAATCACCGTTGCGACCTCCTCTGTCTTCAGAGGCATAAAATGTAACAGCGTCATTTTTACCGGTTTGTTTGGTGATTTGAATAGCAAATACATCTTCGGTTTTATCTGTATCGTGATTAAAGGCATCGGCATATTTAACAGATAACCCATGGCCACTGTTGGCAATGACATCATTTGCGGCATCTCTGGCTGCTGTATAATTGCTTTGTTGCAAATATACTCTGGCCAATAGTGCTTTTGCAGCGTATTTGTCGGCATAAAAATCATTTTCTGCGGGAAGATTGGTATAAGCGACATTTAAACCGTCAATAATAACTTTATAAACTTCATCTACCGTACTTCTTTCTTTAGAAAGATCAACACTAAAATCATAAATTGCTTTTGGTCGTATGACCACTCCTAATTGTGTATTGGCTTTGCCACTTTCATAAGGTTTTGCAAAGAAACGAACCAGATCAAAATAAGCTAAAGATCTTAAAAAGTTAGCTTCACCAATCATAATGGCTTTTCTTTCAGGATCTTTTACTTTATCGATGTTGTCGATAACCGTATTGGTGGCATTAATAATTTGATAACATTTGGCATAGGTTCCTTCAATGATAACATTATTGGCTAACATTGATTTGTTGTACATTTGACCTAATTCGCCATAAGTTCCCTTCCATCTCAAGTCAGTTGTAGCCGTTACACCGGTTACGCCAAGCAAATCCGCATAAAGTAAAATTCTTCCACCATAGGACTCTTTGTTTGCGGCCAATGCGTAGGTTCCTATCAGTACATTTGTTACTCCGGCTTCGGTGCCTAAGGTAACGTTTGCATCTCCTTTTTGTTTAGGTTCGATATCGAGTTCATTTTCGCAACTTGCATAAAACAACGCGAAAACGATCAGTAGGATTAGTTTATTTGATTTCATTTTGTAAGTTTTAAAAATTAATATTTACTCCTAAAGCCATTGTTCTTGCAGGAGGTGCTGAATAGAAATCTTCTCCGATTACGTTATCGTCTCTTCTTGCTTCGGGATCAAATCCTTTATAATTGGTGAACGTAAGTAAATTTACACCTGTAAAATAGAGTCTAAGACTGCTCAGTCCGGTATCCTTTATGGCTTGTTTAGGCAGTGTATATCCTAATGTAAGGTTTCTTAAACGCACAAAATCTGATTTGTCTAAATAACGAGTTGATTTCTGTGTACCATTTTTCCCTCCAAATCTTGCTTGTGGTACATCCGTAACATCTCCGGGTTTTTGCCAGCGATTTAACTGATCTGCCGTTTGATTGTCATAAACATCAGCAGCGGTAGATTGGTAAGAACCCGCATCGTTGTAAATACTGGCACCCCATTCTCCCTGAAAAGTAAAGGTAAAATCAAAACTTTTGTAGGTAATCGTATTAGTCATACCTGACATTAAAGTAGGGAACGGATTTCCAACGATCACTCTTCTTGCTTCAGCATAGTTACTTGTCATCTCTTTATTGAGAGTACCATCAGGATTTACAGTGTTTTTGAAAAAAAGAGCATCTCCGTTTTCTGAATTAACACCGGCATATTCAACTAAATAAAAAGAAGAGATATTGGCACCGGATCTGTTAATTGTATTACCTAACACAATGTCACTGTTGTTATTCGGCAATGATTTCACTTTTGATTGGTTGGTGGTCAGGTTAAAACTGGTGTTCCATGTAAAGTTTTCCTTTTCAATATTTTTGGTATTTAAAGTAAATTCAAAACCACTGCTTCTGATTGCTCCAATATTTTTATTGATAGAAGCTGCTCCCGAACTTATTGGAAGAGGAACTTCAAACAATAAACCATTAGTATCTTTTTGATAGTAGTCGGCCTCAAGCGTAATCCTGTCCCAAAAACGAGTTTCAAAGCCAAAATCAATTTGTGTAGATTTCTCCCAGGTCAGATTATCATTCCCCGTCTGATCGAAAGTTAAACCTGATTTTGCGTTATATGGATTTGTTTGGTATAACTGGCGTGAAGCAAAATTGCCTATTTCAGCATTTCCTAATTTCCCCCAGCTTCCTTTTAGTTTTAAGTAGGTTAAAACAGAATTGTCTTTAAGAAAGCTTTCCTGAGAAACAATCCAACCAGCAGAAAGGGCAGGGAAATAGCCAAATCGGTTGTTTTTACCAAATCGCGAAGAGCCGTCACGACGAATACTTGCTTTAAAGAGGTATTTGTTATTAAACGCGTAGTTTAATCTTCCAAACTGAGAAACAAAAACATAATCCGTTTCACTACCATGGCCTTCATTTACTTCGGCACCACCATCTATGGTATTAAAATTATCATTTGGGAAATAAATACTGTTTACATCCTGATATCTTCTGTGGTACTTATTATACTCCATACCGACAACAGCATTAAAACTGTGTTTTTCTGCAACAGTTTTATCAAAAGTAAAGTAGTTGCTCGAAATATAATTTTCGGTGTTTACGGAAGAGGCAAAAACGGCGCCGTCAGTAGCCATAAAAGGAGCATTTTTCCCTTCCCAATTATCTTCTGTTTGAGATAAAAGATCATAAGAGAAATCAGAATTGAATTTTAGAGAGGGTAAAAATTTATATTCTCCGTAAACTTTTCCTGTCACTCTTCTCATGATGGTTTTCCAGAACGTATTGTCTTTGGCTAAAAGATAATTTGAATATTCGGTATTAGGATTGGCACTACCGTCTGTTAATCGGGCAGGTGAGATTGGAGCTTGCGCTACTGATTGTAACGGAGTTGAAAAGGAATCATCATTTTGAACCCTGTTGATTAAGGATCTTGAAAAGCTTAAGTTCATACCCACCGTAAAATTGTCAAAAACTTTATGCGATAAATTTGTTCTAGCTGTTATTCGTTTTAAATCATTACTGTCAATGATACCTACCGTATTGTTGTAAGCTCCTGAAATGAAATACTTTGTTTTCTGATCGCCTCCCGAAAGTGAAAAATCTGCATCAGTCGTGTGACCGGTCTGAAAAGCAATATCCTGCCAATCGGTGTATGTTTGTCCGTTTCTCCAGTCTGAACCTTGAGATAAATTTTCTAATTCTTCCTCCACAGATTGCAGATCGTTTGCATTTCGTCCTGCCTCCAGTAATAATTCTACATATTGTTTAGCATTTAACCATTTCTTTTTATGTGTGGGTTCGCTAACCCCTTGTGAAAGGTTGATACTGAAAGTTCCTTTTCCTTCTTTCCCTTTTTTGGTGGTAATAATTACAACTCCATTAGCACCACGAGCACCATATATTGCTGCAGACGAAGCATCTTTTAAGACATCAATAGACTCAATCTCATTGGTACTTAAAGTAAGCAGTGGGTTGGTTGGCGCACCATTGCTGGACTCATCATCGGTAATTAACGGGATACCGTCTAGAACGTACAAAGGTTGTGTTCCGGCACTGATACTGGCCGCTCCACGAACTCTGATGTTAATTCCTCCATCTACTTTACCATTTGTTTGCGTGATTTGTACACCAGCTAATTTACCTACCAATGCATTTTGTACGTTGGCAACGGGTACTTGCTGGATATCTTTTGCAGTAACTCTGGCGATATTATCGGTTGAATTTTTCTTAGATTGGGTTCCGTACCCTACAACTACAACAGCATCAAGTTCATTTGAGATCCCCTGAAGGGTTATTTTCATTGATTTTGATGCCGGAATTTCCAATGTTTTCATTCCTACATATGAAACAGTAAGCGTTTGTCCTTCTTTTGCACTGATTGTAAATTCTCCATCAAAACTAGTTTGGGCAACCACTTGGGTTCCTTTTAAAACTATGTTAGCTCCGGGAATCGGTAATCCTGCCTTGTCAAAAATCTGCCCGGTTATTTTTACTTCCTGGGCGATTGTTATTTGGATGAATAAAATCAATAGCAGTGTTGCAAACCTTTTAAAATTTAGATCATTTTTCATGTTTATTTTATCTAAGATTAGTTTTGTAAACGTCTTGATTTTATGTTAATTAATCATAATGCCTTTATAAGTGTATTGAATGGATTTATTATTGTTTTAGTTGCAATAGACTAACATTTGTACAGAAATGATTGGTTTTTGTTGAAATTACATCGTTTTATTAATGGACTTAATTGCGTTTTATGCAGATCAAAACGCAATTAAAAAGAAGCCAAAAGGGGAAAAAATAAGGGAGTCTTGCTGAAGTATTTTATGAAAATTTTTGCAAAGAAACAGTTTGCTATTTTTAACGAGAATTCGTTTTATTCATAAAAAAAAACCATTCGTCGCAACGAATGGTTTTTTTAGTTAAAATGTAATTGAGTTACTGGCCGTAACCCGGATTCTGTGTAATTAGTTTATTAGCATCCATTTCTGCTATTGGAATAGGGAAAACTAATTCATCGGCATCAAAAGGAATTAAAGAGGTGCCATCAGCTTCATCGCTTATATCAATGGAACCTTTTGTTCTTTTGATATCGTGAATTAAAAAACCTTCCATTGCGAGTTCCAGTTGACGTTCGAGTAAAATATCATCTAAAGTAACGGCAGTTAAATTTTCGGCGTTGGCTCTTGTTCTGAGAATGTTGATATCGTCAAGAGGAGTATTTCCGATGGCAGTTCCCGCTTGAAAATTGGCTTCGGCTCTTATTAGATACATTTCAGCCAGACGAATAATGCCAACATCAGCAAATTGATCCGTATATTTTAAAGTTAACAATCGATCGTTTGCCGGATTTACATAATTAAATTTTGCACGATCATCATTGGGGTCTGTGAATTTAGCTAAATAAGCATCTCTAATAGAAAAATCACCACCACGACCTCCATTGTCTTCTGAGGCATAAAAGGTAACTGCATCGTTTACACCGGTTTGTTTGGTGATTTGAATGGCAAATACATCTTCGGTCTGATCAGTATCATGGTTAAAGGCATCGGCATATTTATTGGATAAGCCATGACCACTGTTTTCGATGACATCATGTGCCGCATCTCTCGCCGCCGCATAATTGCCTTGCTGTAAATAGACTCTGGCCAATAGTGCTTTTGCGGAATACTTGTCAGCATAAAAACTATTCTCTTCCGGAAGATTGGCATAAGCGAGATTTAAACCGTCGATAATTACTTTATAGACTTCATCTACAGTACTTCTTTCTTTAGAAAGATCAACACTAAAATCATAAATAGCGTTTGGACGAATTACTACTCCCAATTGTGTATTGGCTTTGCCACTTTCATAAGGTTTTGCAAAGAAACGAACCAGATCAAAATAGGCTAAAGATTTTAAAAAGTTAGCTTCGCCAATCATAATAGCTCGTTTGTCCGGATCTTTTACTTTATCTATGTTGTCGATAACCGTATTTGAGGCATTTATGATCTGATAACATCTGGAATAGGTTCCATCTATAATAACATTACTGGCTAACATTGATTTGATGTACATTTGTCTTAATTCGCCAAAGGTTCCTCTCCATCTAAAGTCAGTTGTAGCGGTTACACCGGTTACACCAAGTAAATCAGCGTAAAGTAAAATTCTTCCGCCATAGGCATTTCCGTTTGCGGCTATTGAATAAGTTCCTCTCAGTACATTTGTTACTCCGGCTTCAGTGCTTAAAGTAACGTTTGCATCTTCTCTTTGCTTAGGATCGATATCCAGTTCATTTTCACAACTTGCAAAAAACAACGCGAAAACTATCAGTATGATTAATTTATTTGATTTCATTTTGTAAGTTTTAAAAATTAATATTTACTCCTAAAGCCATTGTTCTTGCAGGAGGTGCTGAATAAAAATCTTCTCCAATTCCCTGATCGTCTCTTCTTGCTTCGGGATCAAATCCACTGTAATTTGTGAAAGTAAGTAAATTTACTGCCGTAAAGTACAATCTCAGACTACTCATTCCGGTGTCTTTTATGGCTTGTTTAGGTAAGGTATATCCTAAAGTAAGGTTTCTTAAACGCACAAAATCGGATTTGTCTAAATAACGAGTTGATTCCTGTGTTCCATTTTGACCATTAAATCGGGCTTGAGGTACAATGGTGACATCTCCCGGTTTTTGCCAGCGATTTAACTGATCTGCAGTTTGATTATCGAAATAATCAGCAGCAGTAGATTGATAAAGTCCTGCAGAGTTATAGATGCTGGCGCCCCATTCTCCTTGAAAAGTAAAGGTAAAATCAAAACCTTTGTAGATAATGGTATTAGTCATCCCTGACATTAAAGTAGGAAACGGATTCCCAACAATCACTCTCCTTGCTTGAGAATAGTCGCTTGTCATCTCTTTGTTGAGAGTCCCATCAGGATTTACAGTGTTTTTGAAAAAAAGAGCATCTCCATTTTCTGAATTAACACCTGCATATTCCACCAGGTAAAAAGAAGAAATATATTCTCCAACTCTGTTAATCGTATAACCACCGGCTGCTATTACGTCGGCACTGTTATTCGGTAAGGATCTTACTTTTGACTGGTTGGTGGTCAGATTAAAACTGGTATTCCATCTAAAATTTTCGTTTTCGATGTTTTTGGTGTTCAATGTGAATTCAAAACCATTACTTCTGATTTGTCCAATGTTTTTATTAATTGTTGCTGCACCGGAGCTTTTCGGAAGAGGGGCTTCAAACAATAAACCATCAGTATCTTTTTGATAGTAGTCGACTTCAAGAGTAATTCGGTCAAAGAAACCTGCTTCAAAGCCAAAATCAATTTGGGTAGATTTTTCCCAAGTCAGATTATCATTACCGGCCTGATCAAAAGTTAGACCTGATTTTAAGTTATACGGATTTGGTCGGTACAATTGACGTGAAGCAAAATTACCTATTTCAGCATTTCCTAATTTTCCCCAGCTTCCTTTTATTTTTAAATAGGTTAAAACGGAATTGTTTTTCAGGAAACTTTCATTAGAAATGATCCAACCGGCAGAAAGAGCAGGGAAGTAACCAAATCGGTTGTTTTTACCAAATCGCGAAGAGCCGTCACGACGAATACTTGCTTTAAAAAGGTATTTGTTATCAAAGGCGTAGTTTAATCTTCCGAATTGAGAAACAAAAACATAATCTGTTTCGCTACCATGGCCTTCGTTTACTTCGGCACCTCCATCGATGGTATTAAAATCATCGTTTGGAAAATAAATACTGTTTACATCCTGATATCTTCTGTGGTATTTATTAAATTCCATACCAATAACAGCATTAAAACTGTGTTTTTCTGCGATAGTTTTATCAAAAGTAAAGTAGTTACTCGA
Source organism: Flavobacterium sp. FlaQc-52 (assembly GCF_044007495.1). NCBI lineage: Bacteria > Pseudomonadati > Bacteroidota > Flavobacteriia > Flavobacteriales > Flavobacteriaceae > Flavobacterium > Flavobacterium sp. FlaQc-52. The sequence goes on along the minus strand of NZ_JBIPCV010000007.1, from coordinate 225,707 downwards.
AATATAATTTTCTGTGTTTACTGATGAAGCAAAAACGGCTCCATCGGTAGCCATAAACGGGGCATCTTTTCCTTGCCAGTAATCCTCAGTTTGGGATAACAGATCATAAGAGAAATCAGAATTGAATTTTAAAGACGGTAAAAATTTATATTCAGCAAAAACTTTTCCGGTTAGTCTTCTCATGATGGTTTTCCAGAACGTATTGTCTTTGGCTAAAAGATAATTTGAATATTCTGTACTTGGATTGGCGCTACCATCTGCTAATCGGGCAGGTGAGATAGGAGCCTGTGCCACTGATTGTAATGGACTTGAAAAGGAATTATCGTCCTGAACTCTGTTGATTAACGATCTGGAAAAGCTTAAGTTCATACCAATCGTAAAATTGTCAAAAACTTTATGTGATAGATTTGCTCTCGCTGTTAATCGTTGTAAATCATTACTGTCAATAATACCTTCTGTATTGTTGTAAGCACCTGAAATGAAATATTTTGTTTTTTGATCGCCGCCTGAAAGTGAAAAATCGGCATCGGTAGTAAAACCGGATCGCAATGCAATATCCTGCCAATCGGTGTTTACTGCACCGTTTCTCCAGTCTGTACCCAGGGATAAATTTTCTAATTCTTCTTCTACAGATTCTAAATCGTCTACATTTCGTCCTGCCTCCTGTAGTAATTCTACATATTGTTTAGAATTCAGCCATTTCTTTTTATGTGTAGGCTCACTAACCCCTTGTGAAAGGTTGATACTGAAAGTTCCCTTTCCTTCTTTCCCCTTTTTGGTGGTAATAATTACAACTCCATTGGCGCCACGAGCTCCATAGATAGCCGCAGACGAAGCATCTTTTAAAACATCTATAGACTCGATTTCATTGGTGCTCAAAGTAAGCAACGGGTTCGTTGGTGCACCATTGCTGGACTCATCATCGGTGATTAACGGAATACCGTCTAATACATACAAAGGTTGTGTTCCGGCACTGATACTGGCCGCTCCACGAACTCTGATGTTAATTCCTCCATCGATTTTACCGTTTGTTTGCGTGATCTGTACACCGGCTAATTTACCTACCAATGCATTTTGTACGTTGGCGACAGGCACCTGCTGGATATCTTTTGCGGTAACTCTGGCAATATTATCTGTTAAATTCTTCTTAGATTGGGTTCCGTATCCTACAACTACAACTGCTTCAAGTTCATTTGAGGCATCCTGAAGGGTTATTTTCATTGATTTTGATGCTTCAATTTCCAACGTTTTCATTCCTACATAAGAAATGATAAGAGTTTGTCCTTCTTTTGCATTGATTGTAAATTCTCCATCAAAACCAGTTTGGGTAACCACTTTGGTTCCTTTTAAAACTACGTTTGCTCCGGGAATCGGTAATCCTGCTTTGTCAAAAATGTGTCCAGTTATCTTAACTTCTTGAGCGAGTGTTACTTGAATGAATAATGCAAATAACAGTGTCGCTAACCTTTTAAAACTTAAATCAATTCTCATGTGGTATTTTATTAAGATTAGTTATCTCAAATATCTTAATTATATGTTAATTAATAACAATGTTTTAGTAATAAAAATAACAAATAATCTAATTATTGTTTCATTTATAACATTTGAATTGAAATAGTTGTTTTTTGATAAAATAAAGTAGTTTTATTAATTGATAATTGAATTATTTTCTTTTTAACTAAAAAATTAGTTTTTATTTTGTTTTTAATTAAAAAATGTAAAATATTATAGGTTGTAATTGAAATTTAAAAGGCGATTGTTTAACACAATCGCCTTTTGTTTATAATTGTTTAAAATATCAAAAAAAACAATTATTTTTTTAGTGCTGCACCACCGGGCATCAGCTCTGTTTTTAGTTTGAATTTGCTGTATTCGACAACTCCTGTTCGGTCAGCCCATTCAAAATAAGCTGCCGAAAGTTGGTTTACAATTCCCGCATTTTGTTGGGCAACATTAGTAGTCTCGCCTCTGTCGGTTTCTATATTGTAAAGTTCCCATTCGTAAGACGGATAGGTAGAAACCAGTTTCCATTTGCCGTCTCTTACGGCTCTGTTTCCTGCTCTTTCCCAGAACAATGGTGTGCCTCTATCGACCTGCGAAACATTATTAAATAAAACAGATAACAAACTACTCCCAACCAAAGGATTTGTCGTCACACCATTATATGCTTTGGGATATTCTATTCCGGCCAGTTCGTAAAAAGTAGGAGCGAGGTCAATAATGTGTCCTGTTCCTTTATCGATTCTTCCGGCTTTTATTTTTGAGGGATACCAGGCAATAAAAGGGGAACTAAATCCACCTTCGTGCATGTTGTTTTTATATTGTTGTAATGGGGTATTGGATAAATAGGCCCAGTTTTGTTCCTGATAATCAAAAGAACCCGAAGTTCCAATTGGTCCATCGTTTCGGACTAAACCTCTTCCTAAAGGATTGTAGGTATTGAAACCGCCTTGGGCTCCATTATCAGATATGAAAATAATCAAAGTGTTTTTGTCTTTTTTTAACGCTTTAATCTTCTCCAGAACTTTGCCCACATTCTGATCCATATTATCAACCATTGCGGCATATACTTCCATTTTGGCTTTCCAGAATTGTTTTTCGTCGTAAGTTAGTTTGTTCCATTCCGGAACTTCGGGATCTCTTGGTGCTATGGTCTGATCTGCGGGTAAAATACCGTTTTCTTTTAGTTTTTGAATTCTTCGGTCTCTTAACACATCCCAGCCTTCATCAAATTTGCCTCTGTATTTGGCAATATCAACAGGTTTTGCCTGCAAGGGCCAGTGTGGAGCCGTAAACGCCAGATACAAAAAGAAAGGTTTGTTTTCTTTGTTTTGTTCGTCCAAGAAAGTAACCGCATTATTCCCAATCTCATCCGTAAAATAATAAGAATCATCTTTTGGATGTAATTCTTCGTTATTTCGAAGCAATTTCACCGGATAAGGTTTTTTTCCGAAAGGCAGCGGCTTGGTGTCAAAGTAGCTGGCAGCACCTTTTAAGATACCGTAAAATTTATCAAATCCTCTCTGGTTAGGCCATTGTGCCTGATCTTCAGAACCGACATGCCATTTTCCGGATAAGAGGGTACTGTAACCTCCGGAACGAAAAACCTCTCCAAGCGTGAGAGACTCTTTGTTTAAATACCCTTGATAGGCGGGTAATCCTAAATTCACATCAAAAAAACCTACACCGGCTTTGTGCTGGTATTGACCTGTTAATAACGAAGCTCTGGTTGGCGCACAAATCGAGTTGTTGTAAAATTCACGCAGTCTTGTTCCTTCTTTTGCCAGTTTATCAAGATTTGGCGTTTTTATTTCCGAACCATAATTTCCCAAGTCAGAATACCCCATATCATCGACCATGATCAGGATTATATTGGGTTTTGAAGCTGCTGTTTTACTTTGCGCCTGAACTAAAACTACCGATAGAAACAGGAGTGGTAGTAGGGTTGCTATTTTTTTCATGCTGTTTTTGTTTAAAATTGGAATCTAAATTTACTTATTGAAAAGCAAAAATGCAATTAGGAGTGTAATGATAATATTGAATAATTGTGCAATCAGAAAAGCGTACAGCGGTTTTTTAATGGTATTGCTTAGTAAATCTTTGAAATTGGTTTCCAGACCAATACTGGTAAAAGCCAAAGCAAACCAAATCCCTTGTAGATTTTTCAAACTGTCTTTTACCTCGTTTCGAATTTCCGGAGCAATCAGGAAGGAAAAAAGGAGGGAGGCAGCAATAAAACCAATTACGAATTTTGGGAAACGTTGCCAAATTACGCCTAAAGTTGGTTTAGAGATTTCGGTATCAGATTGTGTATTGTCGTTATACGTCCAATAAACTGAAATGGCAAAAGCGGCTAATCCTAACAATACGTTTTGCGAAAACTTTACAATAGTACTTATTTTTAAAGCAGTTTCGCCAACCAGTGTGCCGGAAGCGGCAACAGCCCCCGAAGTATCAATGCTTCCGCCTAACCAAGCTCCGGTTACTTCTTCCGGAAAGTCGAAATATTTGGCAATAATCGGCATAAAAATCATCATTGGTACGGCCGTTACCAGTACAATCGAGATGACATAGGACAGTTTTTTGGAATCTCCTTTTATCGCACCCGAAGTTGCAATGGCAGCAGAAACGCCACAAATAGAAACCGCACTCGAAATCATCAGAGCAAGTTCGTCATCTATTTTTAGTTTTTTGCAAAGCCAAAAAGCAAAGTACCAAACCGACAATACCACCAGTAATGCCTGAAATAATCCTAATGATCCCGCTTTAAGAATATCGGAAAAAATAACACTGGTGCCTAATAAAACCAAACCTATTTTCACAAAGACTTCTGTCGAAAGTGCGGCACGAAACCAGTCCGGAAGTTTGAAAAAATTACCAATGGACAAACCGAGAATCAGACTAAAAATAACGGCTTCTAAATTGAATCCTTTCAAAACAGAATTTCCGGCAATAATTAAAGCAATAACGGTCAGTAAATAGACTAAAGGAAAAACAATTAAGAAGTTTTTGACCGATTTCCCAACGAGAAAAACACCTATGGTTCCTATAGAAATGAAATATAAAAACTGCAATAGAAGAATTTGAAGATTGCCGAAATCAAAAACATCGTCTTGTAAATCGGTCAGATTCGACCATTTGAAAACGGGCACTGAAGGAAGGAAAATAAATAGGGAGATCCCAATGATTAAAAATCCTAAAATGACGACGGTCCAGTCTTCGTGAATTGTGAATTGTTTTGTTTTAACTGACATGTAAAGATTTTATTTGAAAAATGAAAACCAATAATAGGAGATGTGGTCGCTATAATGGTTTTCATTGAATACGGTTTAAACGGCTGTTCTAATTGAAATTGGGTTAGTTTAAATTGTTTGCCAAAGCCAAATCAACTTCCTTTTTCAAATCAGCAGAGCCTTCTTTTTTAAAGGTTATTTTCCCGTTTTTGTATAAGATCAGAGTAGGGAAAACTTGTATTGTTTTTAAATCAGCAATTATCTTCGGGCTGTCTTCGAGTTCAATTTCTACAATTTTTAAATTTTCGCCATATTGGGCTTTCAGAGTTTCCAGAACCGGTTTGACTTTTTTACAAGCACCGCAATATTTGGATCCGATATCAACTAAAACGGTCGTGTTTTCTGCGATGATTTTTTTGTATTCACCAAGTGTCAACTTACTTTTTGAACTGGTATAAAAAGGTTTTCCGGCACCAATCCAACTGGCAATTCCACCTTCTAAACTATAGGCTTCCTTAAAGCCATTTTTTAGTAATTCGTCTGCAAGAGCCGCACTTCTTCCGGCTCCGATGGAATAAATGAATACCGGTTTTGATGGATCTAAGTGGGCCACATATTTGGCGTAATTTTCGGATTGAAGGTTTAAGTTGACGGCACCTTCGATATGATTTAAAGCAAATTCTTCCGGACCTCTCGCATCAATTAGCTGTGGATTCTTTTGGCTTTTAATTTTAGAATAAAAAGATTCTAACGGAACGATTGTCTGACTCCGATTCTGAGAAAAACCAGCAATTGTAATTAGAAATACAATTGCTGTTATACGGCGTTTTATTGTTTTATTTTTCATGGTATTTTTTTAAGATTCAACATGCTCATAATAAGCAGGACCGGCCGGTGCTGGGACATTAGAAGGAATATTAACATTACTGTAGTTATTCACTTTTTGTGCAAGGGGAGCAGCAAAAACGCCATCGGCCAAAGCACTTCCTTCTTTTTTAGATTTGAAAATTGGCCAAAGAAACTGGGCATACCATTCTTCTTGTTTGTACGATTTCATTCCATAAGACTTCGGAAATTTGCGAGTGATCAAACCTGTTCCGAAGATGATGTCCCAAAGAAAAAACATATTGCCAAAGTTGCCTTTAAAATGACCAACACCATCGCCACTTGTGTCAGCATGATGTGCGTGATGTGTGGCAGGAGTCGAAATAAAACGTTCTAAAATCCAGGCAATCGGATGCAATATTCTGTATTTGTAAAAAGGTTTATCCCAGGCAATACTGGAATGGGCGCCCAATGTGATAAAACTTTTTATAACCGTAACAAACAAAGCCGGCAATCCTAAACCTAAAAACGTTAAGGTCGCGGTCAGATAAATTTGTGAAAAGAAAACGGTATAAATAAAATTCTGTCTCGATGCCATCGCCATTCCCATGTAGGGAGCTGAGTGGTGTGTTCTGTGAAAACGCCATAAAAACGGGACCTGATGATGCAAACGATGGTACCAGTATTGCGTTAAATCATCGGCTACGGCAATCAGGAAAAAGCCACCCCAAAACGGAACCCAGGAAAGCGTGTTTGCTAAATTGGGAATTAGAAAAGGCAAAGCGGTTAAACTGAAAAACGCAATTACAGGAGGTAATAGCAGTTTTGGAGCCAAAAAACAGATGATGTCTACTTTACGTTCTTGTCCTGTCCATTGATCGTCATACAGACCCGCAGCGAATTCGATAACGCCCAGTATAAGCATGAAAACGATTAGCCCCCAACTGCGGATGTTGGCAAAGACCGGCTTTGCAAATTCTAAAAATGAAGGCAGCGTAAGGTGTGACTCTGCTATGATACCATTGTTTAGTTTGAAATATAAATAAATGGCCACTACGGGCAAGCTGTATATAAAAAGACTGATTCCAAAGTCTCTTGCTAAGTTTTTTTGTGGATTGTGAATGACTCCCATGATTTTTTATTTTAAAAGTTGATTTACTAATGCTAAACCTCCAGCCAAAATGACTAGTGGTACTAAAAATACAATTGCCCCAACGACAATCTTTTTTCCAATAATTTCATAGTCTACTCTTTTCATATTGATTTAATTTTAAATGATTCAAATAGAATCAGGCCTTTTAGGTTTATCAAAAAGACCTGAATTTTAGTTGTAACGAATTAATGTGATCCTCCTGCGGGTTGGGTGGCTTTCTTAATAAGTTCTTGAATATTTTTGTCTTTATCCGGTCCTGAATTGTGGATTCTTCTGCTGAAAACATCCTGCCAGTCAATTAGCGGATAGACATTATTTTCTTTTGCCTGCTCATCAAACAGTTTTTTAAGTTCGGCTAATTTTTCAGGGTATTTTTTAGCAAGGTTGACACGCTCATTAAAATCTTCGTTTAAGTTGTACAATTCCCAAACATCGGTATCAAAATTGCTTTTTACAGGAGGTTCATTTTTGCCTAAGCTATTTTTTAAGGCAAAAGAATCAGGAAGATGAGCTGCGGCAGCTTTCCAACCGTCTTTGTAAATGGCTCTGTTTCCAAAAATATAGTAGTACTGTACTTTGTGCAAGGATTCTGCTTTCGGATCGTTTAAGGAAGCGTATAAAGAAGAACCTTGTATTTTATCCTGCTTGATTTCTTTGATATATTCCGGAGCTTTAACTCCAATAATGTCCAGTGTAGTTGGAAGTATATCGGTTACATGGCTGTATTGATTTCTGATTCCACCTTTGTCTTTAATTCCTTTTGGATAGAAGATAATCAATGGATTACGGGTTCCTCCTTCAGATTGTGCATCTTGTTTCCAGTTTTTAAAAGGCACGTTTGTTGCCTGTGCCCAGCCTAACGGATAGTTGGTATTGAGCCCTTTTGCCGTACCAATTTCCCCGATATGATCTAAGTTGGCCTGAAGATTTTTTTCGTCAGAAACACCCTGAGAAAATAGATTTTGATTGATGGTTCCTTGTAAAGTCCCTTCTTTACTGGCTCCGTTATCTCCAATGGAAACAATAATCAACGTGTTGTCTAATTGATTGGTTTCTTTCAGGTGATTTACAACTCTTCCGATTTCGTGATCGGTGTACGTAAGATATCCGGCATAAACTTCCATGAATCGGGCGTATACTTTCTTTTCGTTCGGACTCAGTTTTTTCCAATCTGTAATAAGCGGATTGCGTTCCGGAAGTACAGCATTGGCAGGAACTACTCCTAATTTCTTCTGATTGGCTAATACTTTTTCGCGATAAGCATCCCAGCCTTCATCAAATTTACCTTTGTATTGATCGGTCCAAGATTCTGCAACCTGATGAGGTGCGTGAACGGCTCCGGGCGCATAGTACAAGAAAAATGGTTTTCCCGGCGCTGCTTTTTGTTGTTTGGTAATATAGCTGATCGCTTTGTCTGTGATCTGATCCGTTAAATGTCTTCCGTCCGGAGTTACGTGTGCCTGATCCTCTACCAAATCCGGTTTATATTGATCGGTTTGGGAGCCTAAGAAACCAAAAAAGTGATCAAATCCTTTACCGGTTGGCCATCTGTCAAACGGACCGGCATCTGTAGCCTCTTCGTCAGGAGTAACACCATATTTACCAACGGCAAAAGTATTGTAGCCGTTAGCGTGTAAAATTTCGGCAATTGTTCCTTTGTCAGCAGGAATTCTTCCGTCCCAACCAGGGAAACCGGCAGACAAAACGGTGTGTGAAAATCCGCTAACATGTACTCTTCCTGAATTTCTTCCCGTTAATAAAGCAGCACGTGTCGGAGCACAAATTGCGGTGGTGTGAAAATTGGTGTATCGTAAGCCATTGTTGGCCAGATTATCAAAAGTTGGCGTTTGTATTAGACCTCCAAAAGCACTTGCAGCTCCAAATCCAACGTCATCAAGTAAGATCCATACCACGTTTGGTGCTCCTTTTGGTGCTGTTACAGGCTCCGGCCAGTATTCTTTGGAATCGGCTAAAGTTTTTCCGATAGTTCCTTTAAATTCGGTGTCAGGATTTAATTGTGCAAATCCGAATTGTGCGGCTAGTAAAGCCGTAATCAAAAGTCCTTTTTGCGGACTTTTGATTGTACTGTTGTTTTTAACTTTTTTCATTGGTGTTGTTTATTTGGGTTAATTAATATCCTGTGTTTTGTGGTAATCCAACTGGGTCGATACTTCTTTCGCTTTGTGGAATTGGGTATAAATTATTTCTCTCAGAAACCGAGTTTTTGGCAGTAACTTTTTTTACTTCGGTAACCAGAGTTCCCCAGCGTACTAAATCATACCATCTTTGGCCTTCTTGAACGAATTCTTTTTTGCGTTCTTCCTGAAGAGCCGCTCTGAAAGTAGCTTGCGTTAATCCGGAATAATCGATCGTAGCATCAGGAGTGAGTATTGGTTTTCCGTAAGCCCTTCTTTTTACCTGATTTAAATATTCGTAGGCTTCTGCTGTGGGGCCGCTTTTTTCGTTAATTGCTTCTGCATAAGACAATAAAATATCAGCATAGCGAATTAGCGGGAAATTAATGGCAACATTACCGGGAGAAGCCAGATTGGTAAGGTCCAGGTACTTTTTGAAAATCGGTTTTGGAAAAGTATATAACGATCCTGTTGCCGGATTGAACAATTGTTTGGCATAACTCACATCTCTTCTGGTATCCTGAGGAGCATAGATGTCATAAAATAGGGCTACATCTGAAATAATATCTGCGGGTTCTGTTGCGGTAAATCCGGTAAAAGAAGTTCCTTGAAAGGTACTGCCGCTAGAACCGTTTCCTGCCTGATTGGGTTCGAATTGAACAGAGAAAATATGTTCTTTTCCATTTTTTTTGGCTTTGTTGAATACGTCTGCAAAATTTTCAAAAAGAGCGTATCCGTACCCCCCGTTAATTACTTCCTGAGATTTTAAAATGGTTTTATCCCAGTCTTTTCTGGTAATGTATACTTTTACCAACAATGATTTTGCAGCTCCTGATGTAGCACGACCGGCATCATTTGCAGGATAAACTGCAGGCAAACTTTCCGCTGCTGTTAAATCAGAGATAATTTGAGCATAAACTTCCTCTACTGTTGCTCTTTTTGATTTTAAACTTTCAACATTAATAGAAGTTGGTTCATGTAAAACAATCGGAACGCCTCCCCAAAGACGAACCGCTTGAAAATACAATAATGCTCTTATGAATTTTGCTTCATTAATCAATCGGATCTTGATTACTTCCGAGCCAGAAACTTTTGGAATATTGTCAATGGCTACATTGGCTCTGTTGATTCCGGCATAAATCTGACGCCAAGCTACCTGAACACGATCTGTAGTAGCATCGTGTGTCAAACTGCTCAGTGCTCTTACTTGCGGATTCGTTGCAGAAACTCCCGCAGCAGCATAATCAGAAGCCATGTCGGTAAGGAAATATAGATTTCTGCCAAATAAACTTTGTTCACCGGGATCATTATTTAAGGAAGCATAAACGGCTGTTACGCTTGCCACTGCATCATCTTGCGTTACAAAGTATTTATCTTCCGTAACAAATGAGATTGGAGTTAGCTCGAGATCGGTGCACGATACCAGCAGACCTGCACCTAATAGAATTGTGAATAGTATTTTTTTCATCGTTTTATTTTTTTACTTAGAAAGTTACGTTCAGACCGGAAATGAATGTTTTGGAATTTGGATAGGCGCCAAAGTCAATGCCGGGATATAAATTGTTTTGTTCGTAGGAACTTACTTCAGGGTCATAGCCTTTGTATTTAGTCCAGGTTATCAGGTTTTCTGCAGAAACATAAAATTTCACACTGTTGGCTCTTAATTTTTTAGCAACGCTTTTAGGTAAGGTGTAACCTAAAGTGATTAGTTTTAATCTTAAAAAAGAAGCATCTTCAACATAACGTTCTGAAACTATTGCCAGAGGAGAACTCGATGCTCTTGGGATCTCATTGCTTGGATTTGCTGGTGTCCAACGATCATTTAGGACTGTTGACGCATTCGTTCCAAGTGTAGAGATTTCCAGTTGTTGATTCAGGGCATTAAAAACTTTTCCGCCATAAGAACCCTGAAAATTAACTTGTAAATCAAAATCCTTATACGATAGGGTGTTACTGATACTTCCCACAAATTTGGGTTGTGAGCTTCCAAGATCTCCTTTATCGGCGGCTGAGATTATTCCGTCTCCGTTGGTATCTACATATTTGCGGTCTCCAACTTTGGTATTGGCCAGACTGTTTATTTTAGGTTGTGTATTGATTTCGTCCTGAGTCTGAAAAATACCGTTGGTTCTGTATCCCCAGAAAGTCCCCAGAGGTTTTCCGACTTTCACAATTACGGGTTGTTGCTGTAATAAAGAACCATTTGGAACGATTGGGAAAAATTGAGTAACTCCGTTTCCTATTGCCACGACTTTGTTTTTATTGGCAGAAAACACAAAATTAGAGTTCCAGGAAAAGTTCTCGGTTTTTAAGTTCTCGGTGATCAAACCAATCTCAATACCTTTATTTTCAACCCCTCCAATGTTTTGAAGTACAGTAGCATATCCTGAAGTAAGCGGCACAGGTACATTGATCAGTAAATCATTGGTTTTTTTGTAGTAAACATCAAAAACAAAATTTATTTTTCGGTCTAATAAGGACAGGTCTAAACCAATGTTATACTGATTTGTTTTTTCCCATTTCAAATCGGGATTGGCCAATCGGGTAGGGGCTAGTCCGGTGTTGATCGTGCCTCCGAAGGAATAGTTAACAGAACCCATTGAAGCCAGAGAAAGATAATTTCCAATTTCCTGATTTCCTGTTGTTCCGGCGCTAAGTCTAAGTTTTGCTTCCGTAACTCCTTTTAAGTTTTTAGCGAAATCTTCTTCTGTAATATTCCACGAGAATCCTGCTGACGGAAAATACCCCCAAAGTGATTCCGAACCAAATCTGGATGATCCGTCGGCACGGGCGGACAAAGTAAAATTATAACGGTCTTTATAAGAATAATTGACTCTTGTTAACCATGATTTCAAAACACTTTCAAAAGCATCGCTATACGGTTTTGTCGGAACACCATCTTGCAGGGCATTATAGAGATTATGATCATTCACGAAAGTGTTGGCACCGGCAGTAACCACTTCACCTTTGGTATATTGCAGTGTGTATCCGGCCAAAGCTGAAAATTTGTGGTTTTCTCCAAAACGGGTATTGTAATTCAGTGTGTTTTCATTCAATACAGAACTTACCAGTCGGTTACCAACTGAAGCCAATCCTTTGGTAGATGCTCCAGTTGTGGTGTAAGAAGGAGCGTAATAATTTTGTTTGGTATTGATCACATCGCCGCTTACAGAAACTTTAGCAATTAATTCTTTGGTAATTTTATATTCCCCAAACAAGCTACTCAGGATTCTATTGATTTTGGTTTCATTAACCGTATTTTCCAAATCATTGATCGGATTGGAAATATATCCGTTTGTTGAGGTCGCGTAGGGGTTTTTGGTGACATTGTAACTTCCGTCAGGATTTTTGATCGGAACTACGGGAGCAATTAACAATGCACTAACCAGCGGACTTGGTTCTCTTCCTGAATTGGAGGAGCCAATTCCATTTGAGGAGGAGTTGGTATAATTGATGTTTACTCCAAACTTAAAAACTTGAGAATAGTTTCTTTCGTAATTGGCTCTTAAGGAAATTCTTTTAAAATCTGTCCCGATTACAACACCTTGCTGATCAAAAAAACTTGCTGAAATAGCATATCTCGAACGGTCATCACCGCCTGAAAAAGTCAATTGATGGTTTTGAATTGGAGCTGCGGTTCTAAAAGCAGCAGATTGCCAGTCGTAATTTCCGGAAGTTTTAAAATCTTCAATTTGTGCGGCTGTAAAAGAAGGCGCCTGTCCGATACTGGCCTGAACATCATTACGCAAACTGGCCCATTGGGAAGCGTTCATCAGATTTAGTTTTTTAGATACGGATTGTACTCCAAAATAACCTTGATAGGAGATTCGATCCACTCCTTTTGTACCCTTTTTTGTTGTAATAAGTATTACTCCATTAGCCCCTCTTGAGCCGTAAATGGCGGTTGCAGAAGCGTCTTTTAGGACTTCAATAGATTCGATATCACCCGGATTAATCGTCGATAATACGTTAACTCCTGCTCCGGCCAGAGCGACTCCGGCTGTACCGTTGCTATTGTCATTGTAAACTAGGATGCCATCGATGACGTATAGCGGTTCGTTACCGGCAGTGATAGAATTTCCACCTCTGATGCGTACGCTGGAAGAAGCGCCCGGACGTCCCGAGCTTTGTGTTACCACTACACCCGGAACAGCTCCTCGTAATAAATTGTCTGCTGATGAGGTGACCTGAGCAAGATTGGCTTTTGGAATTGAGGCCACAGCACCTGTAATGTCTTTTCTTTTCTGAGAACCATATCCGACAACTACTAATTCGTCTAATTCCTGGCGCTCTTCTTTAAGGTTTATAATTACCGGATTTCCTTCGACAACTATTTCTGTTTTTTTATATCCGATGTAACTTACGATTAAAGTATATGGAAATTTTTGGCCGGTTTGAAAAAAGAATTTTCCTTCTGTATCTGTTACAACTCCGTGTGTCGTTCCCTTAATAGTTACAGAAGCGCCGATAATAGGTTGATTAGTAATGTCATCTACGACAGTTCCGTCTAACTTTGATTGTATGAGTGGTGTGGTGTTTTGGGCATTAATTCCTGCCGATAACAGCAAGATAGAAAGCAATGAGTATATCTTTAATATTTTTTTCATTTCTTTGTATTGGTTTTAAGTAATTAACAAGGAGCCTTGAAAGTTGATTTTTCAACTCTCTGTTTGTTTCCTTTATTTCACGATAATGTTGTTCTTAAGCCTCGCCATTTCTGTTGCCGCAGAAATGGCTTTTTTTTTAGTTACAGCAACAGCCTTGCATTTTTTTCATTTTAGTTTTTTTAGTTATTAATTTTTTTGGATTGTAGGTATCGTTTCAATAATCAGTTTAGTGCAAAGCAATGCAGCAAACAGATTTTTGTAATTTCAGTAAATATTTTTGTGATGATTTTTTAAAAGATTCGTTTTTTAAATCAGATTGATTTTAGTGATTAGAGAATAATCAGCGCGAACGAATTAATGGCGGAGTTTAGCAACAGAAGCACATATAACAAAAAATGTTAGATGTATATTTTTTAAGTAAAATGGAATACGAAATGCTTTCAGTTGTTTTCAAAATATAGTGCTTTTGGTTTTAAATACGATTTTAAACTCTACTAATTCTATAGACAAAGTTAATTTTAATATAATAATATCCAAAAAAAAGTTTAATTATTTTTTTTGAATGTTAAAATGAGGGTAGTTTTTTAGTTTGTTGAAGGTGTTTAAAGTGTTGGTTTTTATAGGAGTGGAGTTTGTTTTTTTGTTTTTTTAATTCGCCGTATTATTTTTCAATGACAGCTTAAAATGTAGTATTTTGTACTTTGTTTTTCGTTTTTTAATTCTTTAAACGGCACTAAAAAAAGACAAAAAACAGTAGGTAGGACGTAAGTGTAGCTTAAAAAAATGACTTTACTTCTAAACTACATTCAATTTAAATGGTGATTTTGAATAAATTAGACTAATTTTATAGACATTAAAATACGACTGATTTTTTTACACGATCTATTGCAAAGGCACCTCTCTTTTTTTAGCTGTATTTAGCATAGTATATATTTATAATAATGATAAAAGTTAATAAAGCTTTAACCGATGGGAACGCAACCAGTTCAAAATCACCCATGCAAAAAATTTCTGTAGCTAAAGCATTTGATTGTGTTTTGGGAGAAGCCCTATATGCACCGATTACAATACCATCATTTAGATTGTCAACAGTAGAAGGCTATGCTTTTATTCACAGTGAGAAACACCAATACGATCTGATTTGCGATGTGCCGATTGCGGATCGTCTTAGTTTAAATGTAAAAAATAATGAAGCCGTATTTGTTGCTTTAGGCACTTTTATACCAAACAACGCAGATACAATTGTTACGGAAGAGTATGTTATGGCCAATGATAAATCGATTTTGATTACCATTATGCCGGAACAATTTGCAGGTGTTTCTTCTAAGTTGCAACCGATCGCCAAAGGGGATCTTGTTTTTGAATCGGATATTTTGATTACACAGGAGGTAATTGGTTTTTTAATTTCGTTGGGAATTACGGAGATAAATGTTCATCAAAAGTAAAAAATAAGTGTTTTTGAGTAACGTCTAATCTATAAATTTTTTGTTATGAAAGCGTTAACGGTATTTATTCTTTGTGGAGGAAAAAGCTCTGATGTGCAATCTGATAAGGGATTGGTTTTATTTCAAGGAAAACCTTTTATTGAACATATCATTCAGGCGGTTTTACCCCTTACACAAAAAATAAAATTGATTACCACAACGAGCGAATACGATTATTTAGCCTATAAAAAAATACCGGACATTATTACCGATAAAGGACCATTAGGAGGTATTTACACCGCATTGATGCATTCTAAAACCGAATTTAACCTGATCCTGAGTTGTGACATTCCATTGATTTCTACTGAATTATTATCGGAGTTAATTTCAAAACATACCGATGAAGCTGGAGTTACTGTTTTTGCATCTGCCAGTAAAATTCATTCGCTAATCGGAATTTATTCTAAAAAAATGCTGCCAATTATAAAAGAAGCAATCGATTCAGACCAATTGAAAGTGACGGATTTATTAGCCAAAATTCCACATCAGGTGATTACGATTGAAGAAAGTGAAAACTTTCATCTCACCAATAGTAGTTCGGCTGACGAACTAAACGACTTTAATATCAACATAAGTTAACAGAAATGCAAAAAGTAAAAACTCCAAAATTAACGGTTGTAGGAGCAGGTCCCGGTGATGTTGAATTGATTACATTGAAAGCAATAAAAGTTTTAGAAAGTGCAGATGTGGTTCTCTACGATGCACTGGTCAACGAAGAATTGTTACAGTATGCAAAAAATGCAGAAATTATTTTTGTTGGCAAACGCTCCGGTTGTCATGCCTATACACAAGATCAGATTAATGAATTGATTGTTGTAATGGCCAACCGTCATGGACATGTGGTGCGTTTAAAAGGGGGTGATCCCTTTATTTTCGGAAGAGGAAGTGAAGAAATTGAATATGTAGAAAAATGGGGTTTAGAAACCGATATTGTTCCCGGAATTTCATCTGCTTTAGGAGTTCCTGCTTCGGCTGGAATCAGTTTAACACAACGTAGGATAGCAGATAGTTTTTGGGTGATTACCGGAACGACTTCAAATCATGAACTCTCTAAAGACATTCATTTGGCATCAAAATCGGCAGCGACAGTAGTGATTTTAATGGGAATGCATAAATTAGAAGAAATCATTGCTATTTATAAAGAAAACAGAACAGATGATTTACCCATCGCCATTATCCAAAACGGAACGAAAGCTACAGAACGAAAAGTAATAGGAACCGTAAGTTCAATAACACAATTGGTTGCTGCGCACGAAATTGCAGCACCGGCAATTATCGTGATTGGAGAAGTGGTTAAAAACAACTCCAAATTGATTTCTTATTTTAAAGAATATTTTGATGATGAGTTTATATTACAGAACTTGGATTTAGAGTAGGGAATCTTGTTAATTTGGTTTTTAACCGCAAGGTTCGCTAAGAGATAAAAGCTTTTGGCAATCTGAGTCTTTAAAATTACTTCAAAATAAGTTTAGTGCATATTCCATAAACCCTCTATTTACTTTGTACAAATCTTAGCGCACCTCGCCTTTACTTTGCGATTAAAATAAAGGTTTACAAAGATTTTTTTTTCACGCAGATTTAGCAGATTGGGCTGATCTATTTACTTCTTAAAAAAATCTGCTAAATCTGGGTGAAAAAAAAATAGGTATAAAATTAAAAAGAAGCCATACTGTTATAATTAAACTTTGCATTTCTTGCGTAATCCCTTTGCGGCCCTTGCGGTTAAAAAAAGTAAACACAAAGAAAACTAAGCTTAATTTTAAAAATCATAAAAAAGGGTTCAACTATTAAAAGTCAAACCCATTCGTAGTATTATTTCTTTTTAGATTTTGATTTTTTTGCTTTCTTTTTAGCAATTTTTTTTGCTTTAGCTTTTAGTTTCGCTTTTTTAGCTTTTTCTTTCTTTTTCGCTTTAGCTTTTTGTTTTGCCTTTTTAGCCTTTTCTTTCTTTTTGTCGTTTTTAGCTTTCTCTTTTTTCTTGGCTAGTTTCTTTTTCTCTTTCTCTTTTTCCTTGTCTTTCATCTTTTTCTTTTTGTCTTTTGATTTATCTTTTTTAACAGTTTCTTCATTCTTTACTGCGACAGTCTTCTTGGATTTATTATCGTCTTCTGCACTTGTCAAAACTGTACCTTTCACAACCACTTTAGGATTGATAATTTTTTCTGCCAAAGCTCTTGGTGTAGTAGTTTTGGTCGGTGATGTAGTCGCCGCTTTTTTTGCCAATGCTCTTGGAGTAGTGGTTTTGGTCGGTGATGTAGTTGCCGCTTTTTTTACCAAAGCTCTTGGAGTAGTAGTTTTAGTCGGTGATGTAGTAGCAGTTTTTTTTGCCAGAGCTCTTGGAGTAGTAGTTTTAGCCGGTGGTGGAGTAGTGGTAGCTGGTTTCTTAGCTACCGGTTTTTTTGCAGCTGTTGTCGCAGAAGGAGTTTCTGCTTTCTTTACCTCTGTAACTGTTGGAGTACTATCTGTTTTAGGTAAATCAGTACTTTGTGCGATAGTTTCGTCTGTTTCTTTTTCCATATGGTATTTACTTTAATAGTTGAATCTTGTGAAATTACGACCGATAAAAAATTAACAATGTTTCTAAATCGTTAATTCTTAGTTAAGTAAATATAAGCAATAAAAATATACGCTAATGTTAAGTTTTATTGTAATGAAAGAAAAATAGGATTATTTTAACACTCAAAGTGCCGGTAATAGAAATGATAGAAGTGCTTTTGTAAGGAAAAGAAAAATTCCAATATTTTTAAATTCCAAATTCCAACTTTTACGGATCAGGAGCAAAAGTTGAGGATTAAGTAAAAGTGTACTTAAACCATATAAGTGATGTAAGTTCATTTTACGCTACTTGCCGAAAAAAGAGCAAATTAAAAAGTTGTGGAAAAATAAAAATTTCGTTAAGTCTCTGTTTAAATTTCATTAGAAAGAATTTTGAATCCGTTTTAATCCGTGTCTTCGTGATAACGAATCTGTTCAATCCGTGTCTGAATTTAAATTGTAATATGTGTGTATAACCATTATGTAGAATTGGACGCAGATTATCCGGATTTGCAATAGAAAAACGCTGATAAAAACGGATTTTTTATACTGAGAAAGCAATAGGATCGACTAAGACGAAGTACTTTTATTTATTACTTCTTTTTGCCCACCCCCCCAATTTTTGCACTTGATCCCTTTTTACGAGCTCTTGATTTCTTTTTAAACTTTGCGGCTTTGCGACTTTGCGAGATTTAACTTCTCCACAACTTTTGCACTTGATCCATAAGTAACCTTATGGCTGTAAATACTAAATTTATTATACAGCCTTTGGGAAGCGTTGTTTAAAGGCTTCATTTAGATGAAAAATGCTAAAAAGAATGCTGTATCTACAACCCGAGCGAAGCTTTTATGAGTTCCAGATTAGCTGCGGTATAGTTTATTTTTAAAGCTTCCTGATGTCCTTTATCAGACATTTTATCCCAGGTTTTTTTGATGATATTTTTGAGTTTTTCCTCATCGTGTTTGTGCACAAAAGGATCAAGGTAGTATTCTAAAAATACGAGACAGATGACATCTTCCAATAATTGTGTTTCAAGATCTTTTTTAAGTAGTTTTTTTTCAATTAAAAAAGACACACGGTCAATAAAGGTACTTTCGTAACCTGCTTTTTCTAAGATTGCTGCCGTAGTTACAGCATGGAATTTTTTCAGTTCTTCTCTCCATCTTAAGTAACCAACACGATCCATAGGATACGATTCCCGGGCAACCTTCCATCGGCAGATATGCTGTGCTTTTGAGGCAATTTGTACCTCTTCTGAAGCTTCCGGACAGAACTGCATCAGCCTTTTATACATGCGATCCGAGTATAATAATTCTTTCGGATATTCGATGTTCTGATCGGTTTCAATGTTGGGATCTTGTGCGTTTTCAGCATCGATCCACTCGCTGGCTTTTTGGAAAGGTGTATTCATTTTAGTCATAGAAATAGACTTCAAATATAGGCAATTAATCTCTAAAGTAAAGGAATGCTTGAAAGTTACCGCCAGGAGATTATGGTGAACTTAATAGCATTTAAAAACAATTCAAAAAAAACAAAAGCAGCTAAATGCCAATCACTTTCGCTTTTGACACGATCGAAACATGCCGGTAAAGTTCTTCAAAAAGAAAAAACGGCTCTTTTGTAAAAAAATCGTATAACGAATCGGTAGCAGAAAAAATAGTTGTATTTTTCCAAAATAATTCCAAAGACAAAATTTAGTTACCTATTTAGTGGTTAAACACTTTATGTAGGCAACTAAGTTTTGTCTTTTTTTTTTGGTTTTTTATTCTCAGGTAGTAACGGAGTTTCGATTTCGGTTCGTCATAAAGAATAAAATGTAATGTTTAATCATTCAAATAATAATCAAACATGTGTAAAAAATCTAGTGTAGTGGCATGGCTAGTTGCCTTAGTGTTCAATTTGTCTTATGCACAAACCAGTGAGGTAAATAAAATTAGAAAAAAATATCAGGATTGGCTGACGGACGAAAATGTCGATTATACCAAAACAGAGGTAAATGAAAGGTACAATCGGTTTTTGAAAAACGGAATCGCCGCCAAAAATTTATCCTCTTATGATTTTGCTAATCCCGGTCCGGTATGGGATTTTACCCAAAGTACAGATCAAAGTGCTTATCAAGTGTTAGTTGAACAAAAATTAATTAGATTAGCGTTTTTATATCAGCTAAAAGGATCGGTAAATAGTCCTAACCCGGATTACCACAGTATTGTACTTAAAGATAAGATCTTATCTCTTTTTAGCTATATGAAAGCAAAAGGGATTAGTGGTAGCACTAACTTTGCATATCGGTCAATTCCTGCTACTGAAGAAATAATTACCAGCCATTACGGAGTTTGTTTGCGCTCATCAGGTTATGCTACTGCCATTTTTTTAATGAGAGAAGAGTTAATTGATGTTGGTGAGTTTGAACATCACATGGGAGCACTTAACGCTCTTACCACTTTTATAGCACCCGGATATCCCTATTTCAATTTTACCAATCCCGGATTTAATTCAGATGTAATTCGTTCCTCAGTTCAACAGCGACTTTGTTACGTACTTGCACAAGACGATTCTGATATAACAAAGCTTGATAATATGGATTTTCTAAAAAGGTTTATTGATAATGCATTAAAAATCAGTAATGGATGGAATGATTGTATTAAACCTGATTTTATTACTTACCATCATAGAGGTGCCTACTCAAATTCATACGGAGTTGAAGCTTTACAACAATCTTCTATTCTCAACATGATGCTTAAAAATACGGCTTATGAATTAAACACAACAGCGCAAAGTAATTTAAAAAATGCCATTCTAAACTATAGTAAATTTAGTAAGGATTTTGAAGTTCCTTTGGGGCTTGCCGGAAGATTCCCAACGAACACTGCTGTACTTGATGATTTGAGACAAGCTATGGCCTTTTTATATGTAACAGATCCAATAACTAATTTAGATGCAGGAAAAGAGTTTGTTCGATTATGGAATCTTTCTTTTACTGCCAATATCGCATTGCTTAGACAAAATGCATTGTCTATTACACTAGTCAATACTATTGGTGGAGTGAGGGATATTTTACAAACTTTAAATTCAGGAATTACCCCTTCTTCAGAAATAACCGAAGGACAATTTAATTTTCCATACGCAGGTTTGAGTGTGCATAAATATAACGGTTATCAGGCAAGCGTAAAAGGAACAAGTAAGCACATTTGGCATTTCGAAAATTCAGACACTGAAAATATTTTTGGAAGATATACTTCCGCCGGAGCTTTGGAGTTATTAACCTCGGGAAATCCGGTAAGTCGCAGTTCAAATGGTTATGTAGAAAACGGTTGGGACTGGTCGCATGTACCGGGAACTTCAGTTGCTTATCTTCCATTGAGTGTACTTGGAAACGGGATTTCGAGAGAAATGAACGGCAAGTCGTTTTTAACTCATGCCTCTTTGGATGATAATGGTGTTTTTGGAATGGATTATAAAGATATAAACTCTGCTGGAGGCATGACAGCTTTAAAATCTAATTTCTTTTTTAAAGACATAATACTTTGTCTGGGATCTGATATCAAAGACACAAACGGAACTTATCCCATTCATACCACTTTATTTCAAACAGCACTTGCAGATACCAACACTGCGACTTATGTAAACAATATAACAGCTACAGGTATAAATTTCACACATACACAAACAGCCGGTTCTCTATGGGCTACTGACGCTGTGGGAAATGGATACGTACTACCTGAAAATTCAAACAATACTGCTGAGATAACGATTAACAGAACCACACAAAATTCACGAAATAATAGCAACACTTTGGATACCAATGGAAATTTTACCACGGCATTTATCAATCATGGTATTGCGCCTGTCGATGGAAAATTTCAATATGCCATCGTGATGCAGGGCGGTCCAATTAAAACAAAACAACTTGCGGATAATTTTTCTTCTTATTTTACGATTTACCAACAGAACAATCAGGCACATATTGCCGAATACAAACCGGATGCTATATTTGGTTATGTTATTTTTGATCCTGCCAGTATATTGAATTATGATGTAGTAATTAGTGTAAACAAGCCGGCAGTTGTAATGACTCAAACAATTGACAACGGAAAAAAATTAAAAGTAAGTCTTACCAATCCAAATTTAGGTTTATTAGGCGTAAATGAAACCTACAATTTGAGCCAGATTAGCAGTCAGAATTCAATTCTTAACAGCGTTCCGCAAGCTGATTTGGTTACACTCACATTAGTCGGTAACTGGGATTTAGCATCCCCTTCAAATAAGATTACTATCGCGGAAAATGGTGTTAATACCAATGTTACCTTTAGTACAATCAACGGATTAACCATTCAAACGGAATTAGTACAAACCACATTGGGAATTAATACTCCAAATAAGGAAACATCCAATGAATTTAAAGTAACTGTTACGCCCAACCCTTCAAAAACGGAATTTAAAGTACATCTAACAGGAGATTCTACAGACCCCGTTTTTGTAAATGTATATGATATTTTAGGAAGAAAGCTAAACACGATAAAGTCTAACAATATACAAACAATAATAATAGGTGCTAATCTGCTTCCAGGCGTATATCTTGCAGAAATAAGTCAAGGTAAGAATGTGAAAAAAGTTAAATTAATAAAACAGTAATTAATTCAAGTTGGTGGTTAGAAAAATAAAAAAGGAAGTATCAAAAATGAGGAACTAAATATGGAAGTCAAAAAAGGCGAAAATGTTATTTTTTGTTTGTAGAGTAGTGGCGGGTAAAATACCATTACTTCGCCACTACTTTCTAAAATCAATAGTATCAAGCTGAAAAATACAGCCACAGAAATGTATATCTATAAAAAACAAGCTCGGGTGAAATACAAACAGAGAAATAGCAGTTTTCTAATCTGTTCTGAATATCTGTTTTTTTGCAATTAAACAGAACCGAACTCACAGCGGAATTATAGAAACAGTCAAATAGATAGGTGCTTAAAGAACAATGTTTTTCTTTATGAAATTTGCTATTAATTCTCTTCAGTCTTACAGGACTAATTTTCCTGCTGCTTTTTTCCAATCAAGCCAGGATACGATCAATTGCTTTTTAAGTTGATTATGAAACAGTTCCAGATTTTGCAATTGAATCTCTTTGTCATTTAGCTCATAAAACGATATTTGATCAAACTTATACCGTTCTTGGTAGATTATCACAATCTCAGAAGTGAGCTTACTATTTTCGCGCACTGTTTTTAGCTGTTCCAGGATATTAGTGTATACAGTAACAGCATTTAAGGCATTGTATTTACTTTTATTCAGATTCTCTGTAATTTTATCATTATTCTGTTTTTGCTGAAACTTTAGCTGATCTATTCTTTTTGCCGTGTTCTCTCCGAATAAAACAGGTAACTTCAGTGACATGCCGATATAGCTATTTCCATACCAGCTATTTTGCTGAAAAGGATTCATGTTTTCTGTAAATTGATCGGCTCCTAAATAACCATTAATCGCAATCAAAGGACTATATTTCGTTCTTTCCAGTTTTTTTTTGTTCTCCAATACTTGATTTTGCGTTTTTAAAATTTCAATTGGAGGCAATGCTTCAATTAGACTTTCATCCAGATTAGTACTACTTTCATCCATGCTGTATTTTTCTAATGTTACAGAAGAAGCAATAGAAGATTCGTTTCCAATAACATACAAGAAATATTGTTTTAAAACCAATATGTTATTTGCTGCATTGCGATATTTTTGAACGGCATTATTGTGCGTTACTTTAGCGTCGTTTACGGCAACTTTTAAAACTCTTTTGTTTTTGTATTTTTGGTTAATAGTCTCCAAACTCAATGCTGTCCGGGCAGTATCACCAACAGCTTCATTTTCTTGTTCTTCAGCTACCAATATGTTTAAATATACTTTTGAGACTTCATAAGTCAGTTCCAGCTTTGCTTCTTTTTCATTTAAAGCGGCTAGTTTCTCCTGCAGTTTAGATTCAATTATTAATTTTGAAATAGAGATATCCAACAGTGGTTGTTGTAGCAAAACACCTGCGTTTTGAGAATAATTAGCCCCTAATTTTATTGGAATCATGCCATCAGATGATACACGGGAATTAAAAGCTTCGGCCGGTATAACACTTGTAGCAATAATTGGATTGTATTGATAATTATAATTCAACGCTACTCTGGGCAAATATTTTGCATTTAATTCTTTTGTCTTTAATTGATTGATTTTATGTTCTGTTTCCAACGAAGCCAATAACTTTCTGTTCTTTTGTGCCGCTTCAATTGCTTTATCTAAGGTCCATGTCGGGTTTTGTGCATTCATTTTAAAAAAGCATAAGAACAGAAGACATCTTATAAAACAGGTAGGCATTGAATTATTTTTCATTATAACAATTTTTTAACCCCTAAATACAGAGGCAGGTTCTACATTTTTTATTCTTCTAATAGCAAACACGGCCCCGAAGAGCGAAATAGAGAAAGTGATGGTTAGAATGGAGAAAAGTATTATTGGACTAAAATCTATCACTATTCCCGTTTGGTACATTCCGTTTTTAAAACCCAGTAAGAAAACAAGGGCAACCATAAATCCAACAACAGCAAATAAAGTGGCTTGTGTAAGGATCAATTTTCTAATGTATGAATCAGTAGCGCCAATTGCTTTTAAAGTTCCATAATCCTTAATTCTGTCAAGTGCCGATGAATACATCGTTAAGCCAATGATAAAAAAACCTGCTATAATGGCAAATCCCACCAAAGATCCTGTACTGGCACCTAAACCTGTAGAAGCCAAAACACTCTTTATCGTTGATGAACTCAAGGACGACGTGCGCCATGCTCTTACTCCGTAAATAGAACGATTAATTTGATCTACGATCTGATCTACATCTTCCCCTTTTTTTACATTTACCATTAAAGCACTTATATCAGTCGAAGAAATACCACTGTAAAACCTTGCCCTGTCTATTGTAGTGTACATCAAATAACCGCCCCAACCTCTTATTCCTTTTGTTTGTAAAGTGATAACGGCTCTTTTTCCATTGATTTCAAAATAGGTTCCAACATTTGACGACCCTCCGAAATTACTTCGGTCAAAATAATCTGCAGACACACCCGCTTCCTGCAATAAATCCGGAAGTTTTCCTTGTATGATCTTGGTACTATCCGGACCTGCCTTAAAATAAGGGAATTCACTCCCTATAATATTTACAACAGCACTGGTTCCATCAGGAAATTTTGCCTTACCGTTTGTTACAACGATTGGAAATGCTTCTTTTACACCAGTCAAACTCTTGATCTCTTTTTCTTTTCGGATATCAATCAAACTAAGCTGATTGGCATCTGTCGTCTTATTATCAACAACCCAAATATCTGCGGTTGTATTTTTTACCAACACGCTCATTAATCCTGTCAAAAAATTAAATGTTCCAATTTGTTGTCCGATGAGGAAAGTACTGATTACTATTCCAACTACTACTCCTATGCTTTTTGTCTTATCGAAACGGATAAACTTCCAGGCTGTTTTGATACTAGATTTCATACTTAGCGTATTATTTGTTTCTATTGAAATATGGAACTCGTGTATCTATATTGGCATTTGGAGCCAGACAGAATTTATACTCTTGCCATACTTGTTTGTGATTCGTAATTAATTGGATGTTTGAATAACACATTCAATTCGGGAATTAATTAAGTACTTCGTTTGGTTTTTCAATAGGATTTTTATTTCCCGGACTCTCCTGTCTTCCTGATCTCCTGCTTTTTCAGAAAAAATAGATTTACGTTTAAGTGCCGAAGAAGCAAAAATTACAATACCCGAGCCAATCGTTTTATTGGAGCCGATTTGGCGAATAATGGCTTTTTGACCTTTTTTAACCTTGTCAGCAAACAACTCATCAATTTCACACGTAGCAACCAATTTACTTTTCGGAATAAAATCTGCAAAAGACTGATTTGGTGATAATGCAGCTCCTATCGTTGCATTCATTGTCATAATTTGTCCATCGTCCAATGCTTTTATCAAATACTGTTGCAACTCCTTGTTTGATACTTCCAGTTCTTGTTTAATTTCTTGAAGTCTTGAGTTTGCGATCAGAATCTTGCTTTGCAGTTGTTCTAAATTGGTTTGGAAAATTTTAGTTTCTGTTTCAAGATTATCGACGTTTTGTCTTGTTTCAGCACCCTTTTCTTGCAGGTTTTTCAAACGTTCTAATTCAATTTGTTTGTTAGCAATATTTATTTTGTGCTCTTTTAAATTCAATTGCGCCATGTTTATCTCAACTCTTTGTGTCTCCATACGACTTTTAATCTGCGCTTTTTTTGCATCCTGAACAGAATGCTCTAATTCGATAATTAAATCATCTTTGACAATTACATCATTTTCTTTTTTATGGATAGCCACAACAACACCACCAACTTCTGTTGCCAATGAAGATAATTTCTCATCCGGTTCAATACGTCCCAGTCCTACAATAGCTGATGAAGCAATTTCCTGGGCAAAAGCTTTCTGATCGGGTTTTGCTTCTTCTTTTTTATTGCAACTACAAAATAGTATGGCTATTAGATAAATAAAAGTATATTTCATTCTTTATATTTTGATTAATGATTCTTTATAAATGCTGTATTTTCGGTCTCAGTTGCAATTCCATTATCTACATAAATAATTCTGTCTGCAAACTCCCTAAGTCGCATATCGTGTGTAACTACAATTACACTTTTTCCGTTTTGAGCAAGTGCTTTTAATTCATTCATTACCAGACCGACACTTTTAACATCTAATGCAGCCGTTGGTTCATCGCAAAGCACAATTGGCGGATTGGTTACCAATGCTCGTGCAATAGAAACTCTTTGTTGTTGGCCTCCGCTTAGCATTTTGGGTAGGTTTTTCATTCGATCTTTCATGCCTACTAATTCAAGCGCTTTTTCTGCTTTTTTTCTGGCCTCAGTCTCACTCATATTCATAAGTTGCAAGGGCATCATTACGTTTTCTAAAGAGTTAAGTGGCGCTAAGAGATTAAAACTTTGAAACACGAATCCAATTTTATTCAACCTCAAAGCCGATAATTCCTTAGCCGAAAGTGTATTTATGTGTTGACCATCTATAAAAACATCTCCTTTTGTTGGGTAAATAACACAGCCTAATAGCGATAATAGTGTAGTTTTTCCTGAACCGGAAGGACCGATTATTAAGGTAAGTTCCCGGGTTCTAAACTGAATCGTTGTTGCTTTTAAAGCTGTAATCAAGGTGTCACCGGTTTGATACTCTTTGCAAGCACCCTTTACCTCTGCAATAACCTTTTTTTTAGAAGTGATCTCTTCCATAATTTTATGTCATGATTTAAGTTTGCTTAAGATAATTGTACTGTTGGAAATGCCTGTCATTTCATAAAAGACAGGCTTTTTTTAAGCTAAGATTTCAAATTCCTAATAAAGATTTATTTTAATTGTAGCGTCATTATTTAAAATATAAACAGCGCAATCTCGAAATGTTGGTGCCCCACCGTCCGGTAGAAAATTAGTACTGTTTCCGACAGGCTCTTTGGGCATTCCCAGCCAATTGCTGTTTAGTTTTCCATTAGTATCCAAATCCTGAAAAACAGTAATAGCATAGGTCCCTCTTGGTAAATCGATTTGAAATTTCATAGTCTCCTGATTCACTTTTTGGACTTTGGTAAAGCAGGCTCTTTTAAGAAAATTTTCCTTTTTATCGTAGACATTCAGTACAACAGTCCCTTTTCCTTTTTGAACATTGTATACATCAACATTCGTTTTTACCTGTTGTGCATTTGTAAAATACGATACTCCCAATAACAGGATACTTAGAATAGATTTTTTCATTTTCTCTTTTAATTTTATAGTTTTTAATGTGATTCTATTTGCGTAATTATTTCCCAAAACGATAGCTCAGCATCATTTTTACATAGGGCATTTCTTTTGCTTTATAATTACTAATGGTATCATTCTGAGCATTAAACAGTGTGTATTTGTTGGCAAAACCTAAACCTCCTTGCAATTGCAACCAAAAACCATCAAAAAGACGCTGATTAATTTGCAGACCGCCATGAATAGCCGAAAACTGAGCATAATCGATCTCTTCTCCTTGATAATTCTTGTAGTTTTGTAAATTGTGAAGTGTCCAGTCAATCGATCCTGCCAGACCAACTTGCGTATTATTGCCCAGATTTCTGAAAATATTGACTCGTGGCCAGTATATTTGAGCAAACCACTTACCATTATTGCTCTTATAATCCAGAGATAGAGCAGGCGTTATTAAAAATTTGCCAAAAGCATACATGACATGAGGGCCAATCCCGATTTCTAGATTTGATTTTTCTCCAAACTTTCTTGAAACTCCAAAAATGCCATCGAATACCATATCATTCATCGAAAACGAGTTTTTAAAATCAGAAGCAATTGTGGGGATAAAAACGCCAAAGGCAGCCCATCTTTCTCCAAAAGGATGTCGTACAACAAGGGTAGGTTTGATTTCTTGTATTTTCGTGATGTAATTCGGACTAATTTCAATATTCCTATCAAATGTAAAGTCTAAAATTCGATAGTTAATTATCCCAAGAATTCGCGTTTTTCCAAGTTTAAAAGAGGGGATGGGCAACCAGAAATCGTAAGTAGTATAGTTGAATTTATTTCCATAGTACGGATCTACAGCTGACAAATTCTTAAAGCTACTTTTTCCATTTACAGTGATGCCAACCCCGGCGCCATCTGTTATTAATTGAGAATAAAATTTATTTGGAAGGCAAATAAACAAGGTCAGTAAAACCAATGACAGTACTTTTTTCAAAATAACATTTATTAAATTTAAACACACAAGCTGTATCAGCTCTCTAAGATTTTCTTAAGGCAAAGGTGCAGTTAAAACAATAATTGTTACTAGGATTTAGTTTGCCGTTACTCGGACAAATCGTGCGTAAGCGAATTTCGGTACTGAGAAGGAGTTGTACCGGTTATTTTTTTGAAAAGTCGTCCAAAGTAAGAAGGATCTTCGTAATTCAATGCAAAAGCAATTTCTGAAATATCTTTAGTCAAATCTTGTAGAAGGATCTGGCTTTGCAGGATACTAACATTGTTAATCCATTCCTTTGGAGCTATTCCGGTGGTTTGCTTAATGCACCTATTGAGATAATTTACAGAGATTTTTAATTTATCGGCATAAAAGGTTACCGATTTATTCTCCGTATGATATTTATAAACCAGCTCTTTAAAGGAAAAAGTGATCTCATTACCACGGTGCACCGTTTTATTGAGTTCTTTATTTGAAAAAATAATTTTCTGGAAAGCTGCCTGCATGAGTGAATAACAAATTTCGATATTGGAATTTTCATTGCGAAATTCTTGACTTAACAAGCAAAACAAAGAATTAAGCCATACACTTGTTTCTACAGGCAATTTAAGAACTGAATTAGTGGCAAATATCTGTATCAACTCCTGTTTCGACAAAATATGATTGAGGACACTCTCTTCAAATAAAATAAAATGTCCCGTTATAATCTGGTCAATTTCTTTCATTGCGGTGATATGTCCTTGTTTGACAAACAATACATCATTTTCAGTTATTGTTATCACCTCATTATCTACTTGCTGTTTTGCATTGCCTTTGGTAACATGAACAATAAAATTATAATCGGGTCTGAAAAGTGGGGTTGGAATCTGGAGGTATTCTGTTGTAGTATTTAAATCATAGATCTGCAAAGGAGTTTTTAAGAAATCAAAGTCCTGAGAAGCATCAGACATAAATTGTCTTGGGAATTCTTCTGATGAAATAATTTTAATATTCTTACCCATACCAAAAACTTAGCTGTTGAGCTACAAACTTAAGAAACGGTTCTGTTACATCTGTAGAATAAAGTCAATTAAAATTATCCGATTCGCAAATTGTAAAGATTTATTCTAAGCGGTTGCAAAACCTTATTTGGAAGAATTAATTCAACCTAAAATTACTCCAAGTGTCGTTCTTGAGAAAAGCTTTTTAATAACACGGATTGTTGTTTTTATTCTTTTTCTTATTTTAATTTTGCTTCTGTATTTATCCCGTTTTTCTTAAATTTAACCAAATTAGACCTAAAAAAATCTTAAAAAAAGGATGCGACCGATTTTTGGCTCGATTTTTTCAAGTGTGAGGTCATAATAAAAATTAAATGATATGAAAAAAGTACTTTTACTATGTGTATTAATGTCCGTGATGTTAAGTTGTAAGTCGGTGGCGGTTAAAAATTCAAACACAAAAGAAACAACTTCTACAACAAGTTCCGAAGAAGAAGAGGGTTCTGTTTATTTTAAAGCTACTGGAAATGAACCATTTTGGGGATTGAAAATAGGAAAGGAGAAAATTGTCTTTACGTCGCTGATTGAAGGAATGGAAACCATCAGTTTTGACGCTGTAGAGCCAATCAGAGCTATGGATGCTAATGTGAAGATGTATAAAGTAAATAATGGAAAAATTACAGCAACAATTACTACACAACAATTTGATTGCCAGGATTCAATGTCAGGAGAGGTTTCGCCTTATACCGTTAAGATTGAAATTAACGGTAAGACTTTAAATGGTTGTGGTAAATACATTACCGATTACCGTTTGTACGATATATGGGTGCTAGAAGAGTTAAACGGTAAAAAAGTGACGCTTTCAGACTTCCAAAAAGAACTGCCAAGAATTGAGATTAATTCAACTGAGAATAAATTTATGGGTTTTGGAGGTTGTAATTCTATAGGAGGAACTATCTTTTTTGAAAAAGGAGTATTGAGATTTTCTAACGTCGCTTCGACTTTGATGGCTTGCGCGCCGGGAAATAAAGAGGCTGAATTTGTGAAAGCATTACAAAGCACTAACACGTATTCGATTGGAGATCTTAGACTGAGACTTTCTAATCCTGACGGAACCTTGTTGGTTTTCAGAAAAGTAGATTAAATAAGGTCTTTTTTAATAAATATAAATTTTGCCATTCTGATTTTCGGGTTAGAATGGCAAAATTCGTTTTGGGTATAAAAGGAAGTGGGTAAATAGTATGCAGACTGTATAATTAAGGATCAAGTCCGAAAGCTATAGGGAAGTAAAAATCTCGCAGAGTCGCAAAATCGCAAAGTTTTAATGAAAAAACAGAAAAAAACTTTGTGGCTTGGCGTCTTTGCGAGATCGTCAAAGCGAGAAGTTGGAAAATTAGTTACTTAAAAAGCTGTGGCGAAAAAGTATAAGATCTGTTACTTTTAACAAAAGAAATTTCTAAAAATTATTCCACAACTTTTTAACTTGATTCGAAATTACAGAACTACAAGATATTTGTCCCTCCACAACAATATGTCTTGACCCATAATTAATTTAAGTTGCTAGTTGTTTTAGGTTTGAAATTAGACCGCCTATACCTCATTTCTGAATTATAATAATGTAAGTTTCCAGTAAAAATTAAGATATTTTCAAAAGTATCGTTTTGAATAGCCTCCTGCTTCAGCTGGAGGATTACAAGTAGTTCAAGATTTAATGGCTTTAGCCGAATTATGCCCTGGTTCTTTGGGCTAAAGCCAATGATTCAGCTCTCAATCATATACCTCCAGCTGAAGCAGGAGGCAAATCAACCCTTTTGTGCTTTCGTCAAATAGGATCAACTAATTATTAACTAGTAATTTGAATTACTTATTCTAGTTCTTTTGTTTTTTCTTCTTCATCGTCTTCGATAAAATCAAGCTCTAAAGCTCTTACCGTTTGTACCGCATTTCCGGCAATACCACGAATTGAACCGTACATGCCTAAAGTATTGTGAACCACTTTTTCGATCTGCTTTTCGCGTTGTTTCCAAATACGTTGCATCGCTCTTTTCTCTGAATCCAGATCACTTTGCATTTGGGTAAAGCCTTCTACAATTCCTTCTACTTGTAAGCGAAATTCATTGCTAGTTAGAAAATCATACAACATCGACATTTTGTCTCCTTTGTTTTCCTGTGCCTGAACAGCCTGACTAACTTGTATTAAAGATTGGCGTAAAACGGCACTTAAACCTTTAAATTCTTCGTAGGTGCAGATCCAGATTCCGTCACGCATGCCCATTCGATCCATTCCTGAAGGCATAACTTCTGTAACCAAAACCCCGATATTGGCTTTTTTGGTTCTAATGTCGTTTTTAAACTTCTCAATCCAAGCGGGCTGAAAGGCTTTGGTTCTTTTGCTTTCGTAATAAATAGAGCCACAATTTTGCAATTCGCGTGTGTTTACAATCTGCAAACAATCGGCTCCGTTAGCACCTTTTTTTACTTCGTCGATAGTGTCTAACGGGAAATTATTAGCCAGCCATTCTTCGATTGCCAGTTCCATTACCTCGCCTTGCAATTGCATAGAACCTTGTTCCTGCTTGCGTTTCATTTCTTCGATCAGTTTTTTTTGATCGTCGGATTGTTTTTGGTATTCTTTTATTTTTAATTCGTTTTTTTCTTCTTCCTGCTTTCTGATTTTATCTCTTTCTAAAAGCAAAGTGGCGTTAAGCTGTTTCTGTGCTTCAGCTTCGATTGCTTCTTTCATTTCGAGTTTTTCCCGTTGAAGTTTGGCAATTTCGCCTTCCATCTTATTAAGTTCACGGAGTTTTTCTGATTTCTCGGAAAGCTCTTTTTCCATGGCAAGCAAACGATCTTTGTTTTCCTCGTCGAGTTTGGTTTTCAGCTTTTCAGTGATTTCCTTTTCGGCCGTTTTTTTCTCGCGTTCCAGACGTTCTGCGAAAAGTTCATTTTCCTGCTTCTTTTTAGCCTCAAATTCTAATTTAGCTTTTTCGAATTGCTCGTTTTTAAGCTCCAATTCTTTGGTTTGAGCAGTGGCTTTTTGCTGATACTCTTTGCGAATGCTGTCTTCTAACTGGTGTTTTAGAATGTCATTGACATCGATAGTTGTTCCGCAGTTTGGACACTGAATTGAAGATTGCTCGGCCATTTTTATTGATTTTATTGAGGTAATGTAATTTTCTGCTAAGGTATTTAAAAGTTAAGGCTTTTTTGCCACGAATTTATCGAATTTGCACAAATTTTATAAAGAGAAAAATAGAGTTTCGTGTGAAATCTTATTTTAATTGGCGATCCGCTTGACGTAAATTTTAATTCGAGAAAATTCGAGAAATTCGTGGCAACTTTTTTTTTAAAAGTTCAGAAAAAACAACTGTTGGGTTTCGTAATTTCGAAAGTATCTTCTTTTAAAGCAAGTATCAAAGTGTTAGTTTTGTTTTAAGTGAGAAGTAAGATGTGAGAAGTAAGATGTGAGAAGTAATAAAGAATAAAGAATACATCCGCTTAATCTGCGAGAAAAAAAAGCCATATAAACCTGAATACTAAAAAACGATGATGAATAAATCAACCACAGCAGAAATTAGAAAACGTTTTGATAATGATGTCGAACGATTTTCCAATTTAGACACGGGACAAGTCGCAACAATCGATGCTACAATCTCTTTAGAATTAATTACGGAAGCTTCAAAACGAATTGTTCCCAATGCCAAAAATATTTTGGATATTGGTTGCGGAGCAGGAAATTATACCTTAATGATGCTTTCTAAAATTCCAAATCTGAATGCAACTTTAGTCGATTTAAGTCAACCGATGCTGGATAAAGCTTTAGAAAGAGTATCAAAAGAAACAAGCGGTAAAGTCGAAATTTTGCATGGGGATATCCGTGAAGTGGCTTTAGCGGAAGAACAATTTGATATTATTCTGGCCGGAGCAGTTCTGCACCATTTGCGTGATGATCAGGACTGGGAAACAACATTTTCGAAATTATTCAGGCTATTGAAACCAGGTGGTTGTTTGATGATCTCGGATCTGATTACACAAGATACCGCTTTATTAAACGAATATACCTGGGAACGTTACGGCGATTATCTCGAAGGAATCGGAGGAGCCGAATACCGTCAAAAGGTTTTAGATTATGTAGAAAAAGAAGATTCTCCAAGATCAATGAATTATCAATTGGATTTGATGAAAGAAGTTGGCTTTAGCAAAGTAGAAATTTTGCACAAGAATATGTGTTTCGGTGCTTTTGGAGGAATTAAGTAATATGTTTGTTTTTTAAGATAAGCTACTGTAAAAGGTAGCTTTTTTTATGATTTTTAGTTTTTAAAATTCAATAAATAAGTTAAAACTAGGTAATATACAATTGTTTTGCAATAAGATAATATCTATTAAATGCATTTCAATTAAATATTTTTATGAAAAAAAAATATCAAGTAAAAGAGATTAAAAAACGAAGTCATTTTGAAGCTTTTTTTTTAATCGATTTTATGATAGTACTGTATGTGAAAGTACAACTAACCTAAAAAAAAACTATTATTTTGAAAAAAACCTACTTTTTTGCTGCAGTTTTTCTGTGTCAGTTCCTCATTTCCTTTGGGCAGAATCCAATCGGTTGTGGAACCAAATTATCCCAACAGGAAGAAGCTGCTTTTCTAAAATCTTTATCAAAAATTAAAACATGGAAAAAATCGAACACCCGGAAAACCGTTGCTACACCTTATATTATTCCGGTGGTGTTTCATATTCTTGGAGACGGAACTAACATCAATAATGTTTTTACCAAAGAGCAAATGAAGTGCAGAATTGATGATGCATTGCTTACGGTAAACAAAGATTTTAATGGTCTGTTTCCGGAATACGCTACGACCGATCCTCGTTTTGATGCAATTAAAAGCAAATTAAATATTCAGTTTGTTCTGGCTACTGTTGACCCCGAAGGAAATCCTTTGGAAATTCCCGGCCTGGACTGGCATCCAGAAGCACATGTAGTAGATGGTTATGATGCTAAAATTTATGATTATATCTGGTACGGTAAAAACAATAAGTATTATTTGGATGTTTTGGTTGTAGATGAGCCCAATACCGGACAGGGATCTGTTGGTTCGGGACACGCCTTTTTGCCTATTCAGGATGCGATCCCTCGTGTTGCTTACAATCACAGATATATTGGGAGTACATGTGGCTCAAATGCGAGTGCGACTTTTGCAAAGGTAATGACGCACGAGTTTGGTCATTATTTTGGTTTAAAACATACTTTTCAGGATGATTGTGATGCCGTCAATGATGGAATGGCCGACACGCCGCCAACAAAAGTGGCCGAAGGTTGTGCCCGAAATGTATTAAATAGCTGTGGCGTTTACCCCAATGCCGAAAACCATATGGATTACAATACAGATTGCCAGAATATGTATACCAGAGACCAGACCAATGCAATGACGTATTGGTTAGATGACAAAACGGTGGCTAAATATCCACGTGGTTTGTTGTGGCAGGAAAGTAATCTTAGCTCGGTTGGGGTTATTGAAACGGCACCAATCGCTAATTTCAACAGTAATACAACGGCTATTTGTTCAGGAAAAACAATCGCGTTTAAAGATCGTTCTTTGGGATTACCAACTTCGAGAGTATGGACTTTTGAAGGTGGTATCCCTGCAACCTCTACAGATTTAAATCCGGTTGTTCAGTACCATACAGCAGGAAAATTCGAAGTGACCTTGCAGGTAACGAATGCTCTTGGAATGAATACCAAACAAGTGCTGAATTATATTGAGGTAGATCAAAAATCGGGAGTGAATTTAGTCGAAAATTTCACTGGTGTTTTTCCTCCTTTAGGTTGGGAAATTACAAATCCGGACAATGGTTTAGCTTGGGAAAAACGAAAAGATGTAGGGCACAATGATAGTTCGTGTATGATTATGAACAATGCAGATAATGCAGTAGTAGGGGCGTTAGACTATATCAGATTGCCTTATCTTAATTTTGCAGCCGGACAAAACAGTCAGTTGTTTTTTGATTTGGCTTATACCAAATTTGATGATGCGAGTCCGGATGTTTTAAAAGTAGAAGTTTCAACAGATTGCGGACTTACTTGGAATGAGGTGTATTCAAAAACACATACGCTTTTAGAAACCACGCAGGTTCCTACTGCTTTGGCGAATAATTGGGTACCGACTTCTGACGCTAATTGGCGAAAAGAAATTGTAGACCTTAGTACCTATCAGGGGAATAGTAATGTTTCTATTCGTTTTGTAAATGTGTCGGGTTACGGCACAAGGATTTGGATAGACAATGTAAATGTTGCTATTATTCAGACGGCTACTCCGGTTTCTGATTTTGCTTCCAATGTCAGAGGGACGCGTTGTACTAGTGTTACAGCTCCTTTTTTAGATGTTTCAACAGGAAATCCAACGTCATGGGAATGGTCTTTTCCGGGGGGTACGCCTGCTACTTCTATCGAAAAAAATCCGATTGTGACTTACAATTCACCAGGTTCGTATGGGGTGACACTTTCAACCAAAAATGGAAACGGTACAGGAACAACAGTAACTAAAAATAATTTTATAACAGTTGTAAATCCTGACAGAATTTCTTTTACCGAAGGTTTTGAAAATTCTTTTCCACCCGCAGAATGGGAAATTAGTAATCCCGATCATAAATTGACTTGGGAAAAACGAGCCAATGTTGGACATAATTCTTCGTCTTGTATGATAATGAATAATGCGGACAATGCGAAAGTGGGTGAGATCGATGAGATTATCCTGAAACCCGTTGATTTATCTGTTGGCATAACTGATTTCTCCTTTGATGTTGCCTATGCTAAATTTGATACGGAAAGTCCCGATGTTCTTGAAATTCTGGCTTCAAAAGATTGCGGTCTTACATGGGAAAGTATTTATGTAAAAACACATACTGAACTGGAAACCTTTGTCAGCGCTGATCCCAATAATTGGGTTCCGGTTTCAGATTCGGATTGGAGAACAGAAAGGGTGTTATTGTCGAATTTGAAAGGGGTAGCGAACGTTTTGTTTAAGTTTAAAAATACTTCGGGATACGGTTCAAGAATATGGATTGATAATGTGAAATTCACTTTTGATAGT
This sequence comes from Flavobacterium sp. FlaQc-52, assembly GCF_044007495.1. Lineage (NCBI taxonomy): Bacteria > Pseudomonadati > Bacteroidota > Flavobacteriia > Flavobacteriales > Flavobacteriaceae > Flavobacterium > Flavobacterium sp. FlaQc-52. The sequence goes on along the minus strand of NZ_JBIPCV010000007.1, from coordinate 189,396 downwards.
AAAGAAACACCCTTTTCGGAATTTGTAGTGGAGAGTCAAAAACAATGTAGCGATTTACCAATAGCCTTTAGAGATAATTCAACAGGAGAGCCTACTTCATGGTCCTGGTCGTTTCCGGGTGGTACGCCGGCGACTTCTACAAGTAAAACGCCTGCTGTAGTTTATGATAGTCCGGGAACTTATACGGTAACCTTGACTGCGTCTAATTCTTACGGAGCAGGATCGGTTATGGCAAAAACGGATGTGGTTGTAATTAATGGCAAAAACAGTCTTCCTTTTTCAGAAAATTTCGAAGCAAGTTTTCCAATTCAGGATTGGGAAATCATTAATCCCGACAAAGACGTTATTACATGGGAAAAACGTTCGGATGTCGGCAAAGGAGATTTGTCTTGTCTGGTGATCAACAATGCTGATAATCCAACTGGTTTGATAGACGAGTTGATTCTTAAAGCAATGGATTTTTCTTCTTCTGCAACTCCGTTTTTATCCTTTGATCTGGCTTATACGCAGTACTTAAATGCTTTTGATCCTGCACCTGCACCGGATAAAATAGATATTGAAGTCTCTTCGGATTGTGGGGTAACCTGGACAAATGTATATGCTAAAAATCAATTGCAGTTGCAAACCGTTTCACCACCAATTCAGGACGATCCGGCAACAACGGCTGCAAATGAAACCAACGATTGGATTCCAACCAAAGATTCGGATTGGAGAACAGAAAAAATTGATTTAAGTATAGTGAAAAATCAAAAGAGTGTATTGGTAAAAATCAAAAACACTTCAGGTTATGGAACCAGAATTTGGTTTGATAATTTAAAAATAAATAACGGATCTAATTTAGCAATAACAAAACCAAAAGGAGCGAACAATTTGTCAGGAGTTCAGGTATATCCAAATCCATCCAGTAATGTGTTTCATGTGATCACACCGGTTTCAGCAGATAATTATACCGTGACAGTTCATGATATTGGCGGAAGGATGATTTACAAAGAAACTTTCTCCGGAGAGAATACTGCTGATAAAGCTATTAATTTATCGGGAAAAACAAAAGGAGTATATTTTCTTAATGTGACTTCTTCAACAAAAAAAGGATATACGCAGAAGATCATTAAACAATAAATTTGAATTTTATAGAAAAAGGCTGTCTCAGGACGGCCTTTTTTATGTTTGTCTAATAGGTTGGACTATTGATTCTATGGCTACTTATTGATCCATAAGATAAACCTACAAGGTTTTGAAAACCTTGCAGGAGTAATGTTCTTTACTATTTTATAAAAGCTGTGCCGTTTTGTAAACCTGAACCGGGGCGGCTAATAAGGATTCACTTTTAGCAATAAAATCCAACAGATAAGATTGATTGTTGTGTAAATCAAGTCCGGCTTGGTCTTTCCATTCTTCCCAAATGATAAACACATTTTCAGCGGTATGCAGGTCATAACGAATACAAGCCGCTTCTTTTCTGGTTTCGGTGACCAGATGGATAATTCTACTTTGAATTTCTGTTAGGTGCTCTTTTTTACTCTTTATGATAGCTGTAATCGAGATCATGGTTATAAAGTTTTGAAAGTTTCTTCTAAATGGTTGGTATAGTCTTGTTTAAAGATAGTAATATTTTCCGGTGTGGCACCTTTTTCAACATCGTGAAAATGAAAACTGTCTACTTTTTCTATTCCGGCAAACGTATTCATTTTGTGAAAACCAAACATTACACCATCATCAACAGAGGTTTCTTCGAAGAATTCTCCCGGTAAAGTAAAAGCTGTTTTTGGAGCATTCCAGCTCGTGGTCAACATGTATTTGCGACCGTGTAAAAGCCCTCCAGTTCCATAATTAATGTCCGGATTTACACGACTTCTCCCGTCACTTTTATAGATTCCGTTGTTATGACCCTGAGTAAAAACATCATCAATGTATTTTTTAAAAAGATTAGGTAATTGAAACCACCAGATTGGGGTGTGATAGATAATTAAATCTGCCCAAACGAATTTTTCTACTTCGTGTTGCAGGTTAATTTCATCTTCGATATGAGTTGTTTTTATTTCGTAATTATTGTTTTGGGAAAGGTATTCAATGGTCCAATCCTGAACAGTTTGATTGAATTTTCCGCCTGAATGTGCAAATTTTTGCCCGCCGTTTATTATAAATATTTTTTTCATAGTGTGAATGTTCTTAGTGAATCTGTGGTGTAGTTTTTAATACAGGCTTGTTTTTTATGTGAAACTAATCCTGTGTTTCTACGTATGGTGTAATTTTTTGTTTGTTGTTATTTTATTTTTGAAATAGCCTGATTGATAAAATCCAATTCCAAAGCAGTAAGATCGAAATCCATTGCTTTTGCGTTTGAAATCGCCTGTTCTGCATTTCTTGCTCCGGCCAGAACAATGCTAATTCCTTTTTGTAAAGTCGTCCAGCGTAAAACCAATTGCGCTAAATTGATTTCTTTTGCGTGTGCTAATGAACTCAATTCTTCGATTAAGGTTTTGACTTGCTGAAGATCAAATTGACCAAAATAACCATTTCTGTGATCGTTTTCTTTTAGTTTGGTGTCGGTAAAATATTTTCCGGTCAATAAACCTCTTTCCATTGGACTGTAGGCGATGATTCCGATATTTTCTGCAACGGTAAGTGGAATTAAATCGGCTTCTATTTTGCGATTCAGCATGCTGTACGAAACCTGATTTGAAGCTAGCGAAATTGTTTTTTGAGCTTCTTTCAGTTGTGAAACATCGTAATTGCAAACTCCGGCAGCTCTTATTTTTCCTTGTTTGATTAACAAGTCTATGGTTTCCATAGTTTCCTGAATTGGAGTAGTGGAGTCTGGCCAATGGATTTGCAGTAAATCAATATAATCGGTTTTTAGTCTTTTTAGACTTTCTTCGACTTCTTTGATAATATTTTCTTTAGAGGCGAATTTGTAAACCGGTAGTTTTTTTCCGTTGTCATCTGCATCAAAGAAAAAATCTCCTTTGCCTTTATTGCTTCCGTCCCATACCAGTCCAAATTTGGTTAACAATTGCACTTTTGATCGGTTTTGTGATTGTAGTGCTTCACCAATCATTTCTTCGCTTAAACCAAATCCGTAGAAAGGAGCAGTGTCTATTGTGGTCACTCCATTGTCGATGGAAGCATGGATAGAATCGATTGAGTCTTTCTTTTCATTTCCGCCCCACATGTTGCCTCCAATGGCAAATGCACCATAAGTTATTGCTGATAATTCGAGTTCAGTATTGCCTAGTTTTCTATATTCCATAATCGTGGTATTTTGTGCTTTAAAAATTTTAAGGCAAAATTATACTGTTTTTGTGATTTATAATTTGTACATATTTGTGTTTTTTAGGTATATTTGCAAACTGAATTAATTTGCTGTACAATGAAAAAAGAAAATTTATACGAACCATTTACCGTTTCATTTGAAACGCTGGACGAATATCCGGATGTCGGGGACCGTCATAATTTTTTTGAATTGGTGTATGTTTTAGATGGAACCGGCTCGCAATGCATTAACAAAACTATTTTTGAATATGATGGTGGACATTTGTTTCTGTTGACACCTGAGGATTGTCATAATTTTACGATTAAGACGACAACAAAGTTTTTCTTTTTGAGATTCAACGATATTTATTTGAAGAATTCGAGTTTACAGAGCGAGAACATTCAGCGATTGGAATATATTCTTCAAAACGCCAATCATCAGCCGGGTTGTATTTTAAAAAACGAGTCAGATGCATGTTTGGTAAAAGTAATGATAGAAGCGATTTGCAGAGAACATCAGGATAAAGACGTTTACAATCAGGAGTTGATTCAGCAATTGATAAATACGCTGATTATTATTGTAGCGAGAAATATTGCCAAATACCTTCCCGAGCAGGTTAATATTGGATGTGAAGCCAAAGCAATGGATATCCTGCAATATATTCAGAATAACATTTATTATCCCGAGAAAATAAAAGCCGAGTCCATCAGTGCGCATTTCGGAATTTCAAATACCTATTTAGGCCGTTATTTCAAAAAACATGCTAACGAAACGATGCAGCAATACATCAGTAATTATAAAACGAAATTGATTGAACACCGCTTGCAGTTCAGTGAAAAACGAATCAATGAAATTGCCTATGAATTTGGTTTTACAGATGAAAGCCATTTCAATAAATTCTTCAAAAAACATAGAGGAAATAGCCCTTCAGAATACAGAAAAACGATTCGTATCAGTGCTTAAAAAGTTTTTGTTCGAAGATTTAAGAAAGAGTTACTAGCTTAGAAACATAAGAATTAGGGAGTTTTTTTTGACACGAATTACACGAATTTACACTAGTTTTTTTGTGTGTTCTTGAAATTGGCTAAATCATTTTAATCCTTTAATCGGTGGCAAAAAATCGCCACAAGAGTTTTAAAGATTAATTCGTGAGAATCCGTGTAATTCGTGGCCAAATTTCCCCTGTATTGTTATTGAATAGGATGATTCGCTTTAACCATCAGTAAAAATCACCCGCAAGAAGCGTAAGATTAATTCGTGGAAATTAGTGTAATTCGTGTTTATCTTTTCTTTGTATTGCCGTTGAATAAGTTGAGCTAAATCATTTTAATCCTTTAATCAGTGGCAAAAAAACGGCACGAAGAATTTTAAAGATTAATTCGTGAAAATTAGTGTAATTCGTGTTGGTTTTTTCTTTGTATTGCTGTTGAATAAACTAAATCATAATCTGTGGCAAAAAAACTACTTGCTTTTAAATCGGGAATCAAAAGCCATTCTGGTAGAGCTTAAAACTTTGATTTTTAGTGTGTCGCTATGATTTGGGTTTATTAAGTAGTTATACTCCATAGGCACAATGCTGCTAGGTACTTTTAAAACTGCAGCCTCGTCATAATTTATAAAATCATCCCCTATAATTTGGGTTACCGGAATAGGGGGTTTAGAGTCCCAGTTTACTGGTAAGTCTTCTATGTGTACTTCTTGAATTGTAATTTCGTCCGGTATTTCGATTTCCACATAAAAACGATCAGTAGGTAAGTCCTCGCTTAAATCCAAATGAACAGAGACTTCAAGTGTTGCTAAAGCCCTGCTTTCTGCGGTATAAACCATTTTTGTGTTTAGACTGTTCCAGCGATACCCTTCGCACATTGAGGCTCCGATTCCTTTTAAAGTTGCGTCCAGGTATTTTTCCCGTTCAATTCTGAATACTACCATCAGGCTAAATTTCCAAATTCTAATCGGTTTAGGCTGAATTTCACCTCGTTAATTCCGGTTACGGTATCGAGCATGTTTTCAGGAACATTTCCGCCAATGGACAGGTTGGGTTTTTTTAGCCAACGTTGAAATTTCTCTTCTTCATTATTGAAAACCTCTAGGCCGTAATCTATTAATTCGTTTATCAGAATGACTAATTCGCTATCTCTGCTGTCCAGAAGAAGGTGTTCGCTTTTCTTCTTATTGTAAGTAGTTTGAGGAATTCCCACAATCGTCAAAACCGATTTTACAGGATTGTTTAATCTTCTGCTGATGACTTCAATTGAATCATACGGAATGCCGGATCTTATAACAGCAACGCGCTCAAGTTTGTTGCCCCAGCTGTATTCTTTACCGTCAGAGTTTAAAGTAGATCTTTTTATTGAGATTACTTTCCCCGAGGCATTTTGAATACTTCTTTTAGTATCGAAAGGTTCTGTTTTTTGCTTTACATTTTTCATGACGCAACTAATTTGCTGTAAATATACAACAATTTTGTTGTTCTTGCGATTATGATTGTTGTAAAATGTTGTTTGTCAATTGTGAAAAGAGTAAATTGTTTTTTGATAAGCCCATAGTTTACCCGAATATTTCTTAATTTTTACTCGTTTAAACGATGGAGTATGAGGTTAATTTTTAGATAAAATAGAGGTTTTTTACCACAGATTTCAAAAAAGTTCGTTTGGGACTTTGACAAAGAGTTGCTAACTTTTGCGTGATGTTAGTAAAATAAAATAGCACGCAGATTTTGCTGATTTTGCGGATTTTCGCGGAAGACAATAAAAAAAGCAGTCTGAGTATAACAACAGGCTAAGCAAATCTGCGTAAAAAACAAAAGGATTAAAATAATTAAATCTGTGGAAATCCTTTTAATCAGTGGCAAAAAAAAATGTGGTAATTGGTGAAATTCGTGGCAAAAGAAAAAAATTATATAATCTTCTTAATAACCCTAAGTTTATGCGTGTGTTTGTTGGTTTCCGGATTGTAAATCCCTAAATGGTCTAAGCGATCAATACGTACTTTTCCACTGGCGTGAATGATGTAATTGTTCTCCATAATGATACCTACATGAGTGATATTACCCTCGTCATTATCGAAAAAGGCCAGATCACCGACTTCACTTTCTTCAATAAAACTCAAAGGTTCGCCATCAAGAGCTTGTTGTGAAGCATCGCGATGTATTTTGTAACCATTAAGTTTGTATACCATTTGTGTAAATCCCGAGCAATCAATGCCAAACGGAGTTTTTCCACCCCAAAGATAAGGAGCGTTGAGGTACATAAAAGCGGTGCTTATTAGAGCGCTTTTGGGTTTTAAGCCACTTGTTTTGGTGCCTTCAAAATCGAAATTACTCGTATTGATTTCACTGTTATTCAAAAAAGACAAAGATGCCCCAAGCGGAATTGGTAGCAATAAATTGGTATCGGGAGTAGTAATATAATCAATCAGATCGGCATTTAGAATAATGGCTTCATTACTTAATTGATTGAAATTAGCTTCAGAAATAACCTGATACTGTTTTGAATCGACCCAGCCTTCGTAGTCATCAAATTGAATTCTTATTCGGGCCCATTGATTTTGACGTTCTAATATTTCGAGGTGCTCACCAAATAAAAGTTGTGTGACGATTTCACTTCTGTCACTTGGTTCAGATCGAACGGGTACTATAGCTAGATTGCAAATTCCGAACATTTAAGGTCTTTTATAAGTTGAAAATTAGGAGTTATTTTGGTTGCAAATAACTCCTAATGTAATATGTTTTTAAGCTCTTTCGATAACAATAGCCGAAGCACCACCACCACCGTTGCAAATTGCTGCAGCTCCGGTTTTAGCGTTATTTTGTTCTAAGACATTCAATAAAGTTACAATAATTCGGGCTCCCGAACAACCTAGTGGATGTCCTAATGAAACAGCACCACCATTTACGTTTACTTTATCGTTGGCAAGTCCAAGGATTTGTGAGTTGGCTAAACCAACAACAGCAAAAGCCTCGTTAAATTCGAAATAATCAACATCGCCAATTGCAATTCCAGCTTTGTCTAACGCCTTTGGTAATGCTTTTGCAGGGCTTGTAGTGAACCATTTTGGCTCCTGAGCCGCATCTGCATACCCTTTGATGAAAGCAAGTGGTTTTAATCCAAGTGCGATTGCTTTTTCTTCCGACATTAAAACTAATGCAGCAGCTCCGTCATTGATCGTTGAAGCATTGGCAGCAGTAACAGTTCCGTCTTTAGTAAAAACAGCGCTTAGAGAAGGTATTTTGTCCAATTTTACATTGGTATATTCTTCATCTTTAGAAACGATAACCGGTTCTCCGCGTCTTTGTGGTACTTCTACGGGTACAATTTCAGCATCAAATTTTCCGGCATCCCAGGCTTTTGCACTTCTTTCGTAAGATTGAATGGCATAATTATCCTGATCTTCACGAGTGATTTTGTATTCTGATGCACATAAGTCAGCGCAAACTCCCATTGCGTTGTTATCGTAAGCATCAGTCAAACCATCTTTTTGCATTCCGTCCAGCATTGTCGCAGGACCAAATTTGTTTCCGTTACGCATTTGCACGTAATGTGGAATCAAACTCATGTTTTCCATTCCTCCGGCAACTACGATTTCGGCATCACCACAAGCAATTGCCTGAGCAGCGAACATAACGGCCTTCATTCCCGAAGCACAAACTTTGTTTATAGTTGTACAAGCAACGTTTTCAGATAAACCGGCAAAAAGTGCAGCTTGACGTGCTGGCGCTTGTCCAACTCCGGCTTGTACTACATTGCCCATGAAAACTTCATCAACTAATTTTGGGTCCAGGTTAATTTTTTGAAGAGCTCCTTTTATAGCGGCAGCCCCTAGTTTTGGTGCGGGTACGGTCGATAAACCTCCCATGAAACTTCCGATAGGTGTTCTAACGGCAGAAACGATAACAACTCTTTTGTTCATTTTCTGTGTGATATTAGTTAATCAAGCAAATTTAATCTTTATTTATACAAATTCAAATTTTGAGTGAATTGGATTGAATTTTAAATTTAAGATGAAATTTTTGTTAATTCTATTCATTTGATTGTTAAGTGTTTTGGAAAAAAGATCAAAAAAAAACAAAAAAAAGCATCAAAATACTTGTGAGATATCTAATGTTGTCATACCTTTGCCACCGCAAAACAGGACACGTTTCCTTGAGCTTGGAGAGGTGCCAGAGCGGTAATGGAGCAGATTGCTAATCTGTCGACGGGTAACCGTCGCCAGGGTTCGAGTCCCTGTCTCTCCGCTTAAATTTTGCCTCGGGGTGTAGCGTAGCCCGGTTATCGCGCCTGCTTTGGGAGCAGGAGGCCGCAGGTTCGAATCCTGCCACCCCGACTACAATTAGATAATGGACGCATAGCTCAGCTGGATAGAGCACCTGCCTTCTAAGCAGGCGGTCGAAGGTTCGAATCCTTCTGCGTTCACATTCAAAACCACTCGACAGAGTGGTTTTTTTGTTAATATCGTTGCAGATCAAGCAACTTCCTTCTAAACAGAAGGTTAGAAAATTGAAATTATGGACGCATAGCTCAGCTGGATAGAGCACCTGCCTTCTAAGCAGGCGGTCGAAGGTTCGAATCCTTCTGCGTTCACCAAAAGCCACTCCATCGAGTGGCTTTTTTGTTTTTATACGTTTCGGTAGAACTGGAATTTCCGTATTGAATTAAAGGATCAAAAGTTGTGGAAAAACAAAAATCTCGCAAAGTCGCGAAGCCGCAAAGATTAAAAAGGGTAGTTGCTCCGTTTGTTCTTTTAACGGAGGAGATCTGATTGAAAGCGAATAGATGAAGTAAATCACACAAAAAGTTTCGTATTGAATTAAAGCTGACAGGTTTTTTAAAAGTAGGTATTGTGGAATGAAAATTTAGGATTGCTTTTTTCTTGAGTTAAATTTTTATTAAAACATATATATCATTTATGTTATATATTGCGAAAATGTTATATCTTTGGTTTGTGAATTTATAACAACGTTAGGATATGAGCAGTGATGATTTGTTTAAGATGTTGAAAGCTGACGGATGGCTATTTGTAAGAGCCAAGGGAAGCCACCATATTTTCAAACACCCGAAGAAAAAAGGAATAGTTGTGTTGCCTCATCCGAAAAAGGATATTCCGAAAGGCACAGAAAACAACATTTTAAAACAAGCAGGACTGATTTAATCAGTCCTTGACTTGTGGGAATCATTACAATTAATATATTGCTAACTAACCAATAGAGTACACCTCGAGTTTATTAACCTGAGAAAAGATTTGTAATATAATAACGCACGGTACAAAGCGCTAAAAATTGCTAGTTTATTAATTAATCGAATTTAATAATTCGGAAAAAAAATGTCTAATTTATTAATCATGAAAAAATGAAAACTTATGGAAAAGTCATCTGAATTAAAAGGTAAAAAAACGTGAAATAATCGTAATAGTAAAAAAAGAAAAATTAAAACCAATAAGAAATCGGAGTATGGCAATCAAAGTTAAGATTGAGAAATCTGATGGTCGCTATTGGGGGACAACACAAAATGTACCTGGTGTAGTGGTGGCCGACGGTGATAGTATCAATGAATTGAAAGATAATATGAAAGAAGCTGTGGATTTATATTTAGAAGCAGCTGAAGAATGTGATAAAGAAACTTATGATTTATTTAAAAACGGATTTGAATTTGAATATGATTTAGAAGTATCAGAAATATTTAACGACGTTTTTGAAGTGATCAATAAGACTGAATTTGCAAAAAGTATAGGAATAAATGCATCTTTATTTAGACAATACACAAATGCAAATACACAAACATATATATCTGAAAAAAGAGCTAAAGAAATTGAAAACGGTTTACATCGTTTAGGAAAAGAGCTTTTAAATGTAAAGCTTTAAAAATAAAATTTCTACATAAATTATAATATTTATGTGTCTTTTGCCCCTCATTTGAGGGGTTTTTTTATGAAAAACCGTAAAATTTATTGGTCTCAGATTGGGGTTTAAAACCCTGCAATTTATTGCAGTACTTTAGTAATGCGAAAAAATATAATCTTTTGTTTTTTTTAGTTTTGATAAAAAATTTTCAAAATTGAGAGACTTTTAGTCTCTCGTCAAACAAACCTCTGCACTTTCAGTGCAGAGTGGTTTAGTTTTTCATAAAAAATTTCGGCTTTATTACAGCTTTATTAATTTTTTGTACTGTAATGTGTTGATCTATATTGGTTTTTTAAATATTGAATACTTCCTTCTAAGCAGGCGGTCGAAGGTTCGAATCCTTCTGCGTTCACCAAAAGCCACTCCATCGAGTGGCTTTTTTGTTTTTTATACGTTTCGGTAGAACTGTAATTTTCGTATTGAATTAAAGGATCAAAAGTTTTGGAAAAACAAAAATCTCGCAAAGTCGCGAAGCCGTAAAGTTTAAAAAGGGTAGATGCTCCGTTTGTTCTTTTAACGAAGGAGATCTGATTGAAAGCGAATAAGATGAAGTAAATCACACAAAAAGTTTCGTATTGAATTAAAGCTGACAGGTTTTTGAAACCTGTCAGCTTTGGTTTTTTGGGTATTTAATTTTGTTTTAAAATTTTATCCTTTTTATGTTCTCAAAAAATCGAGAAACAGGTGTTTGTACTGGTGAGTAGGAGCGATTGAATAACTAACTTTATAAGGAATAATATTAGTTAAGATTTTTGTTTTTAAAGTGTTAAAGTGGCGGTTGTATAGTAAGTTAGTATGCGGTCTACTTGAAATTTAAGACTAATTATTCACTTGTTGAACGTGCAATTTTAATTTTTAAAATATGAAAAAGTATTCTCTTTTTGCTTTATGTTTCAGCACATTCGTAAGTTGGACTTCAGCGCAGACCACAGCAGTTGACACCACGCATATTTTTCGAACTAAGACTCTGGCTCTTAATTTAGATGGTGCCAGGCATGCTTATCATCCAAATAATGAAGGATTATTGTATAATTTAAATGGAGGGATCACACGAGAAGAAGCAACTCAAAATAAGTTTAAAAAAGACAGGGGTTATGGCATCGCTAAAAAACGTATCGGTCAAAGTGATGATTATGAGGGTTACCTCCAGGCTGATGGTTATTTTGTGTCACAAACCACTCCTTATAATAGAAATGAACCGGAGAGCAGTGCTGCCAGATATGCCGATGCTGAAACAATTCCGTATATCACCTTAAGTCCCAAGTGGAAAGAGCGAGGAATTAAAAATTGTGATATTGCATTTGTTGTTAATCTTGATAATGGCAAAAAAAGTGCTGCCATATTTACGGATTACAGAAAAAATGATGAAAGTTTAGAAATTTCTTTAGCCCTTGCTCAAGGACTCGGAATCCCGGTAGCAACAAAAGAAGGTAGTTCGTACGATAATAAAAAAACAGTTACCAAATACAGGGGAATAGCGAGTCGAAACCTTAAAATTTACTATTTTAAAGGTAGTGGCGATGGTAATGGTAAAACCGTTGAAGAGATTAAAAAGGCAGCTCGAAAATTAATGGGATTGTAGTAAGTATTATTCGGTTAAAACTAGGTTGTTTTGGGAAGCATTATAGTGCTCTATAAATTAACAGCGAAATAATAATTTTACACAAAGAAAAGAAATCAAAAAAAGCGAATTTCTTTTTAGGGAAATTCGCTTTAGATAATTAATTAACTTTTTTAGTCTGTTGGTATAACATTCTAAACTTGGCAAGTTTGGGTGCAATTACCGCTTGGCAATAACCTGCATTGGGATTGTTTTTGTAATATTCCTGATGTGAAACTTCTGCGATGTAAAACTCTTCGATTGGTTTTACTTCTGTAACAATCAGGTCATCAAAAGCTTCCTGTACTTCTTTTATGGCATTTTCGGCGATTTGTTTTTCGGCATCATTTTCGTAAAAAATAATACTGCGGTATTGTGTTCCGTGATCAGCACCTTGTTTGTTTAGCGTGGTTGGGTTATGTGTTGTCAGGTGAATAACCAATAATAGAGCTAACGGAACTTTTTGGGCATCGTAAGTAATTTCAACAACTTCTGCATGTCCGGTTCTGCCATCGCATACTTCACGGTAGGTAGGATTTATTGTCGCTCCTCCGCTATAACCGCTTTTAACGGCAATGACACCTTCAACCTCAGAGAAAATGGCTTCTGTACACCAAAAACATCCTCCACCCAATACTATTTTTTTTATATCGCTCATAGCTATTTTTTTAAATTGATACGTACTCAAGATTTTCCTGAGCAGTATTAAATGTTTTCTGTTTTTACTAGTGAAACTGCATTCGTGCAATATCTAAGTCCACTAGGTGCGGGACCATCGGGGAAAACATGACCCAAATGAGAGTCGCAAATGTTACAGGTAATTTCTACGCGTACCATTCCAAATGTTACGTCTTTGATATAAGCTACATTTTCTATCGCAACAGGTTGTGTAAAAGAGGGCCAACCCGTTCCGCTTTCAAATTTTTCACTCGAATAAAAAAGAGGAGTGTTGCAACATTTACAAGCATATTTCCCAGGTTCAAAAAAACTGCACATGTCAGAGCTGTGGGCTCTTTCTGTACCTTTTAGTCGTGTAATACGGAATTCTTCTTCGGTTAGTAATTTACTCCATTCCTCAGGTGTTTTTTCTACTCTTTTTGGAGGAGTTGGATTTCCCTGATTGGCGTATTTTATAATATCGTTCCAGTTTAGCATGATGTTTTTTTTAAGTTATAACTTGCTGGATGTAATTCTTTTTAACACATAGAAACATAGTTTTGAAAGTGATGCTTTATTTAAGGTGTGTTAATAAATTGTACACTTTGGGCTGTTATAGGTTTTATTTAAAAAATTAAAATTGTAATGAACTACTCCTTTCTAATGGTTTTTTACTGTTTTTTGTAGTATAATTCAATACTCGTTTTTAACTTGATTTACTAAATTCAAGAATACTGATTTTGTAAATCGGACAAAAGTTTTGGTTTCGTGATCGTAACCAACCCATTTGTAGTGATTGCCGTACGGACATAAAGGTGCTCCCTCAGTGGTACCTTTTACTAAAGAATACCGTGATTGATCCTTGACGAATTGTTCTTTGTCTATTTTTACTAAATGGCTCATGTCTTAGATTTATAGTACAAAGTTAGGGCGAAAGAAAGCGTTACTTGTAGACCCGATTTCCTGCAAATTTGTTTATTTTTCCCTTTTAGTCTTTAAGGGTGTATTTGCTGTATTTTTGGAACAATAAATTTAGTTTCGGACGGATGTAAGTTTCACAAAATGGTGCTTCTTTTCGAGTTTTATAGTAGTTCAAAAATTCGTCTTTGTTTATTTTAAATTGTACAAAAGGCAAAATTTCTGTAATGTACTTTTCTGTGTTTTCGATTTGTAATTCAGAAACGAATTTTAAGCTTTCTTCTTTTTGTTGTTCATTAAAATAGTAAATAGCACTTCTGTATTTGCTTCGCATACTGTGATTTGAAGTGCTGGCATGCGTAAGAAGATGGATCTCGATTAATGTTTTAAGTGAAATTAAATCAGTGTCAAAATGAACGATCACTGCTTCTGACCAATAATCCTGAGGCTCGACAGATTCAATCCAGCCTTGCTCGACCAATTCTACACCAATTAAAGTTTGAAAAACAGCTTCCGTACACCAATGACATCCGCCTCCAAATCCTATTTTAAGTCTCATTACGCGTTAATTTAATCGTGTTGGTATTCGTTTTTTTTAATGTCGTTTTTATTTAGCTGTTTTGACTTTACTATTTTTTTCTTGATTTTAGAAAAGCAATTGCGCCTTCTACGTTGATGTGAAAATCTGAAAAAACAACTGTATCTTCTTCATCAATCAATAAAAACCAAGGTGTTCCTCCGGTTTGAAAATCTGTCATAACCGTCGCCCTTTTTTCTCCATAATCAGAACCGTCATCGTGTCCAAACGGGATTTTTAGATCATATTTTAGTTGGTTTTCACGAAGTTTGTCGGCTGTGTTTTCATCAAAACCTTCAAAAACAGTTTGGACAGCAAAAAAGACAACATTTTTATCTTCTTGCAAAGCATCAACCATTTTTTTTAAAGAAGGCAATCCAATAGAGTGACAACCCGGACACCAGTTTTGGAATCCGTAGATTATTTTAAATTTTCCTTTGTGATCCTTTAACCGAATCGGAGCTGTTTTATTTCCGTCTCCGTCAATCCAATAGTTTACTCGTAATTCAGCTGCTTTTGGGCTTGTTTTTTCTGTATTGCTCATACCTATTTGTTTTTTAGAGTGCAAAGTTCGTTCAAAACAAGACCTAATTAGTAGACTGGTTGTCCTTATCAATTGGCAATTTTCCCCTCTTTGTTTTTGTGGAAAGCAAACTTTATTGCCAACTCAGTTTTTTTCGATCTTCCCAATAGTCTTCAGGTGTTTGTTTTACGGTTTTTAGAAGTTCGATTTCATGATCTTCTAAAGAAAAAGAGTTTGCTTTAAGATTTTCGTTCAGTTGATCGAGATGTGTTACACCACTAAGTACAGAGTATGGATTGAGTGTAGCGATTACAAATTGAAGGGCGATCGCATCAATACCTACATTATATTTAGTTGCTAAGTTTTGGAAAATTTGGAGCCCGTCATTTTTGTCTAAAAAGATACGGCCATTAGCCATTGCTTCTTTTATAATTACCTTTTTGAACTTTAGTTCTTCTTTTAAATTTAAAAGATTTTGCTCTAAGAGGTTGTAAGAAACCTGAAAAACATCAAATAGTGCTTCGTTATTGCATTTTATTTGAAGGGCTTTTTTAATGATTTCATTTTGATTTGCACCACTTGTAGAAAGGCCAATTTCGATGTTTCGCTCTTTTTTAATTTGGTATAATTTTTCTAATACTTCTTGGTTTTCCAAAACACCGCTTTCTAATGTGGCTGAGTGAATTTGGTAAATTTGAATGTTTTTTAATCTTTCGAAAGTAGTTTTCGATTGTCTTTCCAGCGTTTCAAGTGTATGACTTTTTACTTCGTGTACTATTGCATTTTTGTCAAAATTGGCAACATAAGTGTATCCCCATTTACTTGAAATGATGATGTCTTTTGGCTGGAATTCAGTAATCCATTCTGATAGTATTTCTTCTGCAACTCCATAACTGGGTGCGGTATCAAAATGCCTGATTCCGGCTTGGTAAGCTTCGGTTAAAAAATGTTTTCCTTGCGTTTTAAAAACTGCCAAATCAAAATTCTCATCTGAAATGGAATTGTTTTTAATATTGATATAGTGAGGCCTGCCAATGGCCGCCATTCCTAGTCCGATCATAGTTTTATTATTTTTAAACAAATTCAAAGCGTATTTTTTTTTGCGATATTGTATGGGGGCTATTTTTTCGTTCTTTTTAAAAAAACGACTAAAGGTCTGAATGTCATTAAACCCTAATTCATAGGCAATTTCAGAAATGTCTTTATCCGTATAAGAAATTAAACGGCGTGCTTCGAGCATGATGCGTTCCTGAATGAATTTGAGAGGCGATTTTGTTCCCAGTTTCTTAAACGTATTGGAGATTGTTTTCGGGGATTTGTAAATAAGGGAAGCATAATCCGCAACAGTATGTTTGCTTCTGAAATTAGTCTCTACCAGGAAATTGAAATTCCGTATCAAATCATTTTGTTCTGTACCCGTAATGCTGCTCAGGGATTGCATTTTGTAAACCCTGGTGCAGGTAATCAATATTCGTTTAAGCATCATTTGCAACATCTCGAGCTGAAGACTGTCTTTCATTTCAAATTCCAAAGTAGCCATTTTCCATGCCGTTTGCATTATTTCTAACGGTACTTCATTAATTTTTATGATGGGTAATTTTGCCGCTGCTCCATAATATAAGATTCCTTTACAGCCAATTTCACTGTCATGATCTAAAACGCAATAGAACGATTTGTTGAATTTCAGTAAATTAATAGTCTTGATGTTTTCGTATTCAAGTTTATGAAATTCCGTTAGAAAGACGATTTCATTTTTTTCAAAAGTATAAGGTATTCCATCTATTGTAAGTTTGTTTTGATCAGAAGTAAACCAAATAAGAAGCAGGGTTTGTGTTTTTGTGTTTTTTAAAAAATTGCTGTTGTGACTATCGATTTTTTGTAGTTCAAAGTACTCTCCGTTTTTTCCATCATATACCATCGCTGTGAGTTAAGTTTATTATTTGATTCTAAAAAGTTACTAAATAACTAAGTTACTTATTTAATTCTGATTATTTTGGATCATCAACGCTAATAATGTTTTGCAGGTCTAAGTGTTCTGATTGAATGCGTCTAATAATGTAAAATCTTCTAAAATGAGTATATTTAAGGAAACTATTTTACGGGTCTGCTGTATTGAAAATTTGCACGCTCTTAATACTGTTAAATGTAAAAATTTTCTACGGTATTTTTTTTGAAAGTTTTTTATTACGTTATCTTTTCTAGCCTTTTATTTACGGATCTCTATTGTACCAGTTTTTGGTTGTTTGACGGGAAAAAGACTCCTTTTGACAGATTAATTTGTTGTTTGTCGATTATTTTGATCGGGTATTCTATTATTAATACATATATTCGCAAAAATTTTTTGCATGAAAGTAATACAATACGTATCAATTTTTTTTTGTTTTTTTACTACAGCCCTTTACAGTCAAAATGAGTCCAATATAACCTACGGTTTGAAATTTGGCGCACTACATTCTAAAATCAGTAATCTGCCCGAAAGCATAAAAGGCAGAGACAATACATTTGACAACAGCGTTATGCAAAGTAAAGGCACTTACGGTTTAGAAGGTGGCTTTTTCTTAAATTTCAAACTTCATGATACCCGCGTTGCCATACAACCGGAAATTCTGTTCAGACAATCCGGTGAGAAAGTTTCTTATCGCGATGCGGTAGGAAAAGAATTTGAATTAGGACTCAATTATTCTTATTTAGAAATTGGTGCTTTGTATAAAGTTTATCCTTACGAAGGATTAAATCTGGGTTTTGGTGCTTTTTACGGCATTAGTTTATCTCCTAATAATGTTACTTATACTTCGAATGAAGCCGGAGGAATGTACGATGTTGCGACAAGACAGTTTTACCAGGACGGTCTTAACGGAGCGGATGACTTTTCACTGTGTTTTGCGGTTGGGTATGAATTGCATAAAAGTATACATTTTGATATGCGCTATTATTTAGGTGTAAAAGATGTAGTAAACAGTAATGCTTCCTCTTTTCAGTTTATCGAAAATCAAAACAAGAGCAGTGTCTTTTGTTTCTCTTTAGGTTATAGTTTTCATCAATGGTAATTTCAATTAAAAAAATGAAAAAAATTATTTTGCTTCTTCTTTTAGTAAGCACAAAATCTTTGTTTGCACAAGGCGACAGAGAGATTACGTATGGCTTTTTTGCAGGTGGAATTTATTCTAAAATGTCTAATCTTCCTGATGTGATAGTACCCAAAGGAATTTATCAGGGATATTCGCTAGAGGAAGAAGGAAAGTTTGGTGCAACAACGGGATTTGTAATCAATTGGAAATACCCGTATGCCAATGTAGCTATTCAGACCGAAGTTTCTTATTCCATGCAGGGGACAGATTTAAATTATAAAGATAATAAGGGACTTCAATACAAAATGACTTTTGGATACAGTTATATAAACGTTGGAGCGTCTTTTAAATATTATCCGATTGAAGGTTTTTATGTTGGTGTCGGACCTTATGTAGGTTTTAATTTGGACAGCAACAATATTAAATATACTTCTAACGCTCAACAAGTGTTTGGTAATTCAGGTGTTTATTTTGAGCCGGACGCCAATGTACAGAAAGTACTGAAAGAGTCGCTTACCGGTAAGAATTATTTTTACGGAATGTTGTCTGCAGGATACGAATTCAGTTCGAATTTGTCTGTTGGTGCCCGTTATACTTTAGGACTTACGGATGCTTTAACTACCGAAGAAAATGGCCATCGTTACAGTGAAAACAAAAATAAAATGAACAGTATTTCATTGATTATTGGATATTCATTTGATTTTGATGACCTGGGTAATTTTTAATAAACGATCATCTTGAAAATCAGGAGATATGAATAAGAAGATTTTTTTACTGCTAATGCTGCTGTCCACAACGACAGGTAGTTTGGTTTTTGCACAACAAAAAAGCGTACCCGGCAATGTTCAGGAACCTTTTTTTTGGATAAAATCAAGAGCCAATAACGACGCTTACTATTGGGAAAGCCTTACTAAAACAGAAGCAAAAGTTCCAACAAATACGCAAAAAGGAACGGCTTTTAATTTTAACCCCAGTATTATTTTTGATACCGCTCAGGATTCTTTAGTCCTGCCTTTGGGCGTTAACAGCAAAAAAAAGCAAACCGTATTTATGGTTTATAAAGTAAAAGACAGTTTGAAAGAACAACTTTTATGGACGATAAATGATACTAAAAAAACGGTTTCTGTTGCAACAAATAAACGCCTTGTTGATTTGAAAAAATACAGTTACAGGTCGTACAATGAAAAAGTCAAACTTCAAAAGGCGAATATTCATTTTTTCCAGCAAAACATAACCGACACTGTTGCGAAACCTTCTTCGCTGACTATTGGTTTAAAATCTAAGTTTGAAAAATTACCACCCGAAGAATTCAACGGAAACATAAGCGAAATTTTGGTTTATAACCGTGTTTTATCAGGTGTTGAAACTCAGAAAGTAGCCAGTTATCTCGCGGTTAAATACGGTATTTCATTGTCACAGTTTGAAATCAAAAATTATCTCAGCAGTTCGGGGATGACCATTTGGGACAACGATAAACACAAAGGATTTCAGTCTTCGATTACGGCAGTAGGACGAGACGATGTTAGTGGATTGCTGCAGCTAAAAAGCAGTAATATGGCCGAAGAAGGTTTATTGACGATGGAACTTAAAAGTAAAACGAACAAAATCCCAAATGATTATTTTGTTTTTTGGAGTGATAATGCAAAAAATCTTTTTGTAAAAAAGCAAGAACAAGGAGAGCCGGTAGGTGTTGACAGACAATGGCAACTAGATTTCACAGGTACTTCAGATCTAAACCTCGATTGGACTTTTGATCCAAAATTCATCAAAGGGACTTTACCTAAAGACACTTATTACTGGTTGTTGGTAGATAAGTCGGGAAAAGGAACTTATGAGGAGAATAATTCCGAGTACATTAAATTAGGAAGCACATCGAGTAAAGAAAAATTGGTACTAAAAGATTTTAACTGGGATCAGCAAAAATCAGGCAGTGTTAAATTTACTTTGAAAGTAGCGCCTCAAATGTTCAGTCGTGTTTGGATTACGCAGGCAAATTGTGGTGTAAATGCTTCAGGAGAATTAAATTATACGATTGAAGGCGGAGAAGGACCCTTCACAGTAACCGTTAAAAAACAAGGAACTGAAACCATTTTAAAACAATGGAGCCAAACAGCAAAAAGCAGCAACGGAGTTAAACTTTCTTCGGGGAATTATGATTATATCGTAAGAGACGCCAAAGGAAATTTATATTCGGAAACTGTTTTTGTGGCAGACAAACAAGGTACAGTTCCCAACTTAAAACCAGAATATCAATTAACAAACGGAAACGCTTTAACGCTGGACGCAAGTCTTGGTTTACCAACCGGGAATTATGAATATGAATGGTATTACGAGGGTAATTTTATCGATAATAATCCTAAAATACTCGTAGATCAGCCGGGTAATTATGAGCTAAGATTGTCTAATGAGCAGGAATGTAAAACGTCAAGTAAAATTGCAATTGCGACAGATGGAAAAGAAAATACAGACTCAAGTGTATTGATTTTATATCCAAATCCTACTGTTGACGGTCATTTTACTATTGCCATGCAGTTTGCCACAAAAACAAATGTCACGGTTAGTATTTATAGTCCAACGGGTACTTTGGTACAACAAAAGCAGTTTTCTCAGATTGAAAATTACATTTACGATGATGTGATTAAAGCCTCATCAGGAATGTATCTCGTTACCGTTAATTCAGATTTCGGAACAAAGACTTTTAAAGTTATTGTGCGATAATCTGACCGCTTAAAATTTAAATATTTTATACGAATAAATAAAATAAACGATTGCTCCCAGTCGATTACTATATGAAAAATAAAATTATAATTCTTGTCCTTTTAGTAAGCTCCTTTTTGTTTGCAGTGAATTTTAAGAACTATCCTGTAGTTTCTTCGTTTGCACAAGATCTTTTTGAAAACGAAAACGAAAGTAAAGCTCCAGTAACAGATTCAATTGATACGGCTCCAAAAGCAGTTAATAAAATAAAAGTATTTGATGCCGATATAAAAGAAGGTTTTATTGGGGTAAAAGACGAATCGGATACGGATGATGCCTACGATAATGTTTTTCATCTTGCGATAAACGAGATGCCTACTGTTTATGAAAATGCTTATTTGGAGTATGAATTATACGGTTACGATCAGTCGGCTTCGATCTCGAGAAGTTTAAATAATCAGGCGAGTATCGGGGGACAATTTTTGTCTAAGAATACGAGTTGGAGTTTACAATCAGAATTGCTTTCAGAAAAATCTTTGAGACAGGGAGATAACGTAATATTGTTCACCGCTCCCGAAGGAACTTCGAATAATTATAAAGTTAAAAACGTACAAATTGTATATCGTCCATTAAAACTTTCAAGTAAGTATACTTTATTAAAATCGGATGATAAATTGTATATCAAAGGGACTAATTTTCCTTCGCATATTAGCAAATTGAGTATTGATGGTATTGCTGTTAATGTCAATCAGCCGGAGTTTGAATTGATTTTGGATCGAAAAGATTTAAATTCGGATCAATATGTTACGGTTTATAAAGAAACCACAACAGGAGTTGGTAGCACTGAAAAATTAAAAATCAATGATTTCTTAAAAGCAGATACTTTCAGACCGCTTGAAAATGCTAAAGAAAGTTTTTCTAAGACCATCGATTTTAAAACGGCTAATACCCTTTCGTATAAAGATTTTTTTGCAGTTTTTCCATTAGGAGCATTAAAATCAGATGTTCAGGTGTCGGTAAGAGGCTTGCGTAAAATTGATATTGCGCCTTTAAACTCCGCAATGGTTAACGTTACGGGAGCAAATGCCGGATTTAGATTATTACCACACGGAACTCTTTTCGAAAAAGCGGTACGTTTATCACTTCCATTTGATAAAAAAGCAATTCCGGAAGGTTATACAGAGAAAGATATCAATGTCTTTTATTTTGATGAAAACAAACGTCTTTGGCAAGAAGTAAGCAAAGATTCGTTAGACATTAAAAGAGGAATTATCACTGCGAAAACAACACATTTCACGGATTTTATTGCCGGAATTATAAAAATGCCCGAATCTCCTGAAACTTCAGGGTATACACCAACAAGTATAAAAGATTTAAAAGCAGCAAGTCCGTTGGTTGGAATCCAATCGATCGCACCACCTTCAGCAAACGGAAGAGGAACGATGAGTACTGGTTTTAGTATTGTTTTACCAAGTGGAAGAGGGGGTATGCAGCCTTCGTTTAATTTGCAGTATGATAGTGATGGTGGGCACAGTTGGGCAGGAACGGGTTGGGATGTTTCGGCTCCTGCAGTAAGTATAGAAACCCGTTGGGGAGCACCACGTTATGATGCTCAAAACGAAACAGAAAGTTATGCGATTGCGGGCGAACAGTTAATCCCTAATTCACATAGAGCAACTTGGGTAGGCAGAACAGCAGACAAACAGTTTTATCCAAGAAGAGAAGGCGCTTTCCAGCAGATTATCAGAAAAGGAGCTTCAACTAAAGATTATTATTGGGTGGTAAGAGACAAAAGCGGTGTTGCCAGTTATTATGGTGGTAATGCATTTGGTCTGGCAACAAATGCAGTATTGCAGGATGCTTCGGGAAATATTGGTCATTGGGCACTTTGTTTCCAAGTCGATTTAAAAGGAAACTCGGTAAGTTATGAGTACGATAAGAAAGACGGAGAGCTGTATCTTAAAAATGTCTATTACACCGGTTTTGGATCAGAGAAAGGAAATTACAGTGTCTCTTTCATTAAAAATAGCGATTTAGGAGAAGTCAACAGACCCGATGTTCAGGTTTCGGCCAGACTTGGTTTTAAACAAACGAACAATCAGTTGTTGCGAAAGATAGAAGTTCGCTATAAAAACCAAATGATTCGCAGTTATGAACTGAATTATAAAGAAGGAGCTTTTAAGAAAACCTTACTGAAATCGGTTGCAGAATACGATTCAGAATCGAAATTATTCTACACGAATACGCTGGATTATTTTGATGATGTAAGAGAGACTTCAGGCAAATACAATCCTTTTGGACCCGAGCAGGTATGGAGTGTTCCAAGTGATAATATCAAGCAGGGATTCACAGGAATTAAAGACTTTGAAAGCAATCATACTTTAGCTGGAAGTACCAATGGAACTTCAACCGGAATCAATTACAGAATAGGTATAGGACTTCCTACTTTAGGGACTTTTAAATCGAATACGATAGGACCACACGGAGGAAATAGCTGGGGATCATCAGACGTTTCTGTCGTTTTACAAGATTTAGACGGAGATTCATTTCCGGATAAAATTTTTAAGATTGGTAATGATGTTTATTATCGCAAAAACTTATACGGTTCAGGGCAAAATGCCTTTGGAGAAGCGATTCGTATTGAGAATCTGGGGAATTTAGGTTTTACGAAATCAAAAACATTCAGTTGGGGAGTTGACGCGACCGTAGGTTTTGGATCGGCTTCTGTAAATGTCGGTTATGACGAACAACGCTCGACCAATAAAACCCAAAGTTACTTTATGGACTTTAACGGGGATGGACTGGTAGATTTTGCAGATGGCGGGAAAGTATATTACAACCGTATTATCAATGGTGTACCTCATTTTCTACCCAATAGTTCAGGAACTCCTTCGCCTGTTTCGGGTGATGGAAATCTAATTATAACGACTCCGGATCGTACTCAGGAATTACAGGAATTATTAGATAAAAATCCTTTGCATGATGTGGTAAGAGTATGGCAGGCTCCGGCAACGGGAGAAATTACTGTGACCCAAAGTTTTGCCTTGCTAGAAGATCTTTCCGTAGAACGTCAACAGTATAAAACGCGTGACGGACAAGGGAAAGCAGATGGTGTGCATTTGTATTTTCAAAAAAACAACAATTTGATATGGGATCAGGTTATTGGTGCTGATGATTATGGATTAAAAATAAAACCGGCTACAACTTTGTCCGTTCAAAAAGGAGAACGCTTGTATTTCAGAGTAAGTTCTATAAAGGATGGTAACTATGATAAAGTGGTTTGGGATCCAAAAATAGAATACACTAAAGCAATCGATTATTATAATGAGAGTGGGATTTTAAGAAATAAATTGATTGATGTTACTACTGTTACAGATGCAAATTTATTGTCTTTAAAAACCTATCAGGCTTCGAAAGACTTTTTTGTAAGTTCATCCAATCCGATAATAGTTCCAAAAGCCGGATTGATTCGTTTTTCAGGGCAATTTAAAAAACCGCTGACATCAGATCACGTTACTTTAAAAGTGGTTAAAACGGTAGTAGGTTCGGTAAACGAAACGGTGTTGTACGAAAAGAGATTTTTAGCTTCAGAAATTGTTACTTTAGATTTAGCGACACTTAGTTTTGCTATTGCTGAAGACAATGCTTTTGTGCGAATGAGGATTGAGACGGTTACGAATATTGATTTGAAAGCATTGGTGGTTGATCCAACCGTTACGATTCCGGGAGTAGCAGGAACAAGACCGGAAGACAATATTAAAAAGGTAGAGATCTCGCATTCGTTTTATAATAAAATAGATGGAAACTATATTATAACAGGAAAGAAACCTACTATTAACGGTAAACTAAATCTATCTGTAAATCCGGCAGATTACCAGTTAATTGCAGGTCCTGCCGCTTCAAGATACAATGGTAGACTAGTAATTTCTGCCAAACAGGGCACTAATTTAGTGGCTAGAAAGACGTTTAATGTGGTCAATGGAACATTGGTAGAAACGACTTCCGTTTTTGATGGTACCTATACCTATGCAGAGGCTAAAAAAGACCTTCCAATTGAATTGGAATTCTATGTAAGTGATCCAACTTTAACAGATATTGTCAGAGCTTATCCTAAAAATAATGCGCTGCAAATTGCTTATAATATAGTTGATGCGATCACAGATCCATTACTACCTGTGGTTTGGAATGACACTACAACTGAGTTTTCAATTTACAGTAACCTGCCATCGGAAGCCATTACTTTAGGATTATTGTACCGAAATTGGGGAAGTTTTATTGTAAATGGAAATCTTGCCGGTACTACAATTGACCAAACGAGATTAAAACCGCAGACCAATAGTGTAGACCCAAACAATTTTCCGGATTTAAACAATCTGAATCCGGATGCGATGCCTCCGGGCTTTGAAAGTTTCAAAGATTATTTCACGCAGTCTACCCAGATTTATTCCGAAAATATAGTATTTGGTGCAGAAAAAGCATCTTTTATTCAAAATGAATTTATTGGAAGTTCCCGTTTAGGAGAAGACGATATAGCGGAATATGTCGATTTTTCGTTGCCTCCAAACAATTTAGCAGGAGGAGCGACCGCAGCATTTGATATGATTACCGAAAGCAAAAGTAAAAGTTTTGCTGCCGGTGCCAGTGCAGGACCTGTTGGAGGAGGTTTGAGTACTTCTAAAGGAGATTCTTATGTGGTGCAGACCATGAGTGATTTTAACGGTGATGGTTTCCCCGATTATATCAGGGACGGTCAGGTGCAGTTTACCTCGCCTACAGGAGGACTTACTGGTAATAAAGCTGCGATAGGTGATTTTAGCCACTCCGAAAATACAGCTCAGGGAGGCAGTTTGTCCGGTAGTTATAGTCATGGTTCACCTGCAAATTCACTACAGTTAAGTGTCAGCAAAGCGGCCGTTACAAAAAATTACATGCAAACAGGAGCCTCCGGAGATGCCGAAAAAGGAGGTAAATCCGTTTCCTTAGGTGGAAATATAGGAAAAGGAGAAGACCATTCTGAGCAGGTATTTTCAGACGTAAACGGTGATGGACTGGCAGATAAAATCATAGCTGACGGAAGGGTGTCTTTAAACACCGGATATGGCTTTTTACCCGAAGAAAATTGGACGAATCTTAATTTTATCAATAAAGGGAAGTCAAAGGATTTTAGTGCCAATTTAGGATATAGCATCTATAATGGTTCTTTCTCCGGTGGTTTGAATTACGGAAGTTCTGTTTCTGACGGGACAAATACCTTTATGGATGTAAACTCAGACGGATTAGCAGATAAAATTACATATCGTGACAATGATGTTTTGGTTGAATTGAATATGGGTAATTATTTTGGTGCCCCTATTACTTATCCAAAATATTCGGCGATGTCAAGAAATAAATCCGTTAGTTACGGAGCCAGTATTGGTGTTTCTTATGATATTCCGTTGGTTCCACCAATTATTGTTATGAAATTAACACCAAGTATTGGTGGTAGTTTTGGAGCCAGTACATCTCGTTCCGAAGCTTCATTTTCTGATGTCGACGGGGATGGCAACATAGATTACATCGTGTCAAAAGATCAGAATAATTTAATTGTACGTCTTTCAAACATAAAAAGAACCAACAAATTAAAAAGCGTTACCAACGCAGCCGGAAACAGCTATGTGGTCGAATATGAGTTATTAAAGCCAACATATGAAAATCCTGCGTCTAAATGGGTTTTGCAATCCGTTGATATTTTTGACGGACATATTGGTGATGGTATTGATCATTCGATTACTAAGTTCAGATATGAAAATGGTTATTTTGATCGTCGTGAAAGAGAATTTTATGGTTTCGGAAAAATAATTCAGGAGCAAATTGATGCTGCCGATAATTCAGTTTTTTCAACTTTTATTGAAGAATTTTACAATCAGGATTATTTCAGAAAGAATCTTCTAAGATATAGTGCTAAGATTGACAAAAATAATAAAACACGTCAGGAATCAGAAAACGAATATAGTTTTATAGATGTGGCTACACAGGCAAGTGTTTCGGTTTCTGACTTGAATTTACCGGTGTGTGATGCCAAACGTATTTTTGTTGGATTGATACATACCAATCAAAAATCGTATGAAGGAGGAAGTGAGTATCTGGAAACTAACCTTTTTAATACTTATGATGCTAAAGGAAACATTACGCAATATGAAGATTTAGGGAATGGTAGTGCAGATGATAAGGTTACCGCTAAAATTACTTATCATGAGAGTACGACACCTTATTACAGTGGAATTGCAAAACAATTAGAAGTATATACTATTGAAGGATTACGTCGTAAAAGAGTAACAGAAATAAAAGCGACAACAGCTGACGTTACCCAAATTAGAAATTACAGCGCAGCGGATAAGATCGCAATTACTGATTTTATCTACGATGCATATGGGAATCTTCAGAAAATAACGGGGCCAGAAAACCACAAAGGGCAACGTATGACACTCGATTATACATATGATCCTGAAAATCATAGTTTTCTAACCGAAATAAAAGATGCTTTTGGATATCATAATACAATGGAATATGATTATCGTTTTGGAGATCTATTAAAAACGACTGATCGTAATGATCAGAGTACAGAATATAAGCTTGACGCCAAAGGTCGTACGGAATTGGTTCGTGGCTCTTATGAAATTGCCAGTGGAAAACCGTATACGATTTTTTACGAATATTTTCCGGAGGCAAAGGTACCATATTCTAAAACAAGAAATTATGATCCTGAATTGGATAAAGATATTGAAACTTACAGTTATACAGACGGGTTAGGACGGGCTTTGCAAGTTAAAAAAACAGCAAGTTTATTTACACAATCCGGCAGTCCTGATCAGGAAGCACAAATTATATCAGGTAAAATTATTTACGATGGTTTAGGACGTCCGACAGCGAGTTTTTATCCAACAACGACGAGTGTAATAGATAACAATTTTAGTACAGGGGTTTCAAATATAATGCCGACTAAAACGGACTATGATGAAATGGGACGTCCCGTTAAAGAAACCTTAACGGATGGAAGTTATAATACAACGAGTTTTGCTTTAGATAACATTGATGGTTTGCCAGTTTTACGTGCCACACAGACGGATGCCTTAAATAACACTATTCAAACCTTTACCGATGCTAAGGGAGAAAATATTGCCAGTCAGCACAATGATTTGCTGACTAAGTTTGAGACAAATGCGTTGGGTGAAACTGTAAAAGTAACTGATGCAATGGATCATGTTACTAAAAGTAGCTATGATTGGTTGGGGAGACGCGTTGAGTATATAAATCCGGACGCTGGAACAACAACTACAAAATACGATTTGGCAGGAAACATGACTTCCCGAATTACACAGGATATTAAAAATACAGTTCCAAATGGTGGTGCGATACAATATGAATACAATTTTAACCGACTTGAAAGTATAAAATACCCTAAAAATCCACAGAATAATGTACAGTATAATTTCGGTAAAGCTGACGGAACTGCATCCCGCAGAGGAAGGTTATGGTTTGTTCAGGATGCAAGTGGGGGACAAGAGTTTTTTTACGGAAAACTAGGTGAAATCGAGAAAGAAATTCGTACGCTTCGTA
Source organism: Flavobacterium sp. FlaQc-52 (assembly GCF_044007495.1). Lineage (NCBI taxonomy): Bacteria > Pseudomonadati > Bacteroidota > Flavobacteriia > Flavobacteriales > Flavobacteriaceae > Flavobacterium > Flavobacterium sp. FlaQc-52. The sequence continues at coordinate 161,609 of NZ_JBIPCV010000007.1, read as the reverse complement.
TTACTCCTACAGATGTACAAACCTATATTTCACAGTTTGAATATGATACTTGGAATCGTATGCAAAAAATGACTTATCCGGATGGAGAAGTAGTTGATTACACCTATAATCGTGCTGGAAACCTGCAAAGTATGCAAGGTAAAAAAGAAAGTCATGTATATGATTATATAAAACAATTGTCGTACGATGAATTTGAACAGCGTAAGTACTTAAAATATGGAAATAATACAGAAACGAACTATACTTACGATTCGTCCATGCGCAGATTACAGCAGTTACAGGTCAAAAGTGGTTCGCGACAAGTGTTTGATAATTCGTATAGTTATGATTTAGAGGGTAATGTATTAAGCATAAAAAATGTTGCGCCTATTGTAAACAATACTCTTGGAGGTACAGCTTTGCACGAATATCAATATGATGGATTTTACAGGCTAAAATCAGCGAAAGCAACCTATCAGGGAGAATTTGTTAAAGCACAGTATGAGCTGAATATGAGCTATAATAAAATGCATAATATTACCAAAAAAGATTTGGTACATATTGTAAACAATGAGCAAAAAGGTTATGTTTTAGATTATAATTATGATAATGAACTTCATCCTAACGCTCCTAATAAAATTGTAGAAGCAGGAAAGACTGAACCAAGAGAATATGTTTATGATGGTAACGGAAACCCAACGAGTTATTCTGAATCTCAGAGTTTCAGAAAAATGACATGGGATGAAGAAAATCATTTGATGGGAATTAATGATAACGGACGAATACATCAATATACTTATGATTCAAATGGAGAGCGTGTAATAAAGAGTAGTGGTGACAGTCAAAACATAGCCATTAATGGTCAAACTGCTGCAACGATAGTTCATTCGGATGATTACACGGGTTATGTAAGCCCTTATTTCGTAATCAGCAAAGGGAAATTTACGAAGCATTATTATGAGAGTATGCGACGTATAGTAAGTAAGCTGGGTAATGGTGCGTTTGCACAACCATTAGGTATAACAGCCGGAGGTATAAACTATACGAAGCGAACTGCTGAACAGCAAAAAGCTTTGGATGCTTATGTAAAAAGTTTAGGCGTGCCTCCCGGGCCACCAACACAACATGGGATTTATGGAACACCTGAATTTACCGGTGACCCATATCCAAGTGAAGTTCTTAAACCAGTAGAGGAAAATCAGGAACCACCGGAAGGCTGGCCGAGAAATCCAATTTTCAACGCACCGGGTGATGTACCGGGACCACCCGTACAGTTTGGTCCGCCAATTGAACCAACAACAGTTAAAGCAGGTCAAGGTTTTACCGGAATTGGTTTGCCTGAAAATGATATTTTTTATTTTCACCCCGATCATTTAGGAAGTACGTCATACATTACTGTTAAAAACGGTAGTGTAAGTCAACATGTCGAATATGTTGCTTTTGGTGAAATACTGTTTGAGGAGCATAATTCGTCATTTTCTTCTCCTTATTTATTTAATGGAAAGGAATTAGACAGAGAAACAAACTTATCTTATTACGGAGCCAGATACCTGGACATGAAAACCAGTATGTGGTTGTCTGTGGATCCCTTGACTTTAAGAGAAGACTTTTTTGAAGCAGATGAAGAGAATCAATCGTCTACCGTTTTTAATCCTCAAAATCTTTCTTCTTATGTTTATTGTTATCAATCGCCAGTAAAATTTAATGATCCTGATGGGGAAAACCCTATATTAGGAGCCGTTTTAGGAGCTGCTGTTGACTATGGTATTCAAGTTGCTTCAAATTATGCTCAGGGTAAAAGAGGGATGGATGCATTTACTAAAAACATAAATTTATCTTCCATAGCGCTTTCTGCCGTTGAGGGTGGACTTACGTCAGGTGGAAGTGTAATAAAGAAAATAGCGGTTAAAAGTGCTGTTTTAGTGGTTAATAATGTTGTCGAAATTAAAACAAATGATAAAGGTGGCTTTGAAGCAAAAGTGGATAAGAACCCTAGAAATATTATTAAAAATATAGCTATTGATGCCACTGTAAATGGTCTTGCTAAAGGGGTAGGAACGAAAGGAGTTAAATTGCTTTCAAAAGCTGATATCAATAAAGGTACAATCGCTAAAACAATTAAAAAAGTTATAAGAGCAAGCGGCGGACGAGTAACTCGTGATGTAAATAATAAGGTTAAGAAGTTTTCAACAAAACTAATAGAACAAACAGCAAAAACTTTAGAAAATACGGCAAAGGCCGCTACATTAAAAACTGTTAATGATGCAAAAGACAAAACAAATGAATAATAAGAAAAAGAACAGTTTTTTAGTAAAACTAAAAAAGAGGATGTATTTACTAATTGCATTAAGTCCAATTCTTTACTTGTGCTTTAGTATATTTAAATGGCCCGTTTATAATTCTTTATTGGATAAGTATGCTGTCGTAAAAGAGGCAACAATTATTAATGAAAAAAACATTCAAGGTAAGGGAGTCATAACTCAGATGTTTACCTATTCATATGCGTTTTCTGCGAATGGGAAATTATATAACGGAGATTCCAAAAAGAGAGGCTATAAAATCGGTAATAAAATTGAGGTAGAGTATTTGGAATCTTTTCCAAGTATTAACAGACCCAAACAAATAAAAGAATAAGAGAAAAAGTTTTTTAATTAAGGTCTTTGGGTATTTCTTTATTGGGAATCCTTTGTTTTATTAAACTTTTAGGATGAAAATAAAAGACAAAATGGATACTTATACTAATGATAAAAAAACGCCAACCAAGCCAACCACCAAAGAGTACTTTAAATTAGCAGGTGTATTACTTGGTATTATAGCTTTTTTTGTATGGCTTTGTATCTATCTTATTGATGAAAAAACGGATGAAATTCAATATGTTAAAGAGGATTATACCACTTCGAAAGGAATAATTACTAAAATGTCTTTGTATAAAGGAAAAGCAGTGAGGATTAAATACGTTGTCAATGGAAAAGTATATGAGGAATCTGATGGAATGGGGAAAAAATTAAATAAAAAAGAAGGAGATTCAATAGCCATAAAATATTCCAATAAAAAACCGGAATTAATGGTTAGTGAATACAATTGGGATTATTAAAAAATCTCCCGTGTTTTGTCAATATGATTTTCGGTAGGAACGAGTACTGAAAACAAAAAAATAAGAATAATCGTAAGGATAAGTAAAAGGTACAGCAAAATATTTGACTGTACCTTTTTTTATTTTTGGAGTTTATGAAAAAAGATATCCAGCTTAAAAATCGTTTGACCGCAAAGAATGTGCGTAGATTTGAAAGCTTCGCTTAGGAAAACTGATCAAAGTTTAGGTGTTTGTGAATCCCTTCAATAATTGTTTTTCTGTTGCGGATAACTGCCCGTAATTTTTATACCGAAAGTCCGTAATTTTTAGTGGAGTGTAGCTTTTATTTTCGCTTAGGGTCAATTATGCGATCTGCGTTGTGACCTGAATTGCAAGAACATAAAAGTAGATTACAGGCTTCAGATCATTTGTTATATAGCTTCTTGGTAACAAAAGACAACAGTGATTAGCCTAGTTAACTCCTTGTCAAATAAACTAATGGTATAAAAGAATTACACTAAAATGGATCACATTAACCACAAAATTGGTAAAGACTATTGGAATAAAAAAATCAGTAAACTTACTTATTCTAAAGAAAATTTTCCGGAAAACTCTTCAACAGATTTTAGTACCGTTTCGGCTTCTGAACTTTCTTACTTCTATAAATTAACGGCTGAAAATACTATTGTAGAATTTACGGTGTTAATCGCCCTTTATAATATGTTGCTTCAAAGGTATTTTGAAGAGTCTAATTTTGTGTCCTCGAATATGTTTTTGAATGCTGAAAATGCAGTGTCATTTTATGTATTTCAAGCCATAGCTCAAAAGACGGTAAAAGAATTTATACAGGAAGCAAAAGAAGAAGTTCAGGACGTTTATAAGCATACAAACTATTACGAAGAGCATAGTATTGCCACAACATCGAATGTAAATGCTATTCCCTTTCAGTTTAATTACGGAGCAGAAAAAGAACAGCAAGTATTGTGCTGCGGCTGGTCCTTTCAAATCGAAAAACTGGAAAACAAAGATTTTAGAATGGCATTACATCATTCGGATAAATTTGTGGAAAGTGCTCTCGCCGGACATTTTTTAGCAAATTTTAAAAATCTATTAGCAGGACTAGAAGACAATATTACGACTTCAATTTCTAAGCTGCCTTTAGTTTTGAATGAAGAAAAAGAATTGCTGTTGCATACTTTTAATGCGACAAAAAGGAACTATGATACGACTCTGTCATTAGCCGAAATAGTAGAAAAACAAGTACAGAAAACACCACAGCATATTGCCGTTGTTTGTAAAGAAACCGTACTTACCTATGAGTCGCTTAATGAGCAGGCCAATCAGGTTTCGGATTGGCTGATTAAAGAGTATGCTATTGCAGCAGGCGATTTTGTCGGGGTTAAAATGGAGAGAAACGAAAAACTACTGATAACTCTATTAGCGGTTCTAAAGGCGGGAGCTACTTATGTACCCATAGATGTCAATTATCCGGAGGAAAGAATTGCCTTCATTGAAAAAGACAGTAATTGCAAGCTCGTTGTTGATGCTGTTCTTTATAAAGATTTTGAGGAGAAAAAGAACAACTACTCCAAAGAAAATCAGTCTGCGAACAGAAAATCAGCTGAGCTGGCGTACATTATATACACTTCGGGAACTACCGGAAACCCTAAAGGCGTGATGATCACGCATCAAAATGCTGTAGCCTTAATTGATTGGGCACAAAGAGAGTTTGACACAGATAGTTTTGATGTAGTGTATGCCGCCACATCACATTGTTTTGATCTTTCCGTTTATGAGATGTTTTACACACTTTCTGTTGGAAAAAAAATCAAAATACTAAATAATGCTTTAGAGATTGGCGCAGAATTGGCCAAGGATCAGAAGATTTTATTAAATACAGTACCTTCAAGTATTCGAAAGGTTTTGGAGGAAGGTTTTAGCCTTAAAAACGTGAGTGTAATAAATCTTGCAGGAGAACCTTTTCCGGTAGATATTGCAAAAAAATTGTTACTAACGAATGCCGAAATAAGAAACTTATACGGCCCTTCAGAAGATACTACTTATAGCACTTGTTACAAGTTATCTTCAGAAAAAAACTACACGACCATTCCTATTGGTAAACCCATTAGCAATACACAAGCTTATATTTTAGATGAAGCTTTACAACTGGTACCGGCTGGTATTGTTGGAAAATTATATCTTTCGGGAGACGGTGTGACAAAAGGCTACCTCAATCAACCCGAACTAACTTCGGCAAAATTTATAGAAAATCCTTTTGAGGAAGGAAATAAAATGTACGATACCGGTGATTTGGCAAAATGGGGCCCTGACGGGAATCTGATTTTCTTGGGAAGAAAAGACCATCAAATAAAACTCAGAGGGTATCGTATTGAACTTGGTGAAATTGAGAACGCCATTTCTTCTTTTTCAGAAAACATACTGCAAGCCGTTGTGGCGGTCAAAGAGCGTAAAGGAGAAGATGTTTTAGTAGGCTATTATGTAGAAAACGAGTTTATCGATAAAACAGTTTTAAGGGGACATTTAGAAAAACTCCTCCCAGGATATATGATTCCTGCTTATTTTATTAAACTAGAGGCAATTCCGTTGACTCCAAATGGTAAAGTAGATAAAAAAGCGCTTTCAGAAATTACGGAAACGGCAATCGTAAAAAGAGAATATGTAGCTGCGGCTGATGTTCTTGAAAAAACACTAGTCGAGATTTGGGAACAAGCCTTAGGAGTAGCGCCTATTGGTATGAACGATCATTTTTTTGAAATGGGAGGCCATAGTTTAATGATTTCGCAAATTATTAATGCCATCTACAAAAAACTTGAGAAGAGTGTTCCATATAAAATGTTTTATACCAATCCAACCCTCTCTGAGTTAAAAAAAGTATTAAAAAATAAAGAATATTTGCCAATTCCTTTGGCTGCTTTTTCAGAATCCTATCCATTGACGCACTCACAAAACCGACTGTGGTTGTTAAGTCAACTCGACGGCGGGAATGATGCCTATGAGATTTCAGGAGCGGTGGTGCTAAAAGGAGCTGTCAACCAAGCTAAATTTATTGAAGCCTTTAATCAAGTAGTGGCACATCACGAAATTCTGAGGACTTTTTTTAAGAAAGATCAAAACGGAGCGGTAAATCAATACATTCTGCCCAAAGAAGAATTTCATTTTGCCATAGACACTAAAGATTTTTCTCATCAGCAATCGCCATACGATGAGGTAAAGCATTATATTGAAGGAAAAAGTAAAAACTCCTATGATCTGACGAAAACTCCTTTATTCAGCGCTTCGTTATTGAAAACTACACCGGATAATTTTGTGTTTTATTTATCAATGCATCACCTGATAAGTGATGGATGGTCATTGGAAGTATTGACCGCACAGGTTTTAGCCTGTTATGATGCTTTGCATACCGGAGAGGCAATCAAGTGGTCTCAGGAAGCTGTTCAATTTAAAGATTATGCCGTTTGGTTGTTGGAAGAACAGAAAAAAGAAAGCTATCAGACCGCCCGATCGTATTGGCTTAAACAATTTGAAGACACCGTTCCGGTACTTCAATTACCGGTTTATGCGAACCGTCCCGCAGTAAAAACGTATGGAGGAAGTCAGTTGTATCATGTTTTAAAACCAGAAGTACTTACCGAGCTAAAAAACCTTTCCAAAAACTATCAGGTAACGCTATTTACAGTGTTAATGACGGGTATAAAAGCAGTATTATCCCGATATAGCAATCAAGACGACATTATCATCGGAACGCCAATAGCGGGGCGCGAACATCCTGATTTAGAAGATCAAATAGGGTTGTTTACCAATACGCTGGCCATACGAAATTCAGTAAATCAGAATGAAGGATTTTCGACCTTACTTCAAAGAGAAGGAAAACTGCTTTTGGAAGCTTATGAGCATCAGAATTTTCCATTTGATGCCTTGGTAGAAGAACTAAAAATAGCAAGAGACACCACAAGATCACCTTTGTTTGATGTGATGGTAGTGCTGCAAAATCAACAGCAATTAGCCAACTTTAAGCACTCCGCTTCTTCTACAGTAACGATCGAAGAGTTCGAAATTAACAGAGCAATTGCCCCTTTTGATCTCGTATTTACTTTTACAGAAAAAGAGGAGCTTACTTTAGAAATACTTTACAATACAGACCTTTATACAGAAAATTTCATCAAAGGATTGTCCCAACATTTGGAGAACTTGTTTGTTCAGGTGATAAAGAGCCCTGAAATGGTAGTAGGGGAAATAGATTTGGTTTCCGAAAATGAAAAAGAAACTTTACTACAGGTATTCAACGATACTGATATCGCTTTTGATACGGAGAAAACCATAATCCATTTGTTTTTAGAGCAAGTAGAAAAAACGCCACACCATATCGCTGTCCAATCAGAAAATCAGTCTTTGAGTTATGCCGAACTGGATAAAAGATCGAATAAATTGGCGAATTACCTGATTGAGAACTATCAAATTGTTCCGCATGATCTGGTAGCAGTTTTATTAGAAAGAAACGAACACTTGGTGGTTTCCTTGTTGGCCATACTAAAAACTGGTGCTGCATATGTGCCTATAGACAAGAATTATCCCGAGAACAGAATTAAAGATATTATAGATGATGTTGCGGGCAAAGTAGTGATAGACAATGCTTTTTTGGATGTTTTTTATAATGAAAAACAATTGTCCGCCGTTCAACCCGATGTAAAAACTGAAAGTACTGATCTAGCCTATGTAATCTATACTTCCGGATCTACCGGAAAACCAAAAGGCGTTATGATTGCACATCAGGGATTGGTTAATTTGTGTTTTTGGCACAAAGAAGTCTATAACGTTACAGCATCCAGCAGAGGAACTTTGTTTTCCGGGGTTGCCTTTGATGCATCGGTTTGGGAAATCTATCCGTATTTGCTATCAGGTGCCACACTTTACCCTATTGAAAACGAAGAAGTACGTCTGCAAACCAAATTGTTGACTTCTTTTTTGAAAGAAAACGAGATTACTCATGCGTATTTGCCTTCAAAAATATGTCAGGATATCATGGCAGATAACAGTTTGGCTCTATCGACTACGATACTTACAGGAGGAGAGAGTTTAAATTATGCAGTGGGTACTTCTTTACAAGTATATAATAATTACGGACCAACAGAAAACACGGTCGTAACAACCTATTACGATTGTAAAGAAAGCACAAAAGAGAAAGTATCGATCGGAAAACCTATCGCAAATACAAAGGTTTACATATTGTCTGAAAATTTAAAATTACAACCAATTGGAGTTATTGGAGAATTGTGTATTTCAGGAATCGGACTTTCAAAAGGGTATTTGCATCAACCGGAACTTACGGCTGAAAAATTTATTCAAAACCCATTTGCAGCAACAGAAAAATTATACAAAACCGGAGATTTAGCCCGATGGTTACCTGATGGAAATCTTGAATTTATAGAGAGAAAAGACAATCAGGTAAAAATACGAGGCAACAGGGTTGAATTGGCAGAAATAGAACATGTGATCAGAAGCTATGAACCTGCAATTTCTACTGCCCTGGTTCTGGCCAAAGAAATCAACAATGAACAGACCATTATAGCGTATTATACCGCAACGGTGCCTATTGACAGAAAAGCACTTAGAGCCTATTTAAAAGAACAGTTAGCCGATTATATGGTGCCGGCGTATTATATTGCATTAGAAACAGTGCCCTTAAATGCAAACGGTAAAATAGATCTGGCCAAGCTACCTGCAATCACCGAAGCCGATGTTCTGAAAAAAGAATACGTGGCACCGGTTAGCGAAACTGAAACAAAAATTGCCGTTATCTGGCAAGAACTTTTGGGGCACCAAATCATAGGTAGCACCGACGATTTTTTTGAACTTGGAGGACATAGTTTGCTGCTAACAAAATTAGTAAGCGAATATCAAAAGACATTCAAAATAGCGATTCCGCTAAAAACGCTTTATGCCAATACCAGTCTGAGAAGCCATGCCGCTCTTTTAAATGATTTAGCTCCAGACGTATATGAGATTGATAAATTACCTTCTCAGGAATACTATGAATTATCGCCATCGCAAATGCGCTATTGGTTGCTTTATAAAATCAAAGGAAAGTCAAGAGAGTTTAATATATACAGTACGCTGCAGTTACCGGATAACTTTGATCTAACCGCTTTTAAAACCGCGTTTGATCTTCTTTTAGAACGTCATGAGATTTTAAGAAGTGTATTTGTAGAAGAGGCCGGAATTCCAAAACAAAAAATCCGATCCCATTTATCAGTAGAAATCCCATGCTTCGAATCGGAATCGGATGCTAAAAAAGAGGTATTCGAACAGGAGTTTGATCTTGAAGCAGATGTTTTGTTTAAAGTGGCTATTTTGAAAGAAGGCCCGGCTCACCGTTTGTATTTTAACATCCATCATAGTATAAGTGACGGCTGGTCTATGGGAATTATATCGAGAGATTTAATGGATATTTATACAGCCACTATTCTCGGCAAACCTACTGAACTTCCTGAATTGGCTATACAATATAAAGAATATGCCCACTGGCAAAATAAGGTATTGCGGTCGTCGGATGTTAGTGTTTCCGAAAAATACTGGAAAGAACAGTTTGCCGGACAATTATCGTATTTGCAATTGCCAACAGACTACACGGCAAAAGTAAAAACGAACTATGGAACCTCTTCTTCTTATACCGTTTACATTTCAGAAGAACAGAAGAAAAAAATAGAAAAACTATCGGGAGAAAAAAAGACGAGTGTTTTCGCAATTTTTGTGGCTACGCTAAAGATCCTGTTGTTCAGACTCACTTCCGAAGAAGATATTACACTGGGGATTCCTGTGGCTAACCGAAATCATTACCAATTAAAAGAGGTAGTGGGGTGTTTTATAAATACGCTTATGTTGCGGGATAAAATAAATGAGAAGGAGTCTTTTGAAACCTGGTTGCAACGCGTTAATGAAACTTTAATAAACGCTCTGGCACATCAGAACTATCCTTTTGAACAGTTATTGGAACTCATAGATGCCCCCAAAAATGACAATGGTTTTCCGCTAAGTCCTGTGTTTTTGAATATGGTTGATTTTGATGCAAAATCGTTGGAAAGGATAGCCGATTTTAGGCCAAATCACGAACTACTGGAAGCAACTCCAAAGTTTGATATGGAATGTTACATAAAAAGTTTTACAAACGGATACAGTATCAACTGCGTATACGATCAGGAACTCTTTAAAAAAGAAACCATAACGTATTGGATAGACGCCTATTTGTCAATCATAGATCAGGTAGTGGTCGATGGCAAAAAAGCAGTACAGGACATACAAATATTTGAAGACTATATTTTTGAGGAAGACGATTCAAAACCGACCAATGATTTTGATTATTTTGAAGCAAGTGAAATTGAACAAAGTATCACACAGCGATTTGAAAAACAGGTAGCCAAATTTCCCGATCATTCCGCTGTATTTGCGAATCAAACAGTACTTACTTACAAAACGCTGAATAATTGCGCCAATTATTTGGCATTAGAAATCAATAAAAAAGCCAATCCGCAGACACGACGAGTAGCCTTGCTTTTAAACCATAATGAAACCTGCGTAATAGGAATGTTGGGAGTGCTAAAAGCTGGTTATGCCTATGTGCCTATAGATGCGAACAGTCCTTTGAGTAGAATTCAGTACCTTATTGAAGACTCAGGTTGTACGCTTTTGGTCTGTAATGCAACCACTGTAGAAAAAGCCCGACAGTTGGAGCAGGAAGTACCACAGCTAGCTATTATAACGATATCTGAAAACTATACTCTTCCCGAAATTTCAAATCCAAATAACAGTATAAGTCCTTCAGCGGAGGCTTATGTTTTGTACACTTCCGGTTCTACGGGAATGCCAAAAGGAGTTTTACAAAAGCAAAGAAATGTACTTCATTTTATCAGAGTATATACCAATAATGTTCGCATTGCCATAAAAGACAACCTAAGTGTTTTCTCTACTTATACTTTTGATGCCTCGGTAAAAGATATTTATGGTGCGATTTTAAACGGTGCTACCGTGAGCATTTACGATATTGTTGAAAATGGTCTTGACCCGCTTTCAGACTGGTTATTTGCGCAGAATATCACAATTATACATATGGTACCCACGATCTACAGGAATTTTTTAAAAGGACTGGAAGAGGACAAAGTCCTACCAACAGTGCGATTAATAGATTTGGGAGGAGAATCATGTCATAAGCCCGATTTGGATTTATTTAAAAAACATTTCCTTGAAGGTGCTTTTTTAGTAAACGATTATGGGCCGACGGAATCTACAATTGTGGCGCAAAAATTCTTAAAACACGCCTCACAGTTGACGAGAAGCAATGTGCCTCTGGGCAGATCGGTTGAGGAAACGGAGCTCTTTTTATTGGGTGAAAACAACCAGCGAAGAGGGGTTTATCAAACAGGAGAAATTGTTTTCAAAAGCGACTTCCTTTCATTGGGCTACCTAAACAGAGAGGAATTAACTGCGCAGGTTTTTACAACAGATCCCGCTACAGGAGAAGGAAGAATTTATAAATCAGGCGATATCGGAAAGATGCTCCCTACGGGTGAAATTGAGTTTTTGCAACGCAAAGATTCTCAGGTAAAAATCAACGGATTTCGAATAGAGCTGTCTGAAATAGAATACCAATTAGAACAAATTGAGTGGATAAAAGAGGCCGTGGTTTTACTTAAAGAATTAAATGGAAATAACCACATAACGGCCTATATAAAGGTAACCGAAGCTTTAGAAGTAACAAAAATTAAAATGCTTTTAGGAGAAATATTACCTAAATATATGATTCCGACGATCTATATAACCATGGAAGAATTTCCATTAACGAGAACCGGAAAAATAGAACGAAAAGCATTACCAAACCCTGAGGTATCGGATTTAAAAACCGTTCCTTATGTAGCGCCGAAAAATGACATAGAAAAAACCTTGGTCACGATTTGGGCTGAGGTGCTGAAAATTGATGCGCCAATTATAGGAACCGAAGATAATTTCTTCGAATTAGGAGGCAACAGTTTACAAGCCGTTGTTTTAATCAATAAAATAAATAAGACCTATAATACGGTATTTTCGATCGCTAATCTTTACGAAACTTTAAACATTCGGGATTTATCTGCTTTGTTGCACTTTTCGATACTTCAGAATAATGAAGATGATACGGTCTTGCAGGAATTGGATCAGGACGAAATTATTTTGTAAACCCGTCAATAAAAAATAATCAAAATTTGAATAGCCGTTGGTTTTAACCAGCGGCTATTTGCGTTTGAGTCAGGAAGCTTTAAGAAAAAAACTTGTGAATAAAGTTTTGGCTAAAGCTTCGTATTAAAAAACACCTACTAACCTGATTTTGATTATTAAGATGTTGATTTTTTACTATCGAGGTTTTCCTACAAGGTCTTTTTTTGACCTTGCAGGTATCCTAATTTATGCTTTACACCTAACAAGGTCAAGAAAAAGGCCTTGCAGGAAATAGAATAGTTCATAAAACACAATATGGATTGAACGTACTGCGCATTTTGTAAGTTTTTTCTAAGATAAAAATTCAGTGTTTTGGATGTTTTACAAAAGAATCAATTTTTTTTAGTTAAAATTAACATGCTTATTTGTTTGATTCTTAATGTTTTAGGGGCTTCACTGAAAAGACCGTAAATTAGATATCAAAAGTCCGTAATTTTTATTATTTGGTTACTGATATTTTTGATTAAAGTATTTTATGTGTAGCTACTAGAAGGGATTTTTATATGGCACATAACTGTAAATGAGGATGGTAAATGTGTGTTTTTTTTTGAAAATTAGATTTTTTGCATCACGTGCAGTTTACAAAGATTGGCGTTTTTATATCCGTTAAAGTTTGTGTTGAGAAAAAAGCTTGCGAAGTATTAAGAAACTAATCCATTATTTTTTTAGCAGTAGTTAAAGAATGAGGTAAAAAAAAAAAAAAAGAAAATGATCTGGAAAATAGAATAAAATACAAGACTAGATTAAAACTGTTTTTTTTATGAAAAATGAAATGATTAATAAGCTTCTTTCTTTGGGAGTTCAGTTGAAAATAATTGACGGAAATCTTAAGGTGAATGCTCCAAAGGGAGTATTGACAAAAGAGTTGCTGGAAGAGATTAAAGAGCACAAGGCCTACTTGATTAGCTTGATCTCTTCGAATATTTCAATTTCTAAAGCTAAGGTAATGGAAAGTTACCCGCTGACTCCCACGCAATATTTTATGTGGTTTACTCATGAATATCTGGGAGGAAACAAAGCTTACAACATCACTTCGACATTGAAGTTAAGTGGAAAACTCAATGCGACACTTCTGGAACAAGCATTTCAAAAAGTAGTTGCACGACACGAATCACTTCGAACCATTTTTAGAAAAAATCAAAAAGAAGAAATACAACAATATATCCGGACTAAGGAAGAAGCAAATTTTAAGCTTCAAACCATAGTTTCGGAGGATTCCTCTGTAGTGCAACTTCACAATCAAATAAAAAAAGAGTACCAAAAAGCTTTCGATCTGGAAAAAGATCTTTTGCTGAGCGCTACTTTATTAAAAAGAAACGAAGAAGAGCACATTTTGTTATTTGTGTTGCACCATATCATAGGCGATGGCTGGTCCTTGCAAATTCTAACCAGAGAAGTAATGCTGGTTTACAATAGTTTAGTCCATAACCAGGAAATACAATTGGCAGAACTGTCGATACAATACAAAGACTACAGCGAATGGCTCAATGAGAAACTTGCAAGTCCTGAATATCATAACAAATTAGAATATTGGAAGCAACAGTTTGAAACCAATTCCCCTCTATTAAATTTAGTTCCGGGAAAACGTCCGGTCATGAAAACGTATAACGGAAATATTCTTCAGCACGAATTTTCAAAATCGTTTTTAGCAGCATTAAACACATTTGGTAAAGAACAGCAAATGACTTTGTTTATGCTCTTAGTTGGAGGCCTTAATGGATTGTTTTCCAGATATACAGGTCAGAGCGATATAACCCTTGGTACTACTGTGGCAGGAAGAGAACATTCTGATATTGAGAATCAAATAGGTTTATACTCTAATGCACTGCCAATTCGAACAAAATTTGATAAGGAAGACAGCTTTTTGGAACTCATGCAGAAACAAAAGCAGACGCTTATCAAAGCATACGAAAACAAAGAATATCCTTTTACAGCACTTGTCAATCAATTAGCACTTCCTAAAGACCAAAGCAGATCACCATTGTTTGATATTATGGTGTTGTTGCAAAATCATCAGGGCTTGGAACTAAACGATCAAAAAGAAATTGATGGGATTGTGGCTACTGAATACAGCGAAATAGAAAGAGGTGTAAGCCAACTGGACATTAGTTTTGTATTTGTAGAAAGTGAAAAAGGACTGACATTAAACGTAGAATACAATACAGATATCTATCAGGAGAATTTTATAGCTAATTTGTTACAGCACTTTGAAGCTTTTGTAAGTTCGGGTTTGAGAAAGCCCGAACAAGCAATAAATGCTATTGAAATTGTATCTCCGGCAGAAAAAAATAAACTTCTTAACGAGTTCAATACGGCACTAACGCCTTACGATTCTTCTTTGACAGTAGTAAATCTTATACAATCAAAGGCTAAGGAAGCCCCAAATCAAACCGCATTTGTACACCAGGGAGAGAAAATCAGCTATGCCCAATTAGAAACCTACAGTACTAAACTGGCCAATTGTCTTTCGCAAAAATTCAACATAAAAAAAGGTGATTTTATTGGAATTGAACTGGAAAGAAATCCATGGATGATTATTGCGATTCTGGGTGTATTAAAAGCAGGAGCGGTCTACGTACCCATAGATCCTGCCTATCCCGAAGCACGAAAAAAGTACATACAAGAAGACAGCGGATGTAAACTGATTGTCAATACGCAAATCATAGACGAGTTTAAAAATAATGTAGAGCAATATGCTGAGACGCCTGTTGCTACGATTGCCCAAGAAGATTTAGCTTATGTGATCTACACTTCGGGATCGACCGGAAATCCGAAAGGGGTTCAGATTACACATGAATCTTTTGTAGATTATGTGTTAACGTTTAAAAATCATTTTCGATTAACGGCTCAGGATAGTGTAGTGCAGCAAGCCAGCATTTCTTTTGACACGTCTATAGAAGAAATATTTCCGATTCTTAGTAGCGGAGGAACCTTGTTTTTTCATTACGAAAAAGGGGATTTTGATGCGTTATTCAAGCTTTGCGAACAACACAAAATAACGGTTTTAAGTACGAATCCTTATGCATTGCAATACCTGAATGATACATACGATCAGTACGATCTTGGGATCAGAACACTGATTAGTGGCGGAGATACTTTACAAGCCGATCATGTTAGTAATTTATGGGACAAACTTGCCGTATTTAATACTTATGGCCCCACAGAAAGCACTGTTTGTGCGACCTATTATCAGCTAACAAATAAAGAAACAGTCATTCCAATTGGTAAACCAATAGTGAACAGGCAAGTATATATTATGGAGTCGGGTGCTACTCAATTAACTCCTGTTGGAATTGTTGGTGAACTTTGTATTTCGGGAAAAGGAATAGCAGCCGGATACTTGAATCAGCCTGAATTGACGAGAGAGAAATTTGTCTCCAATCCGTTTAATTCTGATTTGTTGCTGTACCGTACAGGAGATTTAGGTTATTGGATGCCCGACGGGAACATTGGTTTCATAGGCCGAAAAGACCAACAGATAAAAATTAGAGGATATCGTGTAGAACTTGGCGAGATTGAACAGGCACTACAAGAAGATAAAACCGTAACCACGGCAGTAGTACTAGCCAAAGAACGAGCCGGAGAACAAGTTCTTGTGGCTTATGTAGTCGGTACAAACATCAATATTGAAGCTTTAAAAAACGGCTTAAGAACAAGTTTACCGGATTATATGATTCCTGGGTTTTATGTAGAACTGGAAACAATTCCTTTAACTTCTAATGGAAAAATAAACAAACAAGCGTTATTGGCCATTGAAGATCTTGGCGTAAAAAATAACGAATATGTGGCCCCCGGAAACGATCTGGAATCTCAAATGGTTTTGTTATGGGAAGAGATTTTAGGAATATCCAAGATCGGCATTACCACCAGTTTTTTTGACTTGGGAGGACACAGTCTGAAAGTGATAAGACTCATCAATAAATTAGAAAAACTAGGATATAAATTAAAAGTCAAGGATGTTTTTGAATCCCCGACCATACTGGGAATTATAGCAAAATTACAACTGTCTGCGAGCGCACAATTTACCAAAATACCGGAGCAGGAATACTATCCGGTGACTTCTTCACAAAGACGTTTATGGACACTAAGTCAATTTGAGGGAGGCAGTGCGGCTTACAACATTGCGAATGTATTAGAATTGAAAGGCAAATTAGACCTGTCCTTATTTCAACAATCAGTAGATAAACTCATTGACCGACACGAGAGTCTTCGCACGGTTTTTAAAGCAGATGAATCGGGAGTGTTGAGCCAATATGTACTGCCAGCAGCATCGGTTGTTTGTCCGATAGACCTGCATCATGGATTAAATGAAGAAGCGTTATCAGCAAAAATAACCAGTCATGTCAACCATCCTTTTGATCTGGGTGAGGCACCACTGCTAAAAGTAGAAATTATAAGCTTTAACGATGCGCATTATTTACTCTTGTTTAATCTGCATCATATTGTAGGAGATGGCTGGTCGATGGAAATTTTATCCAGAGAAATAGTAGCCCAATACAACCATCTAAAACAGGCTACAGGAATTGCGTTACCGGATTTACCGATTCAATATAAAGATTACGCGCATTGGTACAACAGTGTGCCAAATCAGGAAAAATTAGCCGAATCAGGAAGTTACTGGCGCGAGCAATTTGCAGGTAATCTTCCGGTATTGGAATTGTTGACCACAGCCACACGTCCAAAAGTAAAAACGTATAATGGCGATAGTATTTCACATGCTTTCTCAATAGATTTTATTACCAAATTAAAGGGTTTTTGCCAACAGCATCAAGCTACTTTGTTCATGGCAGTAATGGCAGGATTAAACGGCTTGTTTTACAGATACAGCGGACAAACTGATATCATTCTCGGAACTCCGGTAGCAGGACGAGATTATCCGGATTTAGAAGATCAAATAGGATTATACCTGAACACACTGGCAATTCGAACTCGTTTTGAAGTAACCGATACGTATGGCAGTTTAGTAAAAAAACAAAAGAAGGTTTTGCTGGAAGGGTATGAGAATCAATCTTATCCTTTTGATGTACTGGTAGAAGAATTGGGGTTAAAACGAGACCTTTCAAGATCGGCACTTTTTGATGTTATGGTTGTTTTACACAATCAGCAAGATCTTTTTTCTAAAGAAGAAACTTTCGAAGAAATAACAATAGCGCCCTATAAAAAAATACAAAAGAACACAAGCCAGTTTGATTTGAGTTTTTCTTTTGCGGAAGGAAAAGAGAGTCTGAATCTGACGTTGAATTACAATACTGATATATATACCAAGGGTTTTGTTCAAAAACTGGTACACTATTTAGAAAAATTTATTTCTGAAGGGATAGAAAAACCGAACGATAGCATTGCCAAAATTGACTTTGTTCCCAGTGAAGAAAAACAACGTTTGCTGCACACTTATAACGCGACAAATAGAGCCTATCAAGAAAATAGAACTATAGTAGATTTGGTTAACGCTCAAATGCGTAAAACACCCGAGGCCATTGCGCTTGTGTGTGAAGATAAAACGATTACGTACAAAACGTTATCGGAAAAATCAAATCAGTTGGCACACTACCTGTTGGATCAATACGCTGTACGTCCGGGAGATTTTGTAGGTATAAAAGTAAAAAGAGATGAATGGTTGGTTATAGCCCTGCTAGCGGTCTTAAAAACCGGAGCGATTTACGTTCCTATCGATTTAAATTATCCGGAAGAACGAATCGCTTATATCGAACAGGACAGTTCCTGTAAAATTACAATAACCGAAAAAGTATTGCATGATTTTGAACAGGCAAACATACCGGTTGCAGAACTGCCGGAAATTAAAATAACATCCGATTCATTAGCTTACATCATCTATACTTCGGGATCTACCGGAAGACCAAAAGGCGTTATGTTAACCCATGATAATGCTGTAGCCTTTTTAGAGTGGAGTAAAGAAGAATTTGCTGCTGCTGATTTTGACATTCTCTATGCAGCAACTTCACATTGTTTTGATTTATCGGTGTTTGAAATGTTTTATCCACTGAGCACCGGAAAAAAAATCAGAATCATTACCAACGGATTGGCCATTGCCGATTACGTAGACAGCGACCAAAAAATATTCATAAACACAGTTCCTTCTGTAGTGGATAATTTACTGGAAAGAGAGATTTCTTTAAAAAATGTTTCGGTATTAAATATGGCGGGAGAACCTATTCCGATAGCGTTGAGCAATGCCCTGATCAAATATCCGATCGAGATAAGAAATCTGTACGGTCCGTCTGAAGATACGACTTATAGCAGTTGTTACAGGATTGAAAAAAAGCAGGAACATTCGCTTCCAATTGGAAAACCTATTTCTAACACCCGTTTTTATATCGTATCAGAGGAATTAGCCTTACAAGGAGAAGGACTAATAGGCGAGATCTGTATCTCCGGAAAGGGATTATCGGTGGGTTATTTGAATCAACCTGAGCTGACTAAGGAGAAATTTGTACCAAATCCGTTTGATCCCGGAACTGTCATGTATCGCACGGGAGATTTGGGCTATTGGATGCCCGATCAAAATATAGGTTTTGCAGGACGAAAAGACGATCAGATAAAAATTCGTGGATACCGTATAGAGCTGGGCGAAATAGAACATGCTTTACAAGAAGAAGAAACCATAAGCAATGCAGTAGTACTCACCAAGGAGCATGACGGAGAAAAACAAATTGTTGCTTACTTAAAAGGCGAGAATATTGACATGCAGCAAATACGTAAAAGCCTGTCACAAAAACTGCCGGGTTATATGTTGCCAACCTATTCTCTGTTGTTAGACGAAATACCCTTAACAGCTAATGGTAAAGTTGATAAAACGGCACTTTTAAAACTGGAAATTTTCAAAATAAAAGCTTCAGACTATGTAGCACCAACCTCAGAAACAGAAGCAAAAATAGCCGCCATATGGCAGGACATACTTGGTTTGGAAAAGGTAGGTATAACAGATGATTTCTTCGAATTGGGCGGACATAGTTTAAAAGCGACTGAGCTATTATCAGTTCTTCAAAAACAATTTGATGTATCGATCAATATTCAGGAATTATTCCTGCGTCCTACCATTCAGAATTTAGCAATGAATATTGAAAATGTGAAATGGGTGGAAGAAATAGATAACGAACGGTCTGTAAAAAAGATACTAATATAAAATTACACATGGAAACAATCTTTTTAATTAAAGAACTAAGAGAAAAAGGAGTAGCGGTAAAGCTAGTCGGGAATCAGCTGGAAGTATCTCTGTTAAAAGAGACTGTGGAGGATGAGGTAGTGGAAATAGTAAGAAATAATAAAGAACAGATTATAAGTTATTTACAATCTATTTCGATCAATAAATTTAAAGAAATACCCAAAGCCAAAGAAGCACTTAGTTATCCTGTTTCCAATGCACAATTTAGAATTTGGTTTGAATCACAGTCCACTACAGCCTCTATTGCCTATCACATTCCTTTTGAAGTTAAACTAGAAGGCGATTATGATCAAAATAGCTTAGAAGATGCTATAATTTATGTCCTGAACCGACATGAAATATTGCGTACCGTATTTCGACTCAATGCAGAAAAAGAACCACAACAACAGATACTATCCGTACAAGAATTAAACTTTAATCTCGATTACGAGGATTATTCAGAAGCTGCGGACTCTTTGTACAAAGTAAACGAATACATCAAAGAAAAAGCAAATGTGCCGTTTGATTTAGAGAATGGTCCTTTGTTGAGAGCTGCTTTATTAAAGTATGACAACAACAGCTATTATTTCTCCTGTATTTTACATCATATTATCTGCGACGCCTGGTCAATTCCAATTTTAAAGAGCGAAATATTGACCGCTTATAAGGCCTTACAGACGAATAAAGTACCCGCACTGGAAGAATTAAGAATTCAGTATAAAGATTATACGTTATGGAATTTGGATAATCTTGAAGGAGCATCTTTTCTAAAACAAAAGGATTATTGGTTGGCTAAACTTTCAACCGAAACTCCGGTTTTAGAATTACCCATTTCAGGTACACGTCCACCCGTAAAAACGTATAACGGACAAACGTTGAAAACCTATTTTAATACCGACATTTCTAATGCTGTAAGCTCTTACCAAAAAAGCCAGGAAGGTTCATTGTATATGGTAATGTTAAGCACTTTGCATGTGATGTTGGCGAAATACACGGGAAATAATGACACTATTATAGGAAGCCCTTTTGCTGCGAGAGAGCATATAGATTTACATAATCAAATAGGGTTTTATACCAATACTTTGGCCATTAGAAACAAAGTAGAACAATCCGATTCATTTGATACTTTTTTTACAGCTGTAAAACAATCCATATTAGAAGCACATAACAATCAGCAATATCCTTTTGAAGAAGTAGTAAAAGCTTTGAATTTAAAAAAGGATGCTTCAAGAAATCCTCTTTTTGATGTGATGCTGGTGGTTTTGCCAAAAGAAGGAGCAAAAAACGAAGAACAATTTGACGATGAGGCTTTTTCAGAAGCAATTACAGTCGAAAAATATACGACCAGTAAATTTGATCTATTAGTGTATGTAGAAGAGACCGAAAATGACTTGTTATCCCTTAAGGTAGAATACAATACCGATTTATTTGAGGAAAAATTCATAGCACAGTTTATAACGCATTATAAAAAATTAGTACACCTATTATTGACTCAACCTGCAAAAAGAATAGGAGCACTTAACTATCTTACAGAGAAGGAAGGAGTACTTAAACAAGAAGCTGCAACGGAAAAATATGTAAAAAAATGCGTGATAGAATTTTTTGAAAATCAAGTACAACGCACACCGGAAAATGTAGCGGTTAAATACGAAGATATTTCATTAACATATAAAGAAGTAAATGAATACACCAATCAGTTAGCACATTGCTTAAGAGAAAAATACAACGTAACTCCACAAACTAACGTAGGAGTAATTTTGGGACGTTCACATTTAAATGTCCTGGCAATGATAGGCATTATAAAAGCCGGTGGATGTTATGTTCCAATTGATCATAAATATCATATTGAACGTAAAGAGTATATCTTGGAAGATGCTGAAATACAAACAGTAATTTCAACAATAGATTTATTTGACGAAGAATTATCAGAAAAGGCAGCTATAATCAATTTAGATCAATTTGCATTTTCTGAATGGGATGATACTAATCTGAATATCGTAAATCAATTAGATGATCCTTCCTTCGTTATTTACACCTCAGGCTCTACCGGACATCCTAAGGGGGTGGTACAAACCCATAGAATGCTCAGCAATTTAATTCAATGGAATATTTATGACTCGGGTATAGAATCAGGATTAAAGCATTTGCAATATACCTCCTTTAGTTTTGACGTCTCCTTACAGGATTGCTGGTTTGTGTTAAGTAGTGGAGGGGTTCTGTTTATAACTCCGGAAGCAATGAAAATTGATTTCAGGAGACTTTTAGATTTCATTGTTGGCAATGCTATTGAAGTGTTGTGTTTTCCATTTTCTGCCTTGACGAACTTTTTTGATTTTCCAAAAGAAACATTTGTTAAAAACCATGAGATTAAACACATTATATCTTCCGGGGAGCAATTAATGGCGAATAATACGTTACAAGAATTTTTGGTACAAAACCCAAAAGTTAAATTACACAACCATTATGGCCCTTCAGAAACCCATGTAGTGACCAGTTATACAATGTGTAAGGAGGAAAACGAGATTGTATCTTATGTTCCAATAGGAAAACCGGTAGCCAATACTGCCATATATTTATTAGATAAGAATCAGCAACCGGTACCTAAAAAAGTAATAGGCGAGATCTATGTTGGAGGGGAACATTTAGCGCTGGGCTATTTAAAATTACCTGACCTGACTAACGAGCGATTCATCGCCAATCCGTTTGAAAAAGACGAGCGTTTATACAAAACAGGAGATTTAGCCTATGAAGATTATACAGGCAATATGATCTATTTAGGCAGGAATGATAATCAAATAAAAATTAGAGGATATAGAATTGAATTAGAAGAAATTAAAAACGTTATTCTGATTCAAGATCATGTAAATCAGGCTTTTGTTGATGTTGTGAATAAAGAAAAGGAGCAACTGATAGTGGCTTATATTGTACCAACTGCAGCCATTGACCGACTTTACTTAAAAAAACAATTAAGCAAGGTTCTTCCGGACTACATGTTACCTTCTCATATCGTTATCTTGGATGAAATCCCGCTTACACCTAACGGGAAAATCAATAAAAAAGCATTGCCTGAGATCGATGACAGTGCTTTAGTTACTACACAATATATAGCACCGGAAACGGACATAGAAAAGCAATTAGCAGAAATCTGGAAAGATCTATTAGGGATCGATAAGGTAGGAATCCTGGATAACTTTTTTGAATTAGGCGGGCATAGTCTGAGAATGCATAAAATGTTAAATCAAATAAAGACAGAGTTAACTACTGAAATAACATTTGAATTGTTTTTAAGTGATCCGACTATTGAATCGGTAGCGCTACATATCGAAAATTTAAAGTCGTTACAAAATCAAGTAACATTAACGGAGAAGAAAAAAATTCTTATATAAAATGAAAGCAGCCTCTATTTTAAAAGAAATAAGATTAAAGGGTTTAGATGTGAAACTATCCGGGGAAAATCTTGAATTGATTTTTCTGGAAGAAGATATTGATAACTCGCTCATTGAACTGGTAAAAGAAAATAAAGAAAGTATTCTCGATTACTTAAAGAAAATAACATTAGTTAGTTCTTCTAATAAAATTCTTAAAGCAGCTATAAAAGAGTTATACCCGGTAACCTCTTCTCAATTGCGATTTTGGATTTTATGCCAAATGGAAGATATTAACAGTGCCTACAATTTGCCTATTGTTTTAAAATTGGAAGGCGATATAAATACCACTAAATTACAACAAGCGGTTAATGCGCTTGTGATGCGACATGAGGTTTTAAGAACGCATTTTGTACTACAGGAAAATGGTGAAATAGCTCAAAAAGTTTTACAAGAAGCTGACTTTCAAATGGAAGTCAGAAATAATTGTTCGGACGAAGAAATTAAAAGTATTGTAACCGATTTTATAAAATCACCGTTTGAACTAAAAGAATCTTCTTTTTTGAAAACGCTGTTATTGCACAAAAACGACAAGGAATATTATTTAGGAATTAATATCCATCATATTATATCGGACGGGGCCTCTTTAGAAATTTTGATGTCTGATTTAGCACAAATCTATAATAGTTTAGTTTCCGAAAACCCGATTAATTTACAGGAGCTGCCGATACAATTTAAAGATTATGCCGAGTGGGTTAGTGATAAAGAAAATGTAAAAAGCGAAGAAAAATATTGGTTAGAAAAATTTTCAGGAGAATTGCCGGTAATTAACTTACCAACTTATCAATCCCGACCAGCTTTAAAGACCTATAAAGGATCCAGTTATACACATACAATAAGTCAAAAAAATTTAAAAAGCTTAAGAGTGTTTTCTAGCGAAAACAAAGGAACTCTTTTTATGTCATTGATGGCCGCTGTAAATGGATTATTGTATCGATATACTTCTCAAACGGATATTATTTTAGGAACTCCCGTTTCCGGAAGGAATCATGCGGAACTTCAAAATCAAATTGGCTTGTATATTAATACGTTGCCAATACGCATGCAATTTCAGGGAGATAGTTCTTTTTTAGATTTATTCAACCTGCAAAAGCAAACCTTAGAAGAAGCATATTCAAATTCAGGTTATTCATTTGGAGACTTGGTAGATAAACTTAATTTAAGCAGAGATGTAAGCCGCTCTCCTTTGTTTGATATTCTGGTGGCACATCAGCAAAAAAACGACGAATCAATTAGTTCTGATTTGTTTTTTGAAGGATTAAAATGTTCTTTTTATACCAATTATGAGAGCACAGTCAGCAAGTATGACTTAACATTTACTTTTTTTGAAGACGAAAGCAATCTGAGCTTATCTATAGAGTACAATACGGATCTCTTTCAGAAAAAATTCATTGAAGACCTGGCGGTTAATTATGAAAACTTCATAGTACAAAGTGTCAAAGAACCACAATTGGATATTAAAAGCACAAAGTATTTGGATAGTAAACAAATAGAAGAGCTCTTAAATAAATTCAATGCTACGACGCATCAGTATGATACGAAAGCAACAACTGTTTCTTTGTTTCAAAAGCAAGCCATGCTGTTTCCTGAAAAAATTGCTCTGGTATGCGATGGAAAAGAGATGACTTATAAAGAACTGGACGAAAAATCTACACGATTGGCTTCCTATCTTCACAAACAGGATGTACAATCCAATACTACAGTAGGGGTTTGCTTGGGACGTTCTATGGAAATGATGATTGCGATTCTTGGAATACTAAAGTCAGGAGCTTCCTATTTGCCATTAGATCCATTTTACCCATTGGATCGTATTGACTATATCATAGAACACAGTAAAACAAAAATTGTTTTAACAGACCAAGAGACCCAAAACATAATTTCTAAAAGCGTTAAAACCATTTCCGTTGCTACCTTGGATGCGGAGTCATTAGAAGCGTTTTACCTGCCAGAAATTGAAAGTACGTCATTGGCATATGTTATTTATACCTCAGGCTCTACCGGTAAACCAAAAGGGGTAAAAGTATCCCACAGGAATTTAGTGAACTTTATGGAGGGAATGAATCTGAAGTTTGATCAGACAACTCAGCATGAAGTGTGGTTAGCCATGACCAGTATAAGTTTTGATATTTCAATTCTGGAATTGTTATGGACATTGACTCGCGGAAGTAAGGTTGTAATTCATTTAGAAAGGCCGGTTCCTATTCTGCCTAAACCTAAAATGGATTTCAGTTTGTTTTACTTCCCTACCGGAACAAGTTCGGAAACCAATAAATACAAACTACTTATTGAAGGAGCCGGATATGCCGATAAAAACGGATTTGAAGCGATCTGGGTTCCGGAAAGGCATTTTCATGATTTTGGAGATCAATTTCCCAATCCGTCAATTGCCGCTGCCGCAGTTTCAACCATTACAAAAAATATAAAACTTCGCTCAGGAAGTGTGGTATTGCCGCTACATGATCCTGTAAGAGTTGCCGAAGAGTGGTCAATGATCGATAATTTATCTGAAGGGAGAGTGGAATTATCTATTGCTTCCGGATGGCATCCAAACGATTTTGTTTTAGCACCCAATGATTATCAGAATCGTCATCAATTGATGCATGAAAAAATAGACCTGCTAAAAAAGTTATGGAGAGGAGAAACCTTAACCCGTAAAAACGGAATAGGGAAAGACTTTGAATTTAAAATACATCCTACTCCCGTGCAAAAAGAACTTCCAATTTGGGTGACTGCCGCAGGAAGTGTAGAGACGTTTAGATATGCAGGAAGCATTGGAGCCAATGTTCTGACCCATTTGTTAGGCCAGAGTATTGAAGATTTAGGAGAAAAAATTGAAGTATACAGACAAACGCTTAAAGAGAACGGATTTGATCCGCAGAAAGGAAAAGTGGCGTTAATGTTACATACTTATGTCGGAAATAATGCGGAAGAGGTAAAGAATATTGTCGAAGAGCCCTTTAAAAATTATTTAAGAAACTCGCTGGATCTTCTAAAACCTCTTGCAGAAGAGCAAGGGCTGGACTTAAAAAGTGACGAAGAAGCCTTATTAGATATGGGTTTTTTAAGATTTTATAAAAGCAGTAGTTTGTTTGGAACTCCGGAAACCTGTTTGGAAATAATAAACCGCGCCTACAATATTAATGTTAATGAAATAGCATGTTTGATTGATTTTGGAGTAGAGGAAAAAAAGGTACTGGAAAATCTGGATCATTTATTTAGCTTAAAAGAGTTGGTAAGAAGATCTAAAGTTCAGTATGACTTTATTGTAAATCGCATGAATAAACTAACATCGGATGAAGAGGTGACAACACTTATTCAGCAGCATAAGGTTACACACATGCAATCTACACCATCGTTTTACGAAGAATTTTTATTGAATACGAAAGGTAAAGAAGCACTACAGCAAATAAAGACGCTTTTAGTTGGTGGAGAAGCATTAAAAAAAGCACTTGCAGAAAAGCTCCTTAGCGAAGTCAAGAATGATATTTATAATATGTATGGACCTACAGAAACAACGATTTGGTCTTCCGTAAAAACGGTAGCAACAAGCAACGATGTAACGTTAGGAAAGCCTATTGCAAATACAAAAATTTATATCCTGGATGCCTATAACCAGTTATGTCCGGTAGGGGTCTCAGGAGAATTATGCATAGGTGGAGATGGGGTATCTTTAGGGTATTTACACAATGATGAACTAACATCGTCACAATTTATAGACAACCCTTTTGAATACAACCAAAAAATATATAAAACAGGTGATTTGGCTCGTTGGATTTCTAATGGAGAGTTAGAATATCAAGGAAGAATAGACAGCCAGGTAAAAATTAAAGGGCACAGAATTGAATTAAAAGAAATAGAAAATGTAATTCTTGAGCACGAAACGGTCACGCAAAGTGCTATTTCAACTTTTGAAAACAAAGGACAAACGTTCCTTGTTGCTTATATCAAAACGGCAAGTTATACAGAAGAAAACAGCGTCAAAGAATTTTTAAGATTGCGTTTGCCACACTACATGATACCTCAATATGTAATAACGCTTGATGACTTTCCGCAAACACCAAACGGCAAAATTGATTATAAAAAACTGCCTGCTCCGAACGAGGAAATTAGTGCAACTAAAAACTATGTGGCTCCAAGGAATGAGATGGAAGAAAAGCTGGCAACATTATGGGGTGACTATTTAAAACTGGAGCAAATTAGTATCGATGATAACTTTTTTGAAATTGGAGGTAATTCCATGAAAGCCTTTCAATTGCTAGCCATATTGAACACCGCTTTGCATACAGATTTAAAAATCATATCCTTTTTTCAATATCCGACGATACGAACTTTGGGAGAAAACCTGAATCAGGATAAGTTATCCAATACAGTAAAAATAGAAGAAAATGAAATGGAAGATGTGGAGGAATTAATGGATTTTATGAACGATTTGTAAGATTAATAAAAGAAGTGGTGAATTAATTGAAGAATCTAATGTTACGTACGAAATGAAAAAAGATATAGCTATAATTGGATTGTCGGGAAGGTTTCCAAAATCAGATAATATAGAGGAGTTTTGGAAAAATCTGGTGGAGGAAAAAGAATTGATCCATTTTTTTACAGACGATGAGCTGAAAGAAAAAGGTATTGAAAAAAAAGTGTTGAACCGCAAAAATTACATAAAAGCGGCCTCATTTGTAGCCAATACAAATTTCTTTGACTATCCCTTTTTTAAATATACACTGGACGAAGCGAGAATAATGAATCCTCAAACAAGGATGATGCATCATTTGGTTTGGGAAGCTATAGAAGATGCTGCATGTGATATAGAGCGATATACTAAAAAAATCGGAGTCTTTTTAGGTGCTAACAAGGATTTAAATTGGAGTTTATATACGTCTTTGACAAATGATGTTAATGTTGATGAATTGACGAAGAGTAAGATGTCTAACCCCAATTTTATGGCCTCTCTGATAGCTCATAAATTAAATTTTAAAGGACCTTGTTATTTTATTGATACCGCTTGCTCAACATCCTTAAGTACGGTGCATCTGGCTTGTCGCAGTTTGCTTTTAAGTGAATGCGGAACTGCTGTAGTGGGGGGTATAAGGTTACTTTCAGAAAATGATTACGGTTATAAATATCAGGAAGGATCGATCATGTCAATCGACGGGCATAATCGAAGTTTTGATAGTCAATCATCCGGGACAATTGGTTCTGATGGTGCCGGTGTAGTCGTTTTAAAAAGACTGGAAGAAGCAATTAAGGATAACGATAATATTTATGCCGTTATAAAAGGTTCCGCCATGAATAATGACGGAAATGCCAAAGCCGGATATACAATGCCCAGCGTTACGGGACAAATAGAATGTATAAAGTTGGCTCATAAAATAGCAGGAGTTGAACCGGAAGATATTTCTTATATAGAAGCTCATGGGACAGGTACTAAAATTGGAGATCCTATCGAAATAGAATCCCTAAATATTGCATTTAATAATAGCACCAGCCATAAGTGTGCTATTGGTACGGTAAAATCAAATATGGGGCATGCCGACGAGGCAGCAGGAATTGCAGGATTAATAAAAACAGCTTTGTCACTAAATCACAAAACTATTCCGGCAAGTCTACATTATGAAAGCCCTAATCCAACGATCAATTTTAATGAAGGTCCATTCTATGTCAATCATTCTTCTAAAAAATGGGAAAATGTAGATGGAAAGGCTCGTACGGCCGGCGTTAGTTCGTTGGGAATTGGCGGAACAAATATTCATGTAATTCTTCAAGAAGCGCCCCTAAACGAGAATACAAAAGTAAAATCTAAATATAAATTAGTTCGATATTCTGCTCAAACAGAAAATGCTCTGGAGCGTTATGAAGAGAAGCTTTTAAAATTTATTGAGCATAAAAAAGAGGTAAGTATAGAAGACTTATCTTATACCTTACAAATAGGAAGAAAACAATTTGATTTTAGAAAATATCTGATTGTAAAAGAAGGCGATGATTTGATACAAGCTCTCAAGGATAAGAATACGTTCGCAACCGCTCTTTCTCCTAAAAATAATATAATCTTTATGTTTTCCGGTCAAGGAAGCCAATATGTGAATATGGGTAAAGAGCTTTATCAAACCTACCCTTTATTCAAAGAAACGTTAGACCAAGGGTTACTGTATTTAAAGGAATTTAACGATTTTGATTATAAAAATATCTTATTTAATGCTGACGCAGTAGCAGATACGAGAATAAACGAAACGTTGTTTACCCAACCGATTCTCTTTTTGTTTGAATACACACTTGCTCAATTGCTGATTTCTATTGGTGTTAAACCCAATTATATGATTGGTCATAGTCTGGGAGAATATGTCGCAGCTACAATTGGTGGGGTTTTTACTTTTAAAGACGCTTTGAAAATTGTCGCTAAAAGAGCTGAGTTAATGTCAAAAGTCCCAAAAGGAGAGATGTTAAGCATTGGAATATCAATTAACCAGATCAAAAAAGAAATAATTGAAGGTGTTTCTGTTGCTGCAATAAATGCTCATGATTCTTTTGTTGTTTCCGGTACAGAAACAAGTATCGCTTTAGTTAAAAAACAATTAGAGGAGGAAGAAATTCCATTTGTACTATTAAAAACGTCACATGCTTTTCATTCAACAATGATGAATGAAATACAGGAAGATTTTGAAAAAGAATTAGAAAGCATAACACTCCAAAAGTCTGAAATACCATTTATTTCTAACATAACCGGAAAATTTATAACTGATGAAGAAAGCACTTCAATAAAATATTGGTCTAATCATATATTAGAAAAAGTAGAATTTGAAAAAGGAATAAAAGAGCTTATAGCACTCAATAATTCTTTATTTATAGAAGTAGGGCCTGGCAGAACATTGGCAACATTTTATAAAAAGAGCCAGAATATAAATTTGGAAAACGATGTAATAACTACCGTAAAACATCACAAAGAAACAGTAGATGACGACAAGTATTTTACTGATTTTTTAGGGCAGTTATGGAGCAATGGAATAGACATTAATTGGGAGGTTTATTATGAGGGAGGAAAACCGAACAGGCTCTCAATTCCTACCTATGATTTTGATCGTTATGATGTTCCGTCTAAAGTAACTATAGACGAAAATTTTCTAAAGAGAGATGCTTTGGAACCGGGAAAAAAAGAAATTTCAGAATCCGTCTATATGCTTTCATGGAAATATATCCCAAGAAGTAAAAACAAAGGAACTCTATTTTCTAAAGCCGAAAAATATCTTTTTTTTAATGACGGATCATCATTTAACAATGAATTGATCAAAAAATTAAAGACAGATGGAAAACACATAATTGAAATTGTCAAAGGAGAACGATTTGAAGCGGAAAATCCTAATAAGATAATTGTAAATCCTGAGGTGTTAGGAGATTATGAGGAGCTTAACTCGCATTTAAGAACAGTAAATTTCAAGTTCGATTTTATTATTTATGCTTGGGAACTGTCTCATAAGAATGCTACAGAAGTACATAGAAAGTATCAGGACTATAACCTTACGTTTAATACTATTCAAACAATAATTAAAGCTTTTAAGTTAGACGAAATAACGGAACCTAAAAAAATAGCTGTAATTAATGATAAAAATAATACAGTTACCGGAGCAGAAAACAGCACTAACATCAATCAGCACACGGAGACTATGTTAAACGTTTTAACTCAGGAGTTTGTCAATATATATGCCACTTCTATTGATATTGATGTAAATGATGAACTCGAAAAATCAGTCTTCGAAGTATCCGGCGAGTTGGAAATGGAAACCAAATATTATAAGGTAGCCTTTAGAAATGGGCGCAGATGGATACCGAATTACGAATCTTTAGAGATAGGGCAAAAGGATAAATACAGAGCCCCAATCATAAAAGAAAAGGGGAATTATTTGATCATCGGAATGTTAGACGATATTGAATATGCTTTGGCCTCTCATCTCTTAAAAGAGTACCAAGCTAATGTAATAATCTTGTCTAATGCATTTCCCCAGCAATGGAATAAAAAGCAGAAACAATTATATGAAAAACTAAAAGAGTATTCAGGGACCATCACTTCCCTGCATGTTGATATAGCGGATTATGAAAGTTTTTTATTGGCATTTGAAAGTATCGAAAGTGAACATGGAACTATTGATGGGATTGTTCATATGGCAAGGAATATTGATATCACAGAAATTGCATTAGTAAATACGATTACAGATAATAGTATAGAAAAGCATTTTTCACCAAGAGTAAACGGATTTTTAAATATTGAAAGAATTACCAGAGACAGAAAAGTAGATTTTGTAAAAGTGATATCAAGCTTGTCTTCTTTTTTAGGTGGAATTTCTTATGGCGCATATGCTTCTGCCTCTGCATTAATGGATAGTATAGTACTGCAAAAAGCAAAAGCCAATTGGTCTATTATAAATCTGGATAGAGTACAAGAAGAAGAACCCTGGATCAATCAAAAAGAAGTAGTAACAACTTTTCATAACTCATTTATTTATGAGGATATAAAACAAATTATAGTCTCCAAAAGAGATATTCATAATCCAGTAAGTGCCATTAAAAAGGAAGTTAAGTCGATACTAAATGCTGAAATAAACAGGAAAACACTTAAAACCAGTTATGCGGAACCCAAAACGGAAAAGGAATCTCAAATGGTTAAAATCTTTGAGGATTTATTTGGTTTAAAAGGAGTTGGAACACAAGATGACTTTTTTTCATTAGGAGGGGATTCATTAAAGGCGATGGTGCTGATTAATATATTGAAGAAAGAAACAGGTATCGCAATTACCATTGCGGAGATCTTTTCAAATAAAACGGTATACGACCTTTCCTCGTTAATAGAAGAAAAGAAATGGTTACAAGAAGATAAAATACAGGTTAATCAATTGATAATTTGAGGCTAAGCAATGAAAAATTTATTAAAAGAATTAAGAGAAAATGAAATTTATATTTCATTAGACGGAGAGGATTTAAAACTAAAATTTAACCATCAGGAAATACCGCAAGAGCTTATTTCCAGAATCAAAAAAGATAAAGAAGCTTTAGTTCAATACTTAAAAGAGCAAAAAACAACTAGTGATGTAGCATTGGCAATTGCTCCGGTATCGGTATCAATTGACGGGTATCCGTTATCTTCATCACAACAGCGTCTTTGGGTATTAGATCAATTCGAAGAAGGCTTGTCTTCTTATAATATAACGCAGCAGGTAGAATTAAAAGGAGACTATGACATAAAGCTTTTTCAAGAAGCCGTATTTGCAGTTATAGAACGCCATGAAATTTTAAGAACCGTTTTTAGAAAGAACAGTAAAGGGCAAATATCGCAATGGGTTTTGAATAGCGATGAGGTAGATTTTTTTATTGGGTATGAAGACTTTTCAGGTGAAGAACAGCCAATGAATGCTGTGTCTTCTTATATTCAAGAAGATAAATTGAAACTATTTAATCTGGAAAAAGGGCCTTTATTAAGAGCCGCAATACTTAAGACTGCAGTAGATCAATACGTTTTTCATTACAATATGCATCATATTATTGGTGATGGTTGGTCTATGGGCGTATTAGCAAACGATGTAATGTCATTTTATAAAGCATTTACGACCAAAGAAAAAGTACAATTATCGCCACTGTCAATTCAGTACAAAGACTATGCAGCCAGTCAACTGGAAGGATTGAATAAACCGGAAAAGGAAGGGCATAAAAAATATTGGTCAGAGGTGTTGTCGGGAGAGTTACCGATAATAGATTTACCAAGTAGCAAAACAAGACCGCCATTAAAAACTCAAAAAGGAAATACTTTAGAGGTCTATTTATCAAGTGAGTTAACTAATTCTCTAAAGCTTTTTACGAAAGATCAGGAAGGCAGTTTATTTATAAGCCTGTTAGCACTTTGGAATGCTTTGGTTTACAGATATACGGGACATGAGGACCTTCTTATTGGTACTCCGGTGGCTGGTAGAAACCACATAGATCTGGAAAATCAAATTGGATTTTATGTTAACACCTTGGTATTGAGAAACAAAATCAATCCGGAGGATGATTTTTTAACCCATTACAAGAAAACCAAAGAGCAAGTATTAAGTGCTTTCTCTCATCAGGAATACCCATTCGATCAGATTTTAAATGATTTGAATACTAAAAGAGATATCAGTAGAAGTGCCATTTTTGATATGATGATGGCGCTTCAGAATACCGGCGATAAAATTAAAGGGGGACATACTATTGAGGCAAATGTTATTGTAGATAAAGGAGAAGAGTTATCTAAAATGGATTTGGAAATAAACTTTGCCGAAATTGGCGATAAGTTACTTTTTAAACTAAACTACAATACCGATGTTTATAGTAAAGCCACTATGTCCGGAATAATGATGCATTTTATTCAATTGGCTGAAAATAGTATCCTGACACCAAATGTTTCAATAAAGGCATTGAATTATTTGAGCAAATCTGAAAAGAATCTGTTAGTTACTCTTTTTGACAAAACAGATACCCCTTTCCCTAATGAAAAAACAATAATTGATTTATTTGATGAACAAGCTTTAAAACATCCGCAGAGAATTGCTTTAACGTATGAGAATTTCTCTTACACCTATAAAGAATTAGACGAGATATCAAATCAGTTTGCGCAGTATTTAGTTGACAATAATACTATTCAGCAAGAAGATTTAGTAGGTCTGTTACTGGAGCGTAGCCAATGGGTGGTAATAGCAATACTGGCGATATTAAAAACCGGTGCTGCCTATCTGCCTTTAGGAATCGATTATCCAACGGAGCGATTGGATTATATCAAAAAAGACAGCGGTATAAAATTATGTATCGATACTGCCGTAGTTACTGAATTCGAAAACAAGAAAGACCACTATACCAAGACTGGTTTTAGTAGAAAAATAAATCCAAATAACTTAGCCTATGTTATTTACACCTCAGGAACAACAGGTAATCCTAAAGGTACTTTAATAGAACACCGCAATGTAGTTCGATTATTTTACAACAAAGACTTTCAGTTCGATTTCAACGAAAACGACGTTTGGTGTCTTTTTCATTCTTATTATTTTGATTTTTCGGTTTGGGAAATTTTTGGAGCCTTATTGTTCGGTGGTAAGCTGGCAGCTGTGACAAAAGAGGAAACAAAAGATTTTAATGCTTTTTCTAACTTCATAGCTGAGCAAGGTGTAACTGTATTGAATCAAACGCCAACAGCTTTTAAACATCTTCAAAAAATAGTTTTAGGCTCAGATAAATCTTTTAGTACCCGATATCTTATTTTCGGAGGGGAAGCTTTGATAACATCCTCTTTAAAAACATGGAAAAACCATTTCCCTGATTGTAAAATAATCAATATGTACGGTATCACAGAAACAACCGTCCATGTCACTTATAAGGAAATAACTAAAAAAGAAATTGCTTCAATCGAAAGTAATATCGGGCAACCGATACCAACTTTGGGCTGTTTGGTATTAGATAAATTTCAACAAATAGTCCCTTTTGGAGTAGTTGGAGAATTACATGTTTATGGCGAAGGATTGGCAAGAGCCTATCTTAATAATAAAGCGCTTACCGATACAAAGTTTGTGACGCAGGAAATAGAATCAATTGGTAACATTAGATTATATAAAACTGGAGATTTAGTTAAATGGGTAGAAACTGGAGATTTAATTTATTTAGGTAGAAAAGATAACCAGGTTAAAATTAGAGGGCACCGAATAGAATTAGAAGAAATAGAGCATTATTTAATTGATAAAGAGGATATCGAAGAGGTTTCTGTCGTTGTGAATAAAAATAATGAATCTGAAAATGAATTGATTGCCTATTTCGTTTCGAGTAAAGTACAAAATGCCTCGGACCTTAGAAAATACCTTGCCAGCAGAATACCAGATTATGCGATCCCTTCCTATTTTGTTCAATTAGATGGTTTTCCTCTAACCACAAATGGAAAAATAAGCCATAAAGATCTTCCGGATCCTAAGGAATATAAGGTTGTTACAAATGAAAATTATGTAGCGGCCAGAAATGAAACAGAACAAAAATTAGTTCAGATTTTAGCGAAGGAACTAGAAAGAAGTCATCAGGAAATAGGAATTCACGATAACTTCTTCGACCTCGGAGCAAATTCTATCAAACTTATAAAGATTTTGAATGAGATTAATACACAGTTTAATACCACTATTAAACCTGTTTTATTATTTCAATATTCTAATATAAGTGACTTAATGGAGAATGTATTCCATCAATCAGAGGATGAAACGGAGAATGAGAAAGCTTCTTTTTCTGATGAAATAGATGAAATTATAGATTTTCTATAGGAGCAATTTTGCGAGTCAGAGCAAACCAATAATAGTAAACGTGCATCGTAGATTTTATCTGTTGATAAATTAATTTTTATAAAGACCTTCTTCTAATAATGGAAAGTAAATTAAATAGTGTAAGAAAAAAAGATATTGCAATTATTGGAATGTCCGGTAAGTTTCATAAATCAGAAAACATTGAAGCTTTTTGGAATAATCTTGTAAAGGGTCAGGAACTGATTCATTTTTATGACGATGAAGAATTAGAAAAATTGGGTATAGGCAAAGAGTTGCTAAAAAAACCTAATTATATCAAATCAAGCGCCTTTATTGACAATTCTGAAAGCTTTGATTATTCTTTTTTTGGATACACAAAAGAAGAAGCAGAACTTATGGATCCTCAAATAAGAATCATGCACGAACATGTTTGGTTGGCATTAGAAGACGCAAGCTATAATCTGGATCAATATAAAGAAAAAATAGGGTTGTATTTATCTGCATCAGATAACTTAAACTGGAGAGCTGAAACGCTATTAAATCCAAATAATGCTGTAGGTTCTTTTATGACAGCGAGACTCGCAGATAAGAATTTTATCAGTACTTTAATTTCATATAGCCTAAATTTTAAAGGGCCTAGTTTTTATATAAATACAGCATGTTCAAGTGCCTTAACAGCATTGCATATTGCCTGTAGAAGTCTATTATTGAAAGAATGTTCAACTGCTTTGGCTGGCGCGGTGAGCATTAATACGACGACGGAGTATGGGTACTTGTATGAAGATGATTTAATATTTTCAAATGACGGTCACTGTAGAACATTCGACAAAGATTCCTCCGGTACTACTTTTGGAGAGGGTGTGGGTGTTGTCGTTTTAAAAAGACTGGAAGATGCTTTAAATGATAAGGACCATATTTATGCCGTTATCAGAGCAACTGCAGTAAATAATGATGGTAAAAGAAAGGTAGGATATACAGCGCCAAGTGTTAATGGTCAAGCCGATTGTATCAAATTAGCCCATAGTTTTGCCGGAATAACCCCTGAAGATGTCAGTTACATAGAAGCACATGGAACAGCAACTAAATTAGGAGATCCTGTTGAAATTGAAGCTTTAAACAAAGCATTTAATTATAATAAAAACCATTCTTGCGCCATTGGTTCTGTTAAATCAAATCTGGGTCATCTTGATGCGGTTGCAGGAATTGTCGGGGTTATAAAAACGGCTTTGTCACTTAAAAATAAGATGCTGCCTCCTTCTATAAATTATAAAGAAGCAAACCCTGAAATTAACTTTGAATCCGGGCCTTTTTATGTAAATGATAAACTGCAAAAGTGGGTGTCTAATCAGGATCAATTATTAAATGCCGGCGTAAGTAGTTTCGGTATTGGAGGTACAAATGCCCATGTTGTTCTGGAAGAAGCTCCGGAGTTTAAAGAGAATTTCGATTCAAACTTGTACCAGCTGATTACTTTTTCTGCTAAAACAAAAACAGCTCTTAAAAACTATGAAAAAACGCTCAGAAATTTTTTAGAAAAGAACGAAGAGGTTAAGATTCCTGCTTTGGCCTATACGCTAAACACGGGGCGTAAAGATTTCAGATACAGAAATTATATTGTTTGTAAAAATAAAGAAGAAGCGATAAATCAGCTGATTCAGCTTGATACAGTTCCGGAGAAGGAGATTAGCAATAACAGGAAGAAAAAGATTGTTTTCATGTTTTCCGGTCAAGGCAGCCAGTATTTTCTGATGGCTAAAGAAGTGTATTTAAATAATCCTTTCTTTCAATCAATAATTGACGAAGGATTTAAAATAATAACCAAATTAACCGGAATAGACTATAGTATAATCTTAGGATATACCAACAGTGAAACCGTTAACAAAGAACTAATTAATAATACTTTTTATACACAGCCATTATTATTTTTAGTAGAATACGCTTTTGCAAAACTCTATATAAGATTAGGTGTTACACCTGACAGTATGATAGGGCATAGTTTAGGAGAATATGTAGCGGCTTGTATCAGCGAGGTTTTTTCATTTGAAGATGCTCTGTATGTAGTGACAAAAAGAGCCGAGTTAATGGCAAAAATTGAAGAAGGTGATATGATTGGTATTGGGGTAAATCTAGCTGAGATTAAACCTTTACTTCCAAAAAATGTGTCTATTGCTGCCATAAATACGGCAAATTCATTTGTGGCATCCGGAACAAAAAAGGCTATTTCAGAGTTTACGGAAATACTGGGTGAAAATAACATAAGTTATGTGCCTTTAAAAACCTCTCATGCTTTTCATTCCGAGATGATGGATAGTATTCTGGAAGAGTACGAAGAAATTATTAAAAAAGTCACGCTTTCGTCCCCTAAATTTCCATTTGTATCTAATCTGACAGGTGAAGAAATAACCAAAGAGGACGCGACTTCAGCAAAATATTGGGTGGCTCATTTAAGAGGGACAGTGAACTTCTTTGACGGTATAAATTATTTATTACAAAAAGGAGATGGCCTTTATATAGAAATTGGTCCTGGTCATACTTTGACTTCTTTTCTGAAACAAAATCAGTATTATAATTCGGATCAAACAGCTGTTCATTCGATTAGGCATATAAAAAATGATGTCAATGATTATCAGTTTTTTAACGAGTCTCTAGGCCGTATTTGGGAACACGGAATTGAGGTTGACTGGGAAGCTTATTATGATTATCAAAAACATTATAAAATACCGGCTCCTACTTATGTATTTGACAAAACAACATTACCGGTTAAAGTAAGTCCGATTACCCAATTGATGAATAATGGAGGCGCTTTTAAAAATGCGGAAAGAAGCATTTTCAATTCCTATTATGTAAACAATTGGAAAAAATCGTTAATCGAGAGCTCAGAAAAAAAATCCGAAGAAAAAGGAGTTTATCTGATCTTTTCAAATAGTGGAAAAACCATAAAAGCTATAGAAAATCAAATGCTATCGCTGGGTAATGAGCTTGTTATGGTTACTAAAGGATCTTCGTTTGTAAAGTCAGATTCAGGTATTTATAGCATTGACCCTAATAACAGTACTAATTTTCAGGAGCTGTTTGCTGATTTAAAAGCAAAGAAAATTAAAGTTTTAAATGTCATATATAACTGGTTGATTGATGCTCCAAAGGAAGAGGATGTAAACTACAATCCTATAAAGTTCTTGTACGAATCAGTAAATCAATTTTCAATAAAAGTAACTTTCTTATCTAAGTTCAATACTAGAGTTTTAGGAAATGAAGTAAGTAGTATTTCAATGGACTTCGCAATAAAAATGGCGGATTTATTTGACAGAAAAGAAAGACTGTTTACGAATTATATACTTGACGCAGACCAGGATCAGGATGATCCGGTACTGATCGAAAATATTGTTAATGATCTAATATTTAACGAAAAAGATAGCACTGTAGCCTATAGAAACAACAATCGTTGGGTACCCTTTTTTGAAAATATAAAATTAAACAGTACTAAAAAAAGCACGGAATTTGAAGGAGAG
Source organism: Flavobacterium sp. FlaQc-52 (assembly GCF_044007495.1). Classification (NCBI taxonomy): domain Bacteria; kingdom Pseudomonadati; phylum Bacteroidota; class Flavobacteriia; order Flavobacteriales; family Flavobacteriaceae; genus Flavobacterium; species Flavobacterium sp. FlaQc-52. The sequence continues at coordinate 122,928 of NZ_JBIPCV010000007.1, read as the reverse complement.
AAAAATTATTTGGTAATTCATTCTACAGCCGGTATTGTGAAACCGATTGTGGATCATCTCTCCTCTTTATCGAATAATAGTAACGTTTTATTACTTTGCGGTAATACGACCGCTAATGAGGACTCAATAGCTGAAAATGTAATAAAATATCAGACCAATTTAGAATGTCCAAAACAATTTAAAGAAACTATTGAATTCATTCTTAAAGAGCATGGGAGTATTTCCGGAATAATTTGCAATCCTGAACTATGGAACGAGCAAGTAGAGCTGGAGCCATTAGATGTAGCTGATTTGGCCACTGAAGTTAAGATTAAAACTAGTTTTATTGACAATCTTTACGAGGCTATTAAAAACATAAATATAGATTTTGTTTGGTTTCCTCTAAGACTTTCTTCCATAATAGAAGGCTCAAAATACAGACCGGGTGTTTTATCTGAAATTTATACCACCTTATTCAAAGAACATAAGAGCGATGAACTGAGCCATTGGATCACGGTTTATTTGGATGATTTAACTGGTAGAAAATTAACCGATGAAGAAATTATTACGGTGTTCAAAAACTCATTTTTGACTAAAAATATTTCGAGTTTAATGGTGTCTCACCGTGATCTGAATCATATTATAGCAGAATCTAAAAAAACCGAAGATCCAGTATTAACTACTAAAAACACTATTGAACGTCCAATCGTAGTGACTGCCTATACCGCCCCTGAGACCAAATTGGAAGCGGAATTGTGCGAGATGATACAAGATTTTTTTAATTATGAAAAAGTCGGAATCACAGATGATTTCTTTGAGTTAGGAGGAGATTCCCTAAAGGCCATGATTTTTATAAAACGAATTGAAAAACAATACAGTATTCTATTAGACTTACAGGATTTTTATCAGAAAGCAACGGTAAAAATGATTGCAATGGAAATCGATTTGGCGACCAAGATTTTGAATGTTCAAACAGCAAAAACTAATATGATTAAGATATAAATTATGGAAATAATTGAATTAATAAAAGAAATTACCGATCATCAAATAAGCTTAACCTTAGATGGTGATGATTTGCAAATCAGTTTTGACGGGGATCAATTGGACCCCAATATCATTTCAAAATTAAAAGAACACAAAGCAGAGTTAGTAGCCTACTTTAAAAAATATGCTTCAGCTAAAAAATTTGAAGAAATCAAAAAAATTGAAGCTCAGGAAAGTTATGCCTTATCGCATTCTCAAAAGAGGCTTTGGGTTTCATCTCAATTTGAAGGCGTTTCTGAAGCTTATAATATGCCTGCATCGATTGAATTAAAAGGGGACTATGATATTGAAAAATTCAAAAAAGCAATAGTCTCCGTAATTGAAAAGCATGAAATATTACGTACCGTATTTAGAAAAAACGATAATGATGAAATTCGTCAATGGGTTTTGCCTGTTACGGAACTCAATTTTGTTATCAATTACAAGGATTTTAGTGATAAAGTGGATCAATTAGAAGTCATAACAGATTATATACAAGAAGATTCATATAAGAAGTTTGATTTAGAAAATGGGCCACTATTGAGAGTTTCAATTTTCAAAACTTCCGGTAATGAATATACCTTTTATTATAATATGCATCACATTATAAGTGATGGATGGTCTATGGGCGTATTAGCTAAAGATGTTTTAAATCATTATAAGTTATACGCATCTGGGAGAGAGAATGAAATTGAAAAGATGGAAATTCAATACAAAGATTATGCAGAATGGCAGCTACAACAATTAGCAAAACCTGATGCTACCCATAAAGACTATTGGGGAAGTGTTTTCTTTGAAGAGTTACCAAGAATTAATTTGCCTTCAGGTAAAAAAAGACCATTATTAAAAACACATAATGGTGCGTCAATAGAAACATATTTATCAAAACCTTTAACAGAAAAATTAAAGCAATTTTCTAACGATAATAAAGGCAGCCTTTTCATAACCTTATTAGGGATATTAGATGTATTAATTTATAGCTACACGAATATAAATGATATCGTAATTGGGGCTCCTGTTGCTGGTAGAAACCATGCGGCTTTAGAAAACCAAATAGGTTTTTACGTAAATACTTTGGCACTCCGAAATAAAATTGACGCTCAGCATTCGTTTAAAGAATTTTATGAAGAAGTTAAAAAGAACACGTTGCAAGCGTTTTTACATCAAGAATATCCTTTTGATTTATTAATTGAGGATTTAAATTTAACAAAAGATGTTAGTCGTAGTCCTCTTTTTGATATCATGTTAATTCTTCAAAACACCGGTGATGATACAGGAGAGATCTTTGAAGAAAAAAACAGTATCGATATAGAAAGTAAAAACCTGTGCAAAGCTTTATTTGATATAGAATTTCACTTTTCAGAAACAGATGGGCACCTGTTTTTAAAAGCAGTTTATAATACAGATTTGTATGAAGAGGACATGATTAAGACACTAATAGGTCATTTCAAACGAATTTCAGAAATAGTAGTATGCTCCAATGATCCAATAGAAAAGCTTGATTTTTTAAGTGCCGAAGAAAAAAATGAGCAATTAGTCCTATTTAATAACGTAAAAAATAAATCTACTTTAAGTAAGTCAATAGTGGATGTAATAGAAGAAATAGCCAAAGAATTTCCTGATGAAATGGCTATATCTGATAAAGATACTAAACTTAATTATAGTGAATTCAATAAAATTTCGAATCAATTTTCAAGCTATTTGATTGAGCAATTTAATGTTCAGCCTAATGATTTTATCGGAATAAAATTAGCTCAGGGGCATTGGGCTATAATTGCTATTTTTTCAGCACTAAAGGCAAATGGAGCTTATGTTCCAATAGATGTTAATTATCCCGCAGAAAGGATTGATTTTATTGAAAATGATGCGCAATGTAAAGTAATAATAGATGATAAAGTAATAGAAGAATTTATTACAAGAAAAACATCTTATTCTGATGAAAATAGGATATTAAATATCAAACCTTCAGATTTGGCTTATGTTATATATACTTCCGGTTCTACAGGAAAACCAAAGGGGGTTTTAATTTCACATAAAAATTTAATGCATTCTAATAATGCAAGAATACAAGCTTATGAAAAAGTAAATGCTTTTTTACTCTTATCTTCTATTGCATTTGATAGTTCTATAGCTGGGATCTTTGGAACACTTAGCGTTGGAGGTAAATTATGTATACCTCCTGCAGATATGTTAGAGGATATTGAATACCTAACAGATTTCATCCGGAAAGAAAAGGTAAGTCACTTTTTAACTGTGCCTTCCTATCTTAAAATATTATTGCAACCTCTTTCGCAAATGAGCAATGATTTAAAAGAAATCATTGTAGCAGGAGAATTATGTCATACCTCATTGGTTGACGAATTTCATGCGGTTAAAACATTAAGCGATTGTACTTTATTTAATGAATATGGACCTACTGAATGCACCGTCTGGAGCTCTGTATACAAATATAATAGGAATGAGCCTGTCATTTCTACCATAGGGAAACCTATTGGTAACACCAAAGTTTACCTGTTAAATAAGGAGCAAAGACTTATCCCTAAAGGAGCTATAGGTGAATTATATATTTCGGGAGAAGGTGTAGCACAAGGATATTTAAACAGGCCAGAATTGACCTCAGAAAAATTTATAGAGAGTCCATTTGAAAAAGGAGTAAAATTATATAGAACAGGAGATGTAGCGATATGGTTGTATGACGGCAATATTGAATTTCTTGGAAGAGCAGATAATCAGGTAAAAATTAGAGGATATAGAATTGAGCTTGGAGAAATAGAATCTTATATAAGACAGATTGAAGGTATCCGGGAAGTAGTTGTGTTAGTAAAAAAAGGAGTTGCAAATCAAGAAGAGCTATTCGCTTATATTGTTGCAGATAGAGCATTCAATGTAGCGGAAATAAGGAATTTCCTGATCGATAGAGTACCTAATTACATGATTCCTGCACATTATCAGCAATTTGAGAAATTTCCACTTACACCTAATGGTAAAATTGATACTAAAAAGTTGCAACAACTTCATGAAAATCAATTATCTGTAAAAGTTGATTATATAGCTCCCAGAAACACAAAAGAGGAAGTTTTAGTGACGATATGTCAAGAAGTGTTAAAACATAAACAAATTAGTGTCAAGAATAGTTTTTATGAATTAGGAGGTGATTCTATAAAATCTATTCAAATAGTTTCCAGATTAAAACAAGCTGGATACACTCTAAAAGTCGAGCAAATATTAAGGAATCCTGTTATTGAGAATTTAGCATTGCTTTTAACTTCAAGTGTAACCATAATTAATCAAAAAGAGGTTGTAGGAGAATCCCCTTTAACTCCTATACAACATTATCTTTTCGAAAACCCTAATGTTAATGCGCCACAGCATTACAATCAGTCAGTACTGTTAAAAAGTGAGTCAAGAATAAAAAGCATCGTATTACAAGATTGTATCCATAAGTTATTGGAGCATCATGATGCTTTGCGAATCGTCTTTAAAGAAGAGAATGGAAAAAGGATACAATACAATAATCCCTTTGATGTAAGAGATTATATAGTAATTGATCATGATCTGACGACTTATGAAAACCCATTAGACGAAATGACTGCTCTGTCTGAAAAGCTGCAAAAATCATTTAATCTTACTAATGGTCCGTTACTTAAAGTGGCACATTTCAAAATGAATGACGGGGACAGACTGGCAATAATAGTACACCATTTAGTAATAGACGCTGTTTCGTGGAGAATTCTAATTGAAGATTTATTAACACTGTACAATCAGGCAGAAAAAAATGAAAAGTTAGTATTGCCATTAAAAACAAATTCATTTCAACAATGGGCAATATCGCAACAAAAACATGCCTACAGTAAAAAAATGATTAATGAAGCATCATACTGGTCTACATTAAGTCAAGAAAAAGCAGCTCGAATAAAAACAGATTATAAAATCAATGAGAGCGCTGCAGCCCTGGAGAATCAATTCACTTTTAGCTTAGACACACAAACAACAGAGTTGCTACAAACCAAATTTCATAAGGTTTATACAACAGAAATCAATGATGTATTGTTAACGGGTTTAGCATTGGCCATAAAAGAAGTGTTTGAACAGGATCGTACCATAATTAAGATGGAAGGCCATGGAAGAGAAGATATAATTGAAGATATAGATGTTAGCAGAACCATTGGTTGGTTTACAACAGAATACCCTTTAATATTAGACATTACAAATACAGAGGAAGATATAGATAGCCTAATAAAAGTAAAAGAAAATATTAGAAAAATACCTGCTAAAGGAATAGGTTTTGGGATTTTAAAATACTTGAATGAGGACTATGGAGCGCTGGAAATAAATTCATCCATATCGTTTAATTATTTGGGAGATTTTGACAACTCTTTCTCAGAAAATTTTCAATCTGATTTTAGTTATTCCTCCGAATCTATTGGGGATAACATTGCAAAAGAAAATTCAGATATTTCTCTTTTAAGTATTACAGGATCTACAGAGTCAGGAAAACTTTCTATGACTATAATGTACTCTGATTTAATGTATTCTCACGATACAATTAAAAAATTATCAGAGGCTTATCAAGAAAAATTATTAATGTTAATTGAGAAGGTATCAAAGAAAAACGAAACCTATAAAACACCTTCGGACTTGCTGTTCAAAGAATTAACGGTAAATGAATTAAGTCAGATTAAGTCAACGCAAACTATAGAAAATGTATATGAGCTTTCGCCATTGCAACAAGGTATCTATTATCACTGGCTAACCAGCAAGTCGAATTCGTTATATTTTGAGCAAATATCCTACAGATTGCAAATAAAAAATATAGAGATTAGTGAAGTTCATGAAGCCTATAAAAAATTAGTTGAACGACATTCGGTACTGAGAACGGGTTTTATAAATAATATAATTGACATACCGCTACAAGTAGTTCGAAAAGAAGTAGCGGCAAATTTTTATTTTGAAAAGCTGCCTGCTTCTATAAAAGAAAGGAATATTGATGACTATGTTAAGCAATTTAAGTTGAAAGACAGAGAGGAAGGCTTTATACTTTCCGATAGTTCATTAATGCGATTAAAAGTACTTGATTTAGGAAATAATTATTATGAGTTTGTATGGAGTCATCATCACATATTAATGGATGGATGGTGTATGAGTATATTGATTAATGATTTTAATCAGTTATTAATGGGTATTAGTGGAAATAGTACTGTTAATCTGGCAGAACCAAAGCCATATTCAGAATATATACATTGGTTGAGGTCTGTAGACACGGATGAATCGATGGGATACTGGAAAAACTATCTGGAAGATTATAACACTGTGGCAATTCTACCTTTTGTTAAAGATTTAGCACAAAGTACTTATACAGAAGGGACACAATCCTTAAAGATCGAAGGGGAGTTATTTACAAAAATGCAAACTTTATGTAATTCAGCCGCTATTACACAGAGTACTTTTTTACAATCTGTCTGGGGATATTTATTATCAAAATACAATAATACAAATGATGTGGTTTTCGGAGCTGTAGTATCTGGCAGACCTGCAGACTTAAGTGAAATTGAGGATATGATAGGATTGTTTATTAATACAATCCCAATCCGAATAAAACACCAAGAAAAGGATACTCCACTTACGCTTCTAAAAAGAATGCAACAAATGGCAATTGATAGTAATGCACATCATTATCAAAATTTAGCAAAAGTGCAATCTCAAAGCGAACTAGGTACCGAATTGATTAATCACATTATGATTTTCGAGAACTTCCCAATTCAAGAGGCTGTAAAAGAAAGTGCCAGCTTGATTAATAGGAGTGACGAATCAGATCAGAACTTATTTGTTGAAGCTATCGAGGTCTTTGAACAAACAAATTATGATTTTAATCTTATGGTGTTGCCATCGACGACCTCCATGCGGATTGATTTTAAGTTCAATAGTGAGAAATATGACGCAGCATCAATAGAAAAATTATCACGTCATTTATTTAACGTTATTGAACAATTTGCAACACTGGAGAATAAATATTTAACCGAAATTGATTGCCTATTAGATGATGATCGCGATTTAATATTGAATGTATTCAATGCTACAGCAGTTAAGTATGAAGAGGATAAAACAGTATTAGATTTATTTAAAGAATGTGTTTCAGAATTTCCGGATCGCACAGCAGTGAGCTATCAAGATACAATTATTAGTTATCAGCAACTGGATGTTCTTACTGATCAGTTATCTCATTACTTATGCGAGAATTTTGAAGTTCAGCCAAATGATTTAGTGGGTATAAAACTAGAGCGCAGTCAAAAAATGTTGATAGCTATCTTGGGGGTTCTAAAATCCGGAGCAGGATATGTTCCAATAGATACACATTATCCTGAGACTCGATTAGAATATATAAAAAGCGATAGCAGTTATAAGATCTGCATAGATGATGCCGTATTAGAGATATTTGAAAAAGAAAAAAGCAACTCTAAAATTCCAGCAGTACAGAGAACAGTTTCGGGCACAAATATAGCCTATGCGATATACACATCCGGTTCAACAGGTAATCCTAAAGGAGTTTTAAATGATCACTCAGGATTATATAACAGGTTGTTATGGATGCGGGATGATCTTAAAATTAGCTCAAAGGATGTTATTTTACAAAAAACGCCCTATACTTTCGATGTTTCCGTTTGGGAGCTTTTAATGCCTTCTATAACCGGATGTGAATTAGTCTTTGCCCAACCTGAGGGACATAAAGACCCTGCATATCTTCAGGAAATAATAGCAGAAAAACAAGTTACAGTTATGCACTTTGTGCCTTCGATGTTAGGCATTTTTCTGGAAGAACTAGATCCTTCAAAATGCAAAAGCTTGCGTCATGTGGTTTGTAGCGGAGAGGCTTTACCAGGAGTAATGGTTGAAGAGTTTAAGCAAAAATTACCTTGGGTTCGAATTCATAATTTATATGGACCTACAGAAGCTGCCATCGATGTCACTTCAATTGATTTAACAGAAGTAGATACAAAAAGAGCAGGAGTTACTATTGGAAAACCGGTAGCTAACACAAAAATCTATATCGTAAATAAGCAAATGTCATTGCAACCTGTAGGAATCCCCGGAGAACTTCTTATTGAAGGGATTCAGGTAGCCAGAGGCTATCTGAATAATCCGGAATTAAATTCCGATAGATTTATACCTAGTCCATTTAATAGCCAGAAGCGCGCCTATCGCACAGGAGATTTAGCAAAATGGCTTCCAAATGGAGAGATTTCTTATCTGGGAAGGATTGACAATCAAGTTAAAATTCGAGGAAACAGGATAGAATTAGGCGAAATAGAAACCAGGATTCAAGAATTCGATTACGTAGAGCATGTTGCCGTATTGGTAAAAGGTGATTCGACTCTTCGTAAATATCTGGTAGCTTATGTTATTTCAAAATCAGGATATACCCAAGAACTGTTATTTGACCATCTAAAAGATAGTTTACCGGATTATATGATCCCAAGCCGGATTATAGAGTTGGATAGTTTTCCATTAACCAACAGTGGAAAATTAAATAGAAAAGCCTTATCAGATCTAGAAGAAGAGACAGCTGTTTCAAGTTATGAAGCTCCTAGAAATGAGATGGAATCTGAACTGGTATCGATATGGGAAGAAGTTTTAAATCAGAATAAAATTGGTATTCTGGATAATTTTTTCTGGATAGGAGGAGATTCGATTCTTTCCATCCGATTGATTAGTAAAATTAATAAGAAGTTCGATGTAAGTTTAACGATTGCTCAATTGTATGAATTTAATACCGTTGAGGCATTACGTACTCAGATTGAAAAAGATGTTTATTCCTCTAAACATAAGCAATTCACTAAAAAAGAGATTGAGGATAAAATTGACCTTATAAAGGAAAAGGTGCTGACTGAAATTTCTTGCCCGGAAACAATTGAAGATGTTTACCCGATGAGCGATATACAGAAAGGAATGGTAATTCTTTCTAGTTTAAATTCCGGAACAGGAATATACCACGACCAATTTGTTTTCCAAATTCCGTCTGTCAACACAGAACGATTTAAAGAAGCATTTTCAATATTAATTTGGAAACATGCTTCATTGAGATCAAGGTTTGATCTGACAACTTATGAATATGAAGTACAAATAGTAGAAAAGGAAATAGAATTCGCTATAGATTATCAAGATATTAAGGAGCTTGGGACTAAAGAAAAAGAGGATTATATCAAAAGATATATGACATCGGAGAGACAAAATACGTTTAGCATGGAATCAGGCTTACTTTGGCGTATTAGTTTATTTCAAATTAGTGAAACAGCAACTATATTTTTATTCCAGTTTCATCATGCCATTTTAGATGGATGGAGTATGGCTACTCTAAACACTGAATTGTTCCAAATTTATAGAGATCTGACCAATAGTACTACCCCTAAATTCGAAAAGTTAAAATCTACAAATAGAGATGCTATAATTGAAGAATTATATGAAAAAAACAATCAGGAGAATATCAGCTTCTGGCAAGAAGAATTAGCAGATTATAAGCGCCTGGATATATTTAAAAGTGAAAATGCCAATGAACATTTTGAAAAAGTCTATGATTTTGATTTTAAATACAAATTAGAGGAAAAATGTAAAAAAGACGGTGTTTCTATAAAAACAGCAATTTATGCAGCTTTTATTCATGTTCTTAAAATTATGAATTATGAAGAAGACTTTGTAATAGGAATGGTCACCAATAATCGACCTGTAATTGAGGATGGAGAGAAAATATTAGGTTGTTTTTTGAATACTATACCAGTTAGAAACAGGTTGGAGAATTCTCATAGTTTAACATGGTCTGATTATTTTAGAAATACAGAAAATCAATTAACGGCTATTAAGAAAAATGAGCGGTTAACATTATATGAGATTTCAAAGGTAACAAATGAGGAAACTCTGGGAGGTTCACCATTTTTTGATGTGTTGGTTAATTATGTTGATTTTCATGTTTACAATGAATTAGAGTTGGAAACAGATGAATCATTTGTTAAATCTCGGGAGTTTGATTTCAATGTAAAGTCTTTTGAAGCAACTAATACTGTTTTTGATTTGAATATCAACCTTTCCGGACACGAATTAAAATTAGGCTATGCACTAAAAAGAGGTTTGAAATTAGATATTACACTAGAGAAAATTCATAGTTTAATTGATGAAATTTTATCAATTTATCTCAATTTACCAAATCAAAAATTGAGTGAAACAAATTTATCGATTGATGATCGCGATTTAATATTGAATGTATTTAATGCTACTGCAGTTAATTATGAAGAGGATAAAACAGTATTAGATTTATTTAAAGAATGTGTTTCAGAATTTCCGGATCGCACAGCAGTGAGCTATCAAGATACAATTATTAGTTATCAGCAACTGGATGTTCTTACAGATCAGTTGTCCTATTACTTATGCGAAAATTTTGAAGTTCAGTCAAATGATTTAGTGGGTATAAAACTAGAGCGCAGTCAAAAAATGTTGATAGCTATCTTGGGGGTTCTAAAATCCGGAGCAGGATATGTCCCAATAGATACGCATTATCCTGAGACTAGATTAGAATATATAAAAAGCGATAGCAGTTATAAGATCTGCATAGATGATGCCGTATTAGAAATATTTGAAAGAGAAAAAAGCAACTCTAAAATTCCAGCAGTACAGAGAACAGTTTCGGGCACAAACATAGCCTATGCGATATACACATCCGGTTCAACAGGTAATCCAAAAGGAGTTTTAAATGATCACTCAGGATTATATAACAGGTTGTTATGGATGCGGGATGATCTTAAAATTAGCGCAAAGGACGTTATTTTACAAAAAACGCCCTATACTTTCGATGTTTCCGTTTGGGAGCTTTTAATGCCTTCTATAACCGGATGTGAATTAGTTTTTGCTCAACCTGAGGGACATAAAGACCCTGCATATCTTCAGGAAATAATAGCAGAAAAACAAGTTACAGTTATGCACTTTGTGCCTTCGATGTTAGGCATTTTTCTGGAAGAACTAGATCCTTCAAAATGCAAAAGCTTGCGTCATGTAGTTTGTAGCGGAGAGGCTTTACCGGGAGTAATGGTTGAAGAGTTTAAGCAAAAATTACCTTGGGTTCGAATTCATAATTTATATGGACCAACAGAAGCTGCTATCGATGTCACTTCAATTGATTTAACAGAAGTAGATACAAAAAGAGAAGGAGTTAGTATAGGAAAACCGGTAGCTAACACAAAAATCTATATCGTAAATAAGCAAATGTCATTGCAACCTGTAGGAATCCCCGGAGAACTTCTTATTGAAGGGATTCAGGTAGCCAGAGGCTATCTGAATAATCTGGAGTTAAATTCCGATAGATTTATACCTAGTCCATTTAATAGCCAGAAGCGCGCCTATCGCACAGGAGATTTAGCAAAATGGCTTCCTAATGGAGAGATTTCTTATCTGGGAAGGATTGACAATCAAGTTAAAATTCGAGGAAATAGGATAGAATTAGGCGAAATAGAAACCAGGATTCAAGAATTCGATTACGTAGAGCATGTTGCCGTATTGGTAAAAGGTGATTCGACTCTTCGTAAATATCTGGTAGCTTATGTTATTTCAAAATCAGGATATACCCAAGAACTGTTATTTGACCACCTAAAAGATAGTTTACCGGATTATATGATCCCAAGCAGGATTATAGAGTTGGATAGTTTTCCATTAACCAACAGTGGAAAATTGAATAGAAAAGCCTTATCAGATCTAAAAGAAGAGACAGCTGTTTCAAGTTATGAAGCCCCTCGAAATGAGATGGAATCTGAACTGGTATTGATATGGGAAGAAGTTTTAAAGCAGAATAAAATTGGTATTCGGGATAATTTTTTCTGGATAGGAGGAGATTCAATTCTGTCCATCCGATTGATTAGTAAAATTAATAAGAAGTTCGATGTGAGTTTAACGATTGCTCAATTGTATGAATTTAATACGATTTCAGATTTAACGGATCAAATAAAAAACAATGTTAACTCCTCTGAAGAGCATGAAATTGTTAGAGAAGATATTCTAATGTCATTTGATAAATTGAGAGAAGAGATTATGTGATCGTATAAAAAATGAATTGTAGCAGCAAAATTAACAACTTAAATTATATAATAAAAAATGGAAAAAAGTAAAATGGAAGATGTATATCCGATGACAGATATACAAAAAGGAATGGTATTATTATCAATAATGAATGATAAACAAACGATATATCATGATCAGTTTGTATTTCACATACCAAAAATCAACCCTGATGTTTTTTCGAAAGCAATTTCGTTAATGGTACAAAAGCACTCTATCTTAAGAACAGCTTTCGATTTAGATAATTACAGTGACGAAGTACAAATAGTTTATAGTGAAATTGCAGAGGATGTTACTTTTGAAGATATAACATCAAAAGACGCTAAAGACCAGGAGATTTTCATTAAGGACTTTATGAAGAATGAGCTTAAAAGACCTTTTGAATTCAAAAAGGCCCCTTTGTGGCGCATTAATGTTTTTAATATTAACGAGAACAATAGTATCTATATATTTCAATTTCATCACGCTATTTTAGATGGATGGAGTTTGGCTTCTTTTAATGCTGAATTATTCACATTATATTTTCAACTGGAAGTAGACATCAACCACAAACCTCAAATGCTAAAAACTACTTTTAAAGATGCAGTAGTTGAAGAAATAGCTGAAAAAACGAATATAAACACAATTAATTACTGGAAAGAGAAATTAAAAGAATATAAAAGGTTAGATATTTTTTCAAAATCTGAGGAAGTTATTTTTGATGTTATTCGAAGAGAATTTGATCAAAAAATGGTTGAAAGAATTAAAGTAAGATCATTAAAAGATGGACTTACTTATATAAATGTTTTATTTGGAGCCTATGTTTATGCATTGAGTATGCTGACAATAGAAGAAGATTTTGTTGTAGGGTTAATATCGAATAACAGACCGGTTAAGGAAGATGGAGAAAAGATTTTGGGATGTTTTTTAAATTCGATACCGGTAAAAATGGATTTTAAAGACTTTAAAGGAGCTACTTGGTTAGAGTACCTTAAAGGGATTGAGGCTCAGATAACCGAATTAAAAACAAAAGGAAGATCCACATTATATGAAATCTCTAAAATAACAGGAGAACGAGTAGGAACCGAAAACCCATTTTTTGATGTTATTTTCAACTATATAGATTTCCATGTATATGGAGAAATGTCCGTTCCGGAATCTAGAATTAATGAGTTTGATCAAAATGGAAGTCTTAAATTAAAATCATATGAAGCCACCAATACATTTTTAGATTTAAATGTAATTGAATCAACAGACAAGTTGTTGATTTTTGAATACAGGTTGATGAAAAAGATTAAGTCCGGAATTACATTAGATAAAATTCATCAGTTTGTTGAACAACTTGTAGATTGTTATTTGAACTCACCTTCAGACAAGATAGATAGCAACAGTATTTTGCCTTTGGAAGAAAAGGAAAAACTAATAAATGACTTTAATAAAACAGATAAGAAAATTGATTTCTCTTTATCGGTTATTGATTTATTTGTAGAGCAGCTTAATAAAAATGCTGAAAAAGAAGCCTTAATTATCAATGACAAAGTGTATTCATACAAAGAGTTAGATGTTATTTCTAATCAATTTGCTAATTATTTAAATGAAGGCAATAAAATAAATAAGGATGATTTAGTTGGAATTAAATTACATAGAAGCGAATGGTTAGTTATAACTATTTTGGCGGTTTGGAAATCAGGAGGAGCATATGTACCAATTGACCCTACTTATCCGGAAAACCGTATCGCCTATATGGAGGAAAATAGTAACTGCAAAATCATTATTGATTCTAAAATACTTGAGCAATTTAGTATTGAAAAAGAGAAATATGCTACTAAATACGAGATACAGTCTATAGATGAAAATAGTCTGGCCTATATGATTTACACTTCTGGTTCAACAGGTGAACCTAAAGGGGTAATGATTGAACATACAGCCCTTACAAATTTTATATTAGGCATGAATGACGCTCTGAAAATAAAGGAATCAGATCATTTACTTGCGGTAACATCAATATCATTTGATATCTCAATATTAGAATTGTTCTGGACTTTGTGTAATGGTATAAAGACTACAATTAAGCAGGATAATTTAGATTTTTATGATTTTGATAATCTTCTTCAGAATGATAAAAAAATGGACTTTAGTTTGTTCTATTTTGCAAGTCAAGATGCTGATGGAGATGATAAATATAAACTCCTTATGGATTCTGCTCGATTTGGAGATGAAAATGATTTTAGTGCGATTTGGATTCCGGAAAGACATTTTCATGAGTTTGGAGGGATATTCCCAAATCCGTCCCTATTAGGTGCTTCTATAGCAACGATCACAAAAAATATTAAAATACATTCCGGAAGTGTGGTTTTACCTCTTCATGATACCATCAGAGTTGCTGAAGAATGGTCGGTTGTTGATAATTTATCGAAAGGTAGAGTCGCATTATCAATAGCTTCAGGTTGGCATGCAGATGATTTTGTGTTTAAACCGGAAAATTATACAAACCGTCATTCAATTATGTTTGACCAAATAGAAGAGCTTAAAGAATTATGGAAAGGGAGTTCTGTTAAAAGAATTAATGGAGTAGGAAATGAAGTTGAATTAAATATTTATCCTAAACCAATTCAAAAAGAAATTCCAATCTGGATTACTTCTTCAGGAAGTGTAGAAACTTTTAAAAATGCTGGTAAAATTGGAGCTAATCTGTTAACACATCTCTTGGGGCAAGACATCAAAGTTTTGGAAAAAAACATAAAAGCCTATAAAGAAGAATTGTTGAATAATGGACATGATGTAGAAAAAGCCAAAATTACAGTAATGCTTCATGCCTATGTGGGCAATGACATGGATAGTATAAAGGAAATAGTGAAAGAACCATTTAAAAACTATTTAAGATCAAGCGTAGGATTGCTAAAAAATCTTTTAAACGGATTAGTAGTTGAAGAAACTACTATTGAAGAAAAAGAATTAGAAGACTTATTAGAAATGGTTTTTGAAAGATATTGGAATACTTCTGCTCTTTTTGGTACAAAAGAAAATTGTAGAAAAATACTTAATAGCCTTCATAATATAGGCGTTACAGAAATAGGTTGTTTAATCGATTTTGGAATAGAAAATGAAAAGGTAATGGAAGGATTGACTCATTTAACGGAGTTGAAAAATGAATTTAATTCAAAAGGAAATACTTCTAAAGATCAAGGTATAACATCCATGCAAATAACGCCTTCGTATTTAAGCGCTTTAATAGAGGATAAAGAATCTCACAAATTTTTGAAATCGATTAAGAATTTGATTGTTGGAGGAGAGTTTTTCTCAGAGAAATTAAAGAAGAAAGCACTTGAACTGACTGATGCAACTATTTATAATATGTATGGTCCTACAGAGACAACTATTTGGTCAACTTTCTGTAAAGTAGAATCTGAAAAAGAGAACAGCATAGGTAAACCAATAGCTAACACGCGTATTTATATATTGAATAAGGAAAGAAAGTTATGTCCTATCAATGTTAAAGGAGAATTATATATTGGAGGTAAAGGGCTTTCAAGAGGGTATTATAATCAAGAAACAACTACTAAGGAAAGATTTATAGATTCTCCTTTTGATAAAGGTGAAAAAATATATAATACCGGCGACTTAGCAAGATGGTTACCAGACGGAACGATTGAGTTTTTTGGCAGAGAAGATGGACAAGTTAAGATAAGAGGTCATCGTATAGAATTAGGAGAAATCGAATATCAACTTGCGAAGAAATCAGATATTGATGAAGTTGCCGTAATTGACAGAGAATTAAATGACGGTAATAAAGAACTGATTGCTTATGTAACCTCAAAAAGCGAACAGAATAGTTCAGAATTGCGAAATTTTTTAATGAAAAGTTTACCTGCAATTATGGTCCCAGCTTATTTCGTGCAAATAGATAAGATGCCACTAACATCTAATGGTAAAATAAATAAGAAATCTCTTTTGAATATTGACCAGTCTGAATTGACATCGAAGATAGATTACTTAGCACCAAGAGACAATACTGAGAAAGAATTAGTTGAAATCTGGGAAGAAATTCTGAACAGAACTCCAATAGGGGTGAAAGATAATTTCTTTGAAATTGGGGGTAGTTCTCTAAATGTTGTGAGACTTAGACGTCTTTTGAAGAAAAAAATGAATGTTTCGATAAGTATTATTGATTTGTTTAAATATAATACAATTGAAGACCTTTCTTATGCTATAAATC
This sequence comes from Flavobacterium sp. FlaQc-52, assembly GCF_044007495.1. NCBI lineage: Bacteria > Pseudomonadati > Bacteroidota > Flavobacteriia > Flavobacteriales > Flavobacteriaceae > Flavobacterium > Flavobacterium sp. FlaQc-52. The sequence goes on along the minus strand of NZ_JBIPCV010000007.1, from coordinate 106,640 downwards.
AAGAGTTGAATGAATCAGAAGAGGTTGAAGAAAATGTAGATGTCTTAAAGTTTTAATCTAAAAATAAAGACATAAGTTTTATATAGAATCATACAAAACACCTAAAAAGTTTACATATAATGAACAAATCAATAGCTGTTATAGGAATTTCATTTGAATTGCCGGGAATTAAAAACTGGTCTGAATTATCCCAATCATTAAAAAATAAAGAAACAAGTATTGGAGCTTTGTCTTCGGAAAGACTACAAGATATTCACAATCAATTTGGTCCTGTAGAGATGGGGATTGGAAGTTTCTTGAAACGAATAGACCTGTTCGACAACGAGTATTTCAATGTAACAGAAAGAGAGGCAACAAAAATGTTTCCAGAGCATAGATTTTTCATGTCGTATGCCCTCAGAGCATTTTATGATGCCGGATATACAGAAAATGATATTAAACAATCAAATACTGGAATCTTTTTCTCTACGGCAAGTTCACAGTATACAAACTTTTTAGGTGGGCAGTATGATTTTTTTGATGCGCTTCCGGGCATTGAGGCAACGCGCCTGGCAAATTTCTTGGATCTAAGGGGACCAGTTGTATCTGTAAATACAACCTGCTCTTCTTCTTTGGTTTCAATACACAATGCATGCTCAGCTTTAAAACAGGAAGAATGCAACATGGCCATAGTTGGAGGTGTAAAATTAGGTGCTATATCAAAAGAAAGAGCTGAAAATTTTGTCGTCATATCAAATAAAGGCGAATGTAGGCCATTTGATAAGGATGCTGACGGGATGCTAAATGGCGAAGGAATTATTTTTATGGTTTTAAAGCGATTGGAAGATGCTGAAAAAGATAAAGATACAATTTATGCCACGATAGAAGGTAGTGCCATTAACCATGGCGGAGCAAGAATATCGAGTCTTACGGCTCCTAGTGTAGAGGCACAAAAAGATGTTATTATAAAAGCATGGGAAAATGCAAAGATAAATCCTAAGGATATAAAATTTATTGAAGCTCATGGTACGGGAACCATATTGGGTGACCCAATAGAATTTAGCGGAATTAATGAAGCATTTACTGAAAAAGAAATAGTAAAATCTAATTGTAAAATAAGCTCAATTAAAGCTCAAATAGGACATTTAGATACGATGTCAGGTATGGCAGGTTTGTTAAGATTAATTGTTGCATTGAATAGCAAGATTATCCCTGCACAAGCAAATTTTACAACACCAAATGAACATATAGATGAAGAGGATAGTGTAATTAAAGTACAAAGAGAATCCGAATATTGGGAATCTAACAACGGAAAAAGAATAGGAGGAGTTAGCAGCTATGGACTAACAGGTACCAATATACATATGGTATTGTCTCATCAAGAAAAGAATCCACTCCCAGTTTCTAATTCCCAAATTAATTTCATACAACTAAGCGAAAATACAAAACCGAGATTAGAGGATCTAAAAAGGTATATAGTAGAGCATCTTGAAAATAATAAAGAGGTTAATTTATCAAGTTTTAGTACTAAAATAAACGGAATATATAAGAATGCTAAATATAAAACGGCATTAACCTTTTCTAATACTGCAGAGCTTATTGCTAAACTTAATAGTCCGGAAGAAAGTGCTCTAACATCAAAAAGTACTTATATGTTACTGGATTTAGAACTCATTTCTTATGATATTGAAACAGTAAACGAAATTCTTGAGGAAAATATACTTATAAAATCATCTTGGGATAAGTATGTTGGGAAGCAGCATTTACCTGAAACTTTGCAGGAGAGTAAAACGATTAGCGTTTTATTTCAATACGTATTATACAAGTATTTATTAGCTGTTCTAGATAATAATGTCCGCGTGATAAGTAAAAAGGGCGATGGAATTATCCAAAAAATGTTAAACAATGAATTATCTCCCCAAGCTATAATTGAAAATCCAAATCTAATAAAGGAGAATGAGAATGATTTCAATTATGCAGGATTCAATGAATATATTTCTAAGAATCATGGAGAAGAAAAAGTGATAATTATTAATTTCTGTAAAGAGGATCATTTTTTAAAATTTGAAAATAATAAAGAGGTAGCATATATAAAGGGAAGATTAAATAAAAAAGATCGATTTGTCTTGTATGAGAGTGTGTTAAGAGCAGATAAAAACCCATTAAAAACTAAAAACCCATCTGTATTTTTACACGATTTTCATTTACCAATTTATAAAATGAAAAGATTTTGGCCTAAAAATACAATGCCAGTAATTAGTGCTGAAAAAGATGCAGTTGAGAAAAAAGAATTAGTAGAGAAACAGAAAAAAACGAATCAATACAGTCTTTTAGAACTACAAAGTAAAATAAAGGCAATATGGAAAACCATTTTGGAAATAGAAGATGAAATAAATGAAAATGATGATTTCTTCAATTTAGGAGGTGACTCTTTGACCGGACTGGATATGTTAGCAGAACTCGAAAAAGAATTCAGGAAAGCTTATATTAATTATGAAGAAATATTTAGTTTTTCAACTGTAAAAAAGATTGCAGAAGTACTATTTGAAAGAATGAATGAACTAGTGGTTCTTGAAAAAAGTGATGAAAAGAAGTTTATAAAACCTCAAAAAATAAGACAGGAAGAATATGACTCTTTGATCAATGAGATACAAAAGAGCGAAGTGCCTAAAAAAATTGACTGTAAAAATGTTTTAATTACCGGAGCTACAGGACAGGTGGGGTCATATTTAGCCAAAGAGCTATTAGAAACTACTGATTTTAACATAATATGTTTAGTCAGAGGGGCAGATATTAAACAAGCGAATGACAGATTTTGGAAGGTATTCGAAAAGAATTTCAATATAAATAACCATGGAAGAATCAAGGTCGTAGTTGGTGACCTAAGTCAAAAAGATTTGATGCTTAATGCAGAAGGAATCTCTTTATTAAAAGAATTAGATGCAGTATACCACGTAGCAGGAACCCCTTCTTTTGTTGGAAAGCCAAATCTCGAAGAACATATAAATTACTTAGGTACAAAAAACATCTTTGATTGGTCGGTTTCAAATAGTGTAAAATACTTTAATTATGTTTCTACAATTGGAATAGTTGGAAAATCAATGCCTGAAGAAATAAAAGCATTTTATGAAACAGATCTAAACTTAGGGCAAGATACGACTCATTTTATTCATATGGGCTCTAAACTAATGGCTGAAGGATACATCAGAAATAATGAAAGTTCAATTAAGACAAACGTCTTTCGTCTTTCGAATGTAGGAGGAGACTATGTCAATGGTGTTTTACAGGGAGATATGAATAAAAACCTCATGTATTTAAAATTACTGACACTTTCTAAAATTGCAAGTTACTCTGATGAATTTTTGAAAGCAGAAGCCAACATAAAATTGATTCCTGTAGACGTTTTGGCTCGTGTTATTTGCCAACTTTCCCTCGTTGAAAATCAAATTCTGGATACTTTTCATTTAAATTATGAGAATGAATTCACTATAGAAAATGTAATTAACGCTTTCGAAACAAACAAAGTATATTTTACAAAATTAGATGACGAAACGTTTAGAGATTATATCGAAGAAACTAAAAAAGATTCCAAAGATTTTACTATCGGACATAATAAATACGGAGCATACGACAAAAACGAAAATGACTTTGTTGTTTTTTCGGCAGCAACGAGGGAATACCTTAACAAACTGCAGTTAACAATACAATACGACAGAGAAAAGTATCTCGGGAATATCATAAAAGAGGGTATGAAAAATCAATTCTTCACTTTCGAAGAGAATTTAATTATAGAATAATACAACTGCATAAACATTGTAAATAAAAATGAAACAAAAAGATTTATTAAAAATATTGATAATTAAACTATTATTAATTTCAACGCTAGTAAGTGCTCAGACAATTAATACCATAACGGGAAAGGTCGTAAATTCTAAAAATGAATTGTTAATGGGAAATGCCGTCGCATTAGCTGTTAAAGATTCAAGCTTTATCAAAGGAGTTAGTTTTTTTGACGAGCCTTTTGTATTGTCAGATTTAAATCATGATGAAGTTTTAATAAAGCTTACTTCACTAAAATTTAAGGATACCATCTTTCATGTAAAATACGGTGCGAATTCAAAAATTGATTTGGGTAAAATCATGATTCGCAGTGCGACTGTTGATCTGGATGAAGTAAGAGTGGTTTCAAAAGCTCCTTTATTTAGGAATAAATCAAATGGGACAGTAGAAGTAAATGTCGCCAATACTATTTTGGCAACAAGTACCTCAGTAAACGAAATTCTTTCGAGATCGCCTAATGTTATTGTCGCTGAAAATGGAGTATCTGTTTTTGGAAAAGGGGAAGCCATTATTTATCTGAATGGGGTACAAATAACCGGTGAACGATTGGCTGCTATTTCTGCCGCTCAAATAAAGAAAATAGAAATTATATCTAATCCTTCTTCAAAATACGATGCCGAAGGTAAAGCAGTTATCAATGTCATTACGGTAGCCAATTTTGAGGAGGGATACAAAGGTTCAGTCAATCAGTATTATACCGTATCGGATTTTTCTTCTCCAAGTTCAAACACGAATCTGAATCTGAATTACAAAAAAAATAAATTATCCTTAGTGGGAGCTTATGGTTTGTTGCTTGGAGAAACCAGAGAAGTTTTACATACAAGCAGAGAAAGACCGAAAGAAATAGACAATTTTAAATCAAAATTAGAGACAGATTGGGAAAGAGAATATAAGAATTTCTCGAACTATACGCTTGGTGGACAATATGATTTTAATGAAAAACAATATGTCTCGGTTGAGTACAGTGGATATTCAAACAATTTGGGCGGAACTACCAAAAGTCAAAACGGTATCACTTCTAATACAACAGACGGTAATTTTAAAAGTAAAATTGATAATGACGTTATGACCGTTAACAATTCTATTTCTGCCAATTACAATGCAAAAATAGACAGTTTGGGAACTTCGTTTTTTGCCGGGATGCAATACTCTCTTTTTGATTCTGAAACAGACGATTTTATTAATGAAAATAACATCCTGAACGGTCAGCAATCCTATAGAAGCTTAAACAATAAAATAAACCATAAAATTAATGTCTTTAGTACTCAAGTTGACTATACAAAAGCATTTAACACTAAAAGTAAATTGGACTTCGGAGCAAAATTCAGTAACGTAGGAAACAAATCTGTTTCGGATTTTTATGTTTCTGAAAACGGTGATCCCTTTGCTCCTGACGATGAACTATCAAATGATTTTAAATACGAAGAGATAATTACAGCTGCTTACGTAAATTTTAGCGGAGAAATTAATGAAAAAACAAATTACGGTGCCGGATTAAGAAGTGAGTACACTAAATATGATTTGAATACCATTATCCAAAAAGAGGAAGATTATGTGTACCTGTTTCCAAGTGCCTATTTGAACATGAAAGTGTCCGATAAAGTACAATTAAGAGCCTCTTACTCTTCCAGAATAACAAGACCAAGATATCAGGCATTAAATCCCTCGATTATTTATCAGGACGCTTTTACAACCATTGAAGGGAATCCATATTTAAAACCCGAGAGAACGCATTCGTTTGAAATGTCGGCTTCAGTAAGTAAATATAATTTTAAAGCAGGGTACAACTATACCGTAAATCCAATTTCAGCAGTAGCATTAGAAGGACGTAACCCTAATTCATATGTGTTACAAACGGTAAACCTATCTACACTTAATTCCTATTTTGCATCCGTTTCTATTCCCTACAGTAATGATTGGTGGACCTCTATGAATACGGTCAATGTAAGCTATGACAAGCTAGCATCCGATAATGTCGTTTTTAGTTTAAAAGAGAGTAAACCGCTCTACTATTTTTATTCCAGTAATCAATTTGATATTAAAAAAGTACTTAAAATACAGTTATTAGGCTGGTATTTAGGAGATAAAAACGATGGTCTCTATTACCGAAAAAATCGTTCCGTTATTACTTTGGGTGTAGAAAAAAATTTCCTCAATCAAGCTTTAAAAGTAAAACTGATGGCCAACGATATTTTTCATAAAGATAAATCGGCTGGAAATTACGAGGTGGGTAAAACTGTTGTAGAATTTGACAGAACGTTTAATACAGACTATTACAGACTTATACTAACCTACAATTTTGGGAAGTTGAAAAAGGTTAATTACGATAACACTTCGTCAGGAGAAGCGGAGAGTGACAGAGCCAGATAATTTTAATTTTTAGAAACAAGGAAGCTGTTTCCTTAAACTATATAAAATAACGATATGCAATTATTTTTACTCCATTTTGCCGGAGGAAATTGTTACTCCTATGATTTTTTGAAAAAAAAATTAAAGGACAAAGAGATCAGCGTTTACGCTTTAGAACTCCCTGGCAGGGGTAAAAGATATAATGAGGATCTGTTATTAAATAAAAAAGAAGCGATACAGGATTACGTAAAGCAAATAAAAAAATTAAGAAATAACGAACCGTATATCATTTACGGACACAGTATGGGAGCCACATTGGGATTCTCAGTCGTAAAAGAAATGGAACAGGAAAATGATGCTCCATTACAATTTGTGGCCACTGGTAATGCCGGACCGGGATTAAAAGTATTTGATGAAGAGGGAGTCGAAATAAAAAGAGACCGCTACAGCTTGCCGGATGACGAATTTAAATCGGTGCTTAGAGAATTGGGCGGCATTCCTGAGGAAGTGCTGGAAAACAAAGAGTTGTTTGATTTCTTTGGTCCTATTATCAGAGCAGACTTTCAAGTGTTGGAAAAAGGTGGATTTATAGAGCAAAACATTAAAATAGATTGCCCGATACATGCCATAATGGGGGATAGTGAAAAAAAGGCTCATCTCATCGACAATTGGAAAAATTACACCAATACCGACTTTAAAAGTCAAGTATTACCAGGAAACCATTTTTTTATACACGAGTATCCCGATGAAATAGCAAGCATACTATTAAAATGTGTCAATAGTGAGCAGTTAAAAATGTAATAATTAAGATTAAAACAACTTTAAAAATGTTAAAATTAAAACCTAAAGAAATAGTTTATCTTCTACTGTATGCCATTCCAAATACCGTTTTAAGCTTTGGTATAGTCTATATTATTAATAACATATTGGCTGGAAATGAGCGTTTCCTTAAAAATTATATGGGAATCGTTTTTGTCTCTATAATAGTCTACAGTTATTTATTGAATGTTATTTTTCAAAAAAAACTCAATAAATTTTCCTTTAAACTGCTTTATGACAACGAAAAACATATTTTTTCGCAGATACTAAAAGCACCATTGCAAAGGCTTGAAAAACTGGGTTCCCAGCGTTTTTTTACGGCAGTAGAAGATTTGCGTACTTTTTCGTTTCTGCCTTATACGGTAACCCACACGGTAAATTCGTTATTAATGCTGGTGTTGTGTTTGGTGTACATGTTTACGCTCTCCACACTTTCTGCCTTAATTGTGATCGCCCTTATTGTGCTGGTTGCCGGATGCTATTTTATGGTCATGAAATCCATGTCAAAACAAGTAGCACAATTAAGAGGGTATAATGAGAATTATTACAAATTTGTAGACGATGTAATGAAAGGATTTAAAGAATTAAAACTAAGTTTTTTCAGAAGAGAAAGTCTGATGAATAATTTTCTGATTCCAAACAGAAACCAATCTATGGACTTGGATTTTAAAATTAATTATATCTTTTTGTCCATCAATCTGATAAGCCAATACGGATTGTATTTTGTTGTAGCCGTAATTCTGTTTATCCTTCCGGAAATGGGACTGCTGTCAAGAGCAGACGTGATTTCTTATGTGGTTATTATATTATTTATATCCGGGCCAATCAATAACATCATCAACTTGCAACAAATGTATACCCGATTTATGGTAGCCAACGCAAGAATAAAAAAGTTTATTAATGATTTTGAAATTGTAGATGATACCTACAATTCCAATTCCAAGGAAAAACAGGATTTTCAATCGTTAAGTTTTAAAGACATTACATTTTCTTATCATAATGAAAATGAAGAATCGGCATCCTTTACTTCGGGTCCAATCAATTTTGACATCCAGCAAGGTGAAACCATATTTATAGTAGGAGGTAACGGATCCGGTAAAAGTACTTTTATCAATTTGCTTACTGGTTTATATAAGCCAACCGGAGGATCTATGTTAATGAATGGAGAAGAGAAAGCAGACGTTACCGAAATAACACAAAGTTTAATTTCGGCCGTGTTTACAGACAATCACCTGTTCTCTCACAACTATGATGATTACCAGCTTGAAAACAATGAGGAATATGCCGCATTGCTAAAAACGATGCAACTAAACGGAGTTGTTGAAAACGACAAAGAAGAATCCGCCAGAAGAAGATTCTCCAAAGGACAAAGCAAACGTATGTCGCTAATCTTTGCTTTGCTGGAGAAAAAACCGGTATTGGTACTTGACGAATGGGCTGCGGATCAGGATCCTCATTTTAGAAAATATTTCTACGAACAATTAATACCTAAACTTAAAGAAGAAGGAAAAACAATAATAGCGGTGACACACGATGATGCTTATTTTCATCTTGCGGACCGAATTGTAAAATTTGATTACGGAAAAATTGTCAGAGATTTAAAAACAACTACAAAAGAAGAACTAACCGAAAATCTTTGGGTGTAACCCTTTTTTGTTTAAATGCCCGGGCCGATGAGGCATTTTTAGAGTCTTCAAAGCAAAGAAGATGACAGGGGATTTGATTCTTATAATTGTTTTAAAACTAAAAAAAATGAAACTCACACTTCCACAACAAGATGTTTACTTTGAACAACTAATGTATCCTGAAGATCCTATTTACAACATAGGAGCAAAAATAATAATTAAGGGAGAAATAGTTTTCGAAGTATTAAATAAGGCTTATATAGCGCTCATCAATCAGCATGATACCTATAGAAGTATTCTGAATTTATTGGATACGGAGTTAAGAATAGAGACTATTGAGGACTATGTTATGGCACTGGAGTTTGTTGATTTCTCCTCTAAAGTAAATGCTGATGCTGAGGCCAACGAATTCATGCAAAACACCTTTGAAATTCCATTTCAATTAAATGAAAAAAAAGTACTGCATAAATTTATTCTGGTAAAAGTAAATGATACGCTTCACTATTTATTCTCAGTGTACCACCATATTATAACAGATGGATGGGGAACCTCCTTAATGTTTCAAAGATTGGTGAAAAACTATAATGAACTTTCAAGATTCGGAAAAGTAGTGACAGAATATCCTTTTACGTATAAGGATTTCATAAATGACGATAGTGCGTATGCTATATCCGAAGATTATGAAGGAGATAAGTTGTATTGGAAAGAAAAATTTGAAAAACTTCCCGAAAGACTATTTGAAAAAATCGACCAAAACAACAAACCAAATCGAAGCAAAAGACAGGAAATAATAATCAAACGGGCTGTTTACAACCAACTGGAACAAGTTGGTAAAGATTTGGGAGCTACAACATTTCATGTAATTTTAGGCGTACTGTACCTTTATTTTGGCAGAAAACACCAGAATAAAGATTTCGCAATAGGGCTTCCGGTTTTAAACAGAGGAAAATCGATATTCAAAAAAACAGTGGGATTATTCATGGGTGTATCGCCATTGCGAATTCAATTTGATTTTGAAGATAATTTCGGAGATCTGGTAAAAAACATCAAGCAACAACTGCGACAAGACTATCGTCATCAGCGATTCCCATTAGGAAAACTGATAAAAGAACTGGAGTTATTTCAGGAAAAAGACCGACTTTTTAATATCACTTTATCTTACGAAAAACAAAATTATGCAGATCATTTTGCCAATTCGGAGACCACAGTAGTACCCTTGTCACACCAGTCAGAACGTGTTGCTTTGGCCATTTACATTCGGGAATTTGATGAATCGGAAGATGTTAAAATTGATTTTGATTATAATGTCAATTATTTTAGTGCATCCGATAGTTTGAAAATGGTAACACATTTTGAAACCTTGCTTTCTGCTGTAATTGCCAATCCGGTTGAATCACTTTCAAAATTTCAATACCTGACCGCATCAGAAAGACAAGAAGTAGTAGAAGATTTTAATAAAACAGAATTTAGTTATCCGTGCGAGGCTACTTTTTTGACTCTTTTTAGTGAGCAGGCAAGCAAAAATGCAAACAAAATTGCACTGGTAGACGAGCAAAGAACGTATACGTATAAGGAGCTGGATGCGCTATCCAATCAAATAGCAGTTTATTTGCAGCGAATAAATAAAGAACAAAATACTGCCCCAATTGCAGTTTTAATGGATCGTTCGGCCAATCTTGTGGCGACCTTATTAGGGATATTAAAGTCGGGCAGTGCTTATATTCCATTAGACCCCTCTTTTCCAAAAGAACGTTTAGAATACATTATTGAACACAGTGGTGTACAACAAATTATAGCAACCCAAAATCTAAAACACAATCTGGACCTAAAGAACAGTATTATAGATATTGAAGTTATTATAAAAGAAGAAATTAAGTTAGAAGAAACGGAACAAAAAGAAATAGCAGCTGTGTCTACGGCCTATATCATCTATACTTCGGGATCTACCGGCAAGCCTAAGGGAGTAGCCATAAGCCACAAAGCATTACTGAATTTTCTAATTAGTATACAACACAAACCTAAAGTAGAAGAACAGGATTATTTATTTTCAGTAACCACACAATCGTTTGATATCTCTATACTTGAATTTTTTGTACCGTTAATTTCAGGAGCTAAACTATACATCGCTAGTCCGGAACTTTTAGCAGATCCATTGGCTATTGTTGTAAAGTTGGCAGAACTAAAACCGACGATAATTCAGGCGACTCCAAGTTTTTATCAAATGCTTTACAATGCAGGTTGGGAAGGAGATAAAACGCTCAAAATTTTATGCGGAGGCGATCTGTTAAGCGAAACACTGGCCGAAAAACTAATTACAACCACTGCTGAAGTATGGAACATGTACGGCCCGACAGAAACCACAATTTGGTCCAGCTGTAAAAAAGTAACTCAGGCAAATGAAGCCTCAAATATTGGGAAACCCATTCACAACACCGAATTGTATATACTCGACGATTGTATGCAATTGTTGCCTGTTGGTAGTGTGGGAACGATTTATATTGGTGGTGACGGATTAGCACAGGGGTATTTTAAAAATGAAGAGTTGACCAATGAAAAATTCATTCAAAATGCCTTTAAGGAAAACGAAAGAATGTACAATACGGGAGACTTAGGAAAATGGAATGAAAAAGGGGAAATTGAATTCCTGGGACGCAACGATAATCAGGTCAAAATAAGAGGATATCGCATAGAACTTGGAGACATAGAAACGAAGTTAAATCAAATAGAAAATATTAAAGAAGCCGTAGTAATTGCCAGGCAAAATGCGGGACAGGAAGCCGTATTAATTGCCTATGTAATTGCGCAAACCGGAACTTTTAATACGGTTGAAATCATCAACACATTGAGAGAAGAATTACCGGAATATATGATTCCACATGCGCTATTTTCTTTAGACGAATTTCCGTTAACACCCAATAAAAAAGTCGATAGAAAAGCGCTGTCACAGGTAACAATTGCCATAGAAAAAGCAGCCCTTTCTTATGAAAAACCAACAACAGAAATAGAAATTAAGCTCTGTTCGTATTACCGTGAGGTATTGGGAACAGCTGCAGAAATTGGTATTACCGATAATTTTTTCCAGCTTGGCGGTCACTCCCTGAATGCGGTGAAATTAATAAACAGTATAAACGAAAAACTGCAGTACAGAATAACTTTAAAAGACATTTTTGACTATCCTACCGTACAAAAATTAGCAAAGTATCTCGAGCAAAAAGAAACCGTACAAGCGACCTCGATTCTACCGGTAGCAGAACGTTTGCATTATGCAATTACGGCTTCTCAATACAACATATGGCTGGCATCACAATTAAAAGAAAAATCGATATCCTATAATATGTCGGCCGTATTCAAAGCACAAGGTCAAATAAAAAAAACGGTTTTAGAGCAAGTGTTTTTGGAATTGCTAAAAAAACATGAAATCATAAGAACAAATTTTATTGAGATAGAAGGAATTCCCAATCAAAAAATTGCTACTGCGGAACAAACACAGGTAGTAATTGATGAGTTTTTCTATGAAGAAAAAGAGCAAACAAAGTCCATACAGGAGTACGTAAACAAAGCCTTTGATTTAGAAAAGGAAACACTGTTGAGAGTGGCATTGTTTCATCAGAAAAACGGGGATTCTTATTTGGTATTTTGCACCCATCATATCATTATGGACGGCTGGTCTTTAGAAATTTTAGTAAAGGAGTTTGTTAGTCAATACAAGCAAATAGAACAGCAGAATAACATAGAGGTTCACAAATTAAAGTTTCAATTTAAGGATTATGTTGTATGGCATCAGGAGCAACAAAGAAGTGCTAATGAGTCCAATTTAAAATTCTGGAAAACATACCTCGAAGGACATACCTGGAAAAACAGTATTCCTTTTGATGCCGATGACTATGAAGAGAAACATACAGGAACAGATCATGATTTTGTATTTGACTCTCTTACATTTTCGGAATTAAACGAATTCACACAACAGCAAAATATATCGCTTCACACCCTTTTGGTCGGTACATTTAGTTTGCTCCTGCATAAAATGTACGGAGAAGAAGATTTTTGCATCGGAACGGTTAATTCCGGAAGAACCCATTCCGAACTGCACAATCAACTTGGAATGTTTGCGAAAACGTTGCCCTTGAGGAATCGTATAAATTCAGAAAACAGTCTTAGTGAACTACTAAAAGAAACGCACCAAAATCTGTTACAGATTGATGAACATCAGGATCTACCCGAAGTCCTACAGAATAAATTGCGATTAGACGTACTGTTGGTATTGCAAAACCCTTCGTTCAGCTACACAAACATTGTGATCAATGAAAAGTTGCAGCTGGAAATAGCGCCTATGAGTACTTCCTACAGCAGACTTCCTATGTTGATCAACTTTGTCGTAAACGAGGGAAATGTAGCAGGAACAATAAGTTACAATACCACAAAGTACGAAGCAGCTACAATTGAGCTAATACTACTAAAATACGAAAAACTACTTCGCGAAATTGTAGAAAACGCCAATCAATCTTTAAAAACAATAGACATTGAATTAGCTATTGAAAAAGAAAGAACAATAGACATAGGTTTCAATTTTTAACTGAAATAAATAGAAAAAAACATAAGATAAACATCATGAGATTAAGAAAAACAATTAGTACTATTTCTTTTTTATTTGCAATTCTGATCGGGAATTTGCAGGCGCAAAATGTGACTTTTGAGAATAGGACCGCTTTTATGCCTCAATTCAAAAAATCAGATCCCAAAAAAATCAGCTGGGGCTACCTTACTGTTCCGGAAACCTGGGGAGCAAATGATGGTAAAACCATAAAAATTGCGGTAACTGTACTAAAAAAGAATGCAACAGCAAAAGATTCGAACGCAGTAGTTTTTATACAAGGAGGCCCGGGCGCTAGTGGTATTGATAATATATGGTTATGGTTGAATCATCCTCTAAGGGAAAATAATGATATTGTATTATTTGATGTTCGCGGGACTGGCTATTCACAACCAAGGTTGGATCAGGGACTAGGAAAGAAATTTTTAGAAATTCTGGCAAAAAACCAGTCAGAAGAAGAAGATGAAAAGCAAAAAACGAATGCTGCAATGTCCTGCAAGCAAGAGCTTATCAATAGAGGAATCAACCTCGACGCTTACAACAGCCAAGCTGTAGCAAAAGACCTTCATGCCTTAAAAACAGCATTAAAGTACAAAAACTGGAATGTATATGGCGTATCATACGGAACCTATATGGCGCAAGTATACGCAAACAATTTTGCCGGGGATGTAAAATCATTACTGTTAGACTCTCCGGTTTATGACATTTCGACCTATTATGTAGAGAATACTTCAAATTATATGAAGAGTTTACAGAAAGTATTTAAAATCTGTAAAAGTGACAAGACCTACGATAACCAATATCCCAATTTAGAAAAAATATACTATGAAGTAATTGCCGATCTGGAGAAAAACCCGCTGACTGTGACAGTAGATAAAACATTAATCCCTTCCGGCACATTTACGTATAATGCAGAAGATTTTAAAGTAGCAGTTCAGCAAGCCCTATACAATAAAAAGTTAGTAGAAGTTATTCCGCTCTTAATTTATCAGTTTCATGAAAGAAGAGGAGAATCTTTAGGGAACCTGGTAAGTGCTTTCTCAAGTTTACTGTCGATGGATTATGGCGTGTATTATTGTGTGAGTTGTAACGAGACCCTTCCCAACAATGATTTTTTAAAATATCAGCAAAACGCATCGCAGTTTAAGGGATTAAATGGAGGGATTTCATTCTATAAATCTGATTTTAAAGTTTGTGACGCATGGAATAGTAATCGCACAGTAGCTGCAAAAAAAGACAATACGCTTTCTAACCTTGCTACTGCGGCATATCCCGTGTTGGTTTTTTCAGGTGAATTTGATCCGATCACACCATTGGATAACGGAAAGAAAGTCGCACAAAGATTCGGTAAAGCCAATTATATCGAGGCCAGAACCTATGGCCATGTTCCTAGTTTTACAAAAATTGGATACAAGGTTGTAGAAAGTTTTATCGATAATCCGAAACAAAAACTGGATCTCAATAGGTTTAAGGAAGCCGATAATGTAAAGCTAGTTACAGGAATTACAATTAACAAGGGAGTCGCTAAAACCGGTAAAAGTATCGGAGAACAAGACCCTATTTTTCTATTCCCTTTAGCAACAGCTTTAGTAGTAATGTTAGCGTTTATTTTTGCCTACTTTATCAAGTTAATCAAAAAGAGATATACCACAGTTCAGGATAAGATAGTAAGGATTGGGATAACGATTACTTCTATTACCGGATTAGTACTTTTCGGATGTTTGCTTATGGCCATCACGAAAGTTTCAGAACAAAACTATTTCATTCTGGCATTTGGTCTGCCGCAAACCTTCAACTATATATTTCTGTTGGTATTGGTCTTTTTGGGATGTTTGATTTTGACGTTGGTGTATTACATCTTAACCATTAAAAAAACTGATGCCAGAAGTGTCATTTTCTCCGTGATTTTTTCAAACATACTATTAGCAACCTACTTGCTTTATTGGGGAATACTATAAAATACAAGAGTAGGTTTTTGGACCTGTCTTATTTCAATTAGAAGCATATATATTAAAATAAAAACACTTTTTTATGATAAAAAATACGACTGAAGAATATACAATCCTTTCCGAAAAATTTTTAGAATTTGAAGGCACGAAAGATATTCCCGCAAGAATAAATACCAACCATGAGTCTGTTCCTGATGTATTTAAAAGTTACAAATATCCCGTAAGCGGATGGCCGGTGCTCATCAATAAACAAATGACACAAGAGTTAACAGCACTATCTGTAAAAATCCCAAGCCTGTTAAAACAAATTCCATCGTTGTATTTTAATGATGATATAAAAAAACTGGCAGAATTTTATTTCACAGGAGACGAAATGATGGCAGAATTTGCCATGTTATGTCATAAAAAAGATCTTGAAATAGGCTGTAGATTAGATTTGACTTTTACAGAAGACGGGTTTAAAGTTTTAGAAGCCAATATTGGATCTTCAATTGGAGGATGGCAAATACAAAGTTTTGAATCGCTGATAAGAAATAACCATCCCGAATTAGTAAATAAAGACAAAGTTCTGGATTACAAGGGAAGGAACACCTTACAGATCTATATGAAATTCCTTATCGAACAAATCATTAAACAGTTGGGTAAACAGAGTACCATTAACCTGTTTATGGAAATGGGGGATATCGAAGATGAAGCTGAAAAAGAAGAAAGCCTGGCCTTTTTTGACAAGCTGTTTAAGGAAGAATTAGCCAATTTTGGACTAAATGGCGGTGCATATGGCGGAGATATGAATGAATTGACACTAACCAATGGAAATCTATTTTTAGGCGATAAAGTGATACACAGTTTGATCATTTTAACAATGGATATGAATGTTACGCCAGCCATATTCAGAGCTTTTATGATGGACAGGATTTACCTTCCCGACCATCTTGGACTTAGGATGCTTGGTGATAAAAGAAATTTGTTTATTTTGTTGGAATTGGCTCAGGCAGGAAAGTTTTCACCCGAAGAAAATGAACTAATACTAAAAAATATCCCGTGGACTTCGTTTATCGAAAATAAAAAAGTCATTTTCAAAGACAGAGAACATAATCTTCCTGATTTATTGAAAACCGACAAAGATAAATTTGTAATAAAAGTAGCAAGAGGATTTCAGGGGAAGGACGTTTTTATTGGCAAATTTTCAACGGAAAAAGAATGGGAAGAAGCATTAGAATTAGCACTGCAAAATAATGCGTTTATTGCCCAGGAATTTAGCGATTCATTAGACTTTTTGGCTCCCAACGCAGAGAACGAATGGACGTTGCACAAACTTATTTGGGGTTCATTTGGTTTTGGAGATTGTTATGGAGGTGTGTGGGTAAGAATGTCAGAAGTAAAAACAGATGTAGGGGTTATAAACTCTGCGACAGGTGCCGTTGAAGCAATTGTATTTGAGATTGCCAATTAATGATATAGATTAAATACGGATACAAAATGACGCACATTTTATACGCTTACATTTCTGAAGAGAATCATAATTATCTTATAACGAATTATCTAAATGAATTTTCGGCCGATTTTCAAAAAAAGATATTGGCTTACAGACGTTGGCAAGACAGTCAGTTGTCCCTGTTAGGAAGATTGCTTTTGCGCCATGGCCTTCAGAAAATGAGTAAAAGTTATGCCGAAGCAGAGCTGAGTTATACGCTTTACAGTAAACCATTTCTAAATGACGATACCACTAAATTTAATATATCACACTCAGGAGAAATTGTTGTTTGTGTGCTCTCGGATAGGAGCGATGTGGGAATAGACATTGAAATAATCCACGACATAGAGCTCGAAGGATTTAAATCGCAAATGACAAAAAGAGAATGGGACAATCTCTCGCTTAACGAGGATACCGAAAGTGCCTTTTTTGAGTATTGGACACAAAAAGAAGCCGTTATCAAAGCAAATGGAAAAGGGCTTTCTATTCCTTTAAAATCGTTTGAGGTAACGAATCATTATGCCAAGATAGAGGAGGAATATTTTTTTGTGAAAGAAATTTTTCTGGACAAAAAATACAAATGCCATTTAGCCTTTAAAGATAAAATAGACGCGATCATTGTCGGCCCCAGTAGGATGCGGATTCATGATTTATAGTTATTAAAAACCACTCCAACGAGTGGTTTTTTTGTTTTTAGGATTTTGATGCAGTCTAAAAGTTAGTTAGAATAATAAGTGTCGGATCGATTTTTTTCGCCACGAATTACACTAATTTTCACGAATTGATTATTGAGATTCTTAGCGTGAAATTTTTGCCACTGATTAAAGGATTAAAATGATTCTACAATTCACAAAAAATTAGTGAAAATTAGTGCAATTCGTGGCCAACTTTTTCTTGTATAGCTGTTACTACAAACCAACTCCTGCAAGATCTTTTTGAGATCTGGTAGGTGTTTTTACGCCCCCAGAATCAAATAAAATAAAGCCCTGGAATAACAAAAACAACTGCAAAAGGCCTAATTTAATTATCAGGTTGAGGTTCAAAAACTCCATTTATAATAATAGAAAATCAGGTATTTACACGCTAAATTCAGCTTCATAAAAGTTCTATTTTTGATTTAGCATGTCTCGTTTAAACAATGCTATTCTTACAAAACAATACCCTTTAAAAAGCAGCTAATCTCAATTTTTCTAACGACAGCGACCAATTTGGTCAACTGGAACTAGTTTGACGTTTTTTTTAAACAAAGGATTTTCGAAGACTAAAGAAAGTTACCGAAAAAAAAGCAGGCAACGAAAAGCAGCAATACCCGATCAATACCACAAACAACCATAAACAAATAAAACAAGCAACAAATGATTAGAGAAAACTACGACGTAATCGTCATTGGAGGAGGAGCAATAGGCTTAGCCACTGCGAATCATCTTGGTAAACGAAATGCAAAGACTCTAGTATTAGAACAATTCACCTTTGTGAATCAACTGGGGAGCTCTGCGGGAGTGTCACGCCAATTCCGAATCCCATATCCGGATGAATATATGGTACAAATGGCTTTAGATTCGCAGCCGTACTGGGATGAACTCGAAAAAGAAACCGGCAAACAGCTGCTTGACAAAGTAGGGACACTCTGGTTTGGCGATCCCACCGTACAATCTACAGAAGGCAATATTGCTGAAGCAGAAGAAGCACTAAAAGCATTAGGCGTTCCTTACACTTCGCTGACTTCAAAAGAGATAGAAGATAAATACCATTTCAAAAACTTACCGGTAAAATATAGCGGACTGTTTCAGGAAGATGGTGCCAGTATCAATTTTAAAGCAACGATAGAAGCGTATTTAGAACTGTGTGAGAAACAAGAAACGGTACACTTAGAAGAAAATTCACCCGTACTTAAAATCAATCAATTGGGAGATCTCTTTGAGATTATTACACCAAAAGGCGCTTATATCACTAAAAAACTAGTGCTAATTCCGGGACCCTATATTAACAGTGTGATCAACTTGCTGAATTTTCACATAGACGCTACGTATTGGAATATGTCTTCGGCTTATTTTAAAAAAACCGATCCGGACATTCAATACCCAACCTGGTTTGTATTTCAAAACCCGGAAGGCGAAAGCGGAAACCAGTTCTACGGTTTCCCTGAAGTCGATTGGGATCATCCCGGCTATATTCGTGTGGCACCGGATTTCGTAATGAAACCGATACAAGAACCGAACGACAGATCACTAATTCCAAATTCACAAGAACTGGGATATACCTCTGATTGGGTAAAACAATACATGACCGGATTAAATGCAGAACCGGAATATACTTCAACCTGTCTTATTGCCTTGAGTAATATCCCAAACAAGGAGCTGCTGATTGACTTTGCACCAAGTTATGTACCCAATCACGAAAACATCGTATTGTACGCGACCGGATGGGCTGCAAAATTCACCCCTTTCTTAGGCAAAATTATGTCAGATCTTGCATTAGACGGATATACTGATTTTGATATCACACCTTTCCAATTAGGACACAAATTCTTTAGAGCACTTTAAAAAAGATACGATCATGAATAAAAACACACCATTAAATAAAGGAATGCACCCTGATTTAAAAACTGAAGTAGCTATTATTGGTGCCGGAACTTCCGGGTTATACACCGCATATCGTTTGGTAACCGACAAAAAGTATACCGCCAGTGAAGTTCAAATTTTTGATATGAACAACAAACTGGGCGGCAGATTGGAATCGGTTATTATGCCCGGAATGAATTTCTGGGGCGAATTGGGAGGTATGCGTTACCTGACTTCTCAGGAAATTGTGACCACATTAATTGAAGGCTACCCGCTTACCGAACCGGATCCTGCCAAACGTACTCCCGTTCTGAACGATAGAATGACGCCCGTTGCCTTTCCGATGGGAGATCCCGCAAAATTGTATATGTATCTTCGTAAAGAGCGTTTTAAACAAGATGCCTGGGACGTCGCTCAGGAAGCAGGTGATAAATTGATAACCCGATTTTATCTAAACGACGATGATTTGGGTTTCAGTTCTGATCAGTTGTTCAATAAAATTATTTACGATGTTTTAATAGCAGATCCTTGGGTTGCTGAAAATTACGGTGATAAAATCATTAAAGGAGATACAATTTATGATTATTCTTTCGAATTAACCAGCAGAGATTGGGATGACATAAAACCTAAATTGGTCTACAATTTCCCGAATACGCCCTATTACAGACGTAAAGTAAATGATCTGGGTTTTTGGAACTTGATTAAAGATCAGGTTTCAGAGGAAGGATATACCTTTTTGGCGAATGCCGGAGGATATTATTCCAATACCATCAATTGGAATGGAGCGGAAGCTTTCCCGTACATGGTAGGCGATTTCTCTGCGGGAACCATTTACAAAACCATTGAAGAAGGCTATGACAGTATCGCCTATGCCTTGGCCAATTCTTATACCGATCATGAAGAGGCCACGATTTGGGCTGAAAATAAGCTGCTTACTTTTACCAAAGAACATTCTTCAAGTCAAACTCATAAATACGAATTGACTTTTCTAAATTTGGAGAGCGATACCGAATGGAAAGTATATGCCAACACATTAGTCCTTGCTATGCCGAGAAAATCTTTGGAACTTCTGGATCAGAACAATTTCTTTTTTGATGTAAATGAAAATTCAGTGCTCAATGAGAATATCCGTTCTGTAATTATGGCACCCGCTTTTAAAATATTAATGGGTTTTGACTATCCGTGGTGGAAAGAATTAGGAATTGATTCCGGACATTCGATCACTGATTTACCGATGAGACAATGTTATTATTTTGGAACAGATGCTCAAAATGATAACTCGATGTTGTTAGGAAGTTATGGAGATATGGTCACTCAGACCTTCTGGAAAGCGCTTTCCGATGACAGAATACTTTTTGAAGTTAGAGCCAACAAATCAGCATCATTAAAAGAGCTGCATGAACTGGATGATGTTCAAGCTACGAAAATGATGGTTGACGAATTGATAAACCAACTTCGCGAACTCCACGGACCTGACGTAACCATACCGGATCCCTATGTAACGTATTTTAAAGACTGGACAGACGAGCCATTTGGTGCAGGATACCATGCCTGGAAAGCCGGTTTCTCAGTAAAAAATGTAATGGAATACATGAGAAAACCGGATGCAAACGAGCAAATCCATATTTGCGGAGAAGCCTATTCAGATCAACAAGGCTGGGTAGAAGGCGCTTTCTGTGAAGCCGAAAAAATGTTACAGGAATATTTCGGACTTGATCGTCCAATCTGGTTGAGCCCTACTTATTATTTAGGCTGGTAGTTGCCGGATAAAAAAGAACGGTAATAAAGGAATAAATTTTCTAAGAATGAAAGGCCACTCAATCGAGTGGTTTTTTGCTTTTTATTAGGCTCATGATTACAAAAGTTATTTTTAATGATTCATTTATAAAATGAGCAGTTGGTAAATGTCCTTAGGTTATATATTGTGGAGCGCTATTATTTCGAATGATAGAAGTGAATAATTTTTGAAAGTTATAGTTGGTTTAGATAATTAATTAAGGTTACATTGATAGTGATTGTTAAAATAAAAAACGATATAACATTTTTGTTATATAACAAAAATGTTATATATTTATCATGTAATTGCAATAACGTTTTTTTGATATGTTTTGTAATTTAATTTGGTTTTAAAATGGCAACAGTAAATGAAATATTGAAATTGCTAAAAAAAGAGGGTTGGTATCTTTATAGAAGTGGTGGAAATCATGATTTATATAGACACAAAACCAAACCAAACCAAATTCCAATTCCGCGACACGGCAGCAAAGAATTGGCAAATGGTACTTTAAATAGTATTATGAAAGCTGCAGGACTTAAGTAATCTTGTTGCTTTTGTATTTTACTGTTAGAAAGATTACATAAGAACAATTTTGAAAATTTATTATGGAAAAGAAAAATATTACTACGGTGATAGTTGAAAAAACAAGTACTGGTTTTTCGGCATACGTGAAAGAAATACCAGGATTAACTACAGTTGGCGGGAATCTATCGGAATTAAAGGAAAATTTCAATGAAGTTTTGCAATATCATGTAGATTATTTAAATGAGAAAGGGGAATCGCTAACGATTAAGGATTTCAATATCAACTATGTTGTTGATTTAGAACAAATATTTGAGTATTTTAATGTTATAAATAAATCAGCCTTTGCAGAACATTATGTTGGAATAAATCAAAGTTTATTCCGTCAATATACAAAAGGACTAGCTCCTTTATCAGGGGAAAAAATGGAGCAAATTTCAAAAGGTCTCCATAAACTAGCAAATGAAATAAGTGATTTAACGTTTTCATACTAATTAATTGTAGAACATTATTTTTCTAATTTTTTTATACTACAAACGCGCCCTCAATTGAAGTCTTTTGCTTTTAATTTTTAGGATATTACATCATTAATACAATCCGTTGGGTTTATTCGAATCAAGTTCAAAAGTTGTGGAATAATTTTTAGATTTCTTTTGTTAGAAGTAGCAGATCTTATACTTTTTCGCCACAGTTTTTTAAGTACCTAATTTTCCAACTTCTCGCTTTGACGATCTCGCAAAGACGCCAAGCCGCTAAGTTTTTCTCCTATTTTTAAGCTCCAATTTTCTGTTTTCTACTTTCTCACTTTGGATTTCTAAAAATGTTATAGAGTCTCAAAGTTTTTTTTTCTGTTTTTTCATTAATACTTTGCGATTTTGCGACTCTGCGAGATTTTTACTTCCCTACAACTTTTGGACTTGATCCTCCTTTACCAGCGTATAGTTAAAAAGTATAAAGCGATTAAGAAAAAATTACTTTTCCCTTAACCGCTTTATAACAAAAATTTAGATAAAAAGTTGTTTTCTATAACAATTCAATCACTAAAACCCATTGGCTACAATTAATTTTAGAACAAAGAAGTATAGTTAACAAAGCTTAAAAAAGACGTTTTACTAAAAAAACAAACCTAAGAACTATGTGAAAAAATTATAATTTTCTTCAAAAGTCTTAAACTGTTAGCCCAAAATCAATGTCTCTATGTGTTAAAAAAAATTAGCTAACAGTTTGATTAAAGTAAAACCTTAGTACGAGCCACTACTTAGTTTATTTCTAAACGCTAACTTTCGCAACAAAAGAAGAAACCACTTTAGTACCAGAATCATTCTCGGTGGTGTAAATCCCTAAAATGTTGTTTCTGTACACAGTATTAGCACTGGTAGCACTTGAATTCGGATACTCGATATCTACCCAGTTTGCCTCTCCAAATGACCCGTTAGAATTTCTGCGAACAGAAACAAACGATGCTCCGCCACCTTCTCCATTTGCAGAGATCCAGTCAGCCGGCATATTATAGCCATTATCTTCAGAAACGGTGATCCCTTCAAAATGAGTAATGATAGACAAAACAGTTTCATTCTTGTAGCTGAACGTTTTCAAATTACTGATTTTTCTGGTTTTAGCATTGTAATCAACAAGAAAAGCCTGGCTCAGTTTCCCCAAGTGAAGACTGGAATACCCTCCGGCTAGTGTATAACTATCGTCACCATTATGCCAGATACCATATAAAGTATTGGTTAGTGAATCAGGGAGTTTAAAATTTATACACTCTTTAGTTGTAGTATTATACAAGAAAGCATGGCCATTTTTATCGTTTTCGACATCATAATTGCCAACCGCAATTCCGCCCATGACACTATGAACAAAAACATTATTTGTATTCCCTCCGTTCGGGCTAACCTGTACCCAGGTTCCCGAGCCATCAACAGGGCCTTCATAATAAAAGCCGAGATTTCCGCTTGGAGCTTTATCCGTTGAGGTTGCCGTTTTATAAGAACCAACAATTTGCACCGTTCCATTTGGACCATTATTGGGCCCATAACAAGAAGTATTGTTAACTACTGCCGACGGTGTACTTGGAAAATTAACTACATACCATTTTCCATCGTTGCCACCACCCTTAAGAGGTCCTTCGTAAATTAATCCTTGAAGCGCATTATTCTGCCCCAATAAACTTCCTGAAATATAAACATTTTCAGATCCTGAAACGCCTCTTATTCCTTGTATGGTGGTTTGTCCGGTAGCCGGATTATTAAAATCGGTATAATGTACCGTACTAACTTCCAGATTTATATTTTCTGACATAATGTATAGGTTTTTAATATTAGTATTTGATTTGTATTTTTTGTGGGGTTTTCTAAAGCAGTTTTTAGTTGAACGTTGTCGTACTAAAAACATCTTTAGGCGCATTTACCCAAAGTTTTTCTACTTCAAGTTGATGCAATTGTTCTTCTAAATCTCTTCTGATTTCGCTGTAAGCAGGATCATAAGCCAAATTGGTAATTTCCAACGGATCATTGATCAGATCATACAATTCGTATTGTTTGAAAAAAGCAGTTGCAGCATCAAAGTAGTAATCGAATTTCCACTTTTCGGTTCTGATACAACGAATACGATTCGCCGCTCTGACGATGTTCCAATTATTATTCGATCCCGCTTTGATATCGTCATAAGTAAACAAAATACTATGCTGTACCGCAGTGTTATCCTCTATAACAGGCAACAAACTGGTACCCGCAAGTCCTGTTGGTGGATTTGATACATTGGCTATGTCAATAAAAGTCGGTAGAATATCTGCCAAAGTTGCTAAGGCCATGGAGTGTTTCAGATCGCGATCTTTAAATAATATTGGATTCGAAATAACAAGTGGTATTCTCAAAGCTTCTTCGTAAGCCACAAAAGTTTTCTGACGCAAACCACCATGTGCCAGCCCCATTTCACCATGATCGGAAGTCATCGTAACAATGGCGGTATCAGCCAATTTGTGTCCATTTTCGTCCTCTTTGTATAATTCTTTAATAAAATAACCAACTTCTTTGTCAACATGACTTAACAAATTGCCGTAGAAATTAATATAATTTAGCTTTTCCTCAGGAGTTGCAATAGCGCCCAGACCCAAAGCCATATTGATTAAAATCTGCTCCTGTGCCATTGGTTTTTTGTTTTCAAGTAAATTTTCACCCACAGTAGCAGGAAGCCCAATTTCTCTGCTTGACCAGCTATCCGGATGATATCCTGAAGTAGCCGCCGTGTTTGGATAAGCCAAAACATCATGAGGATTTACAAGGGAAAGGATCAGGCAATACGGTTTATGATCTCCTGTTGCTCTTTTCGCTTTTACTTCTTTTAAATATTTTATCGCCTCGGCAGTATATCGGGCATCGTGGTTGGCATATCCGCCTCCAAAATTAAGAGGGTTAACATCTTCACCCGCATCCGGAGCAACCCAGCCCATTGCACCATACAAGGAGAGATCTGCAGCTGTTAAATCTTCATAGTTTGTTTTAGTACCATTTGGCGCTACTCCTTTACTCATATGCCATTTGCCTCTGTATTGTACGTCATACCCATCTGCCCAAAGCACATTCATGATATTCGGCAAAGAATTATCAAGTGTCGGTTCTTGTGGAGATAAAAGACCTCCTTCTGTTAACGTTTGGCTTACACCGTGTTTGGCAGGATAGATTCCTGTAAATAAGGTTGTGCGACTGGGAGAACACATACAGGTATTGCAAAAAGCCCTGTCGAAACTAAATCCGTTCCTTTTTAGAAACGTAAGGGTAGGAAGATTTTTTTCCTCCCATCCCGGTGGGAAATGTTGTGTGGCCCGTTGCTCATCTGTAATGATAAGGATCATGTCAGGCTTTTCGCCAATTTGGGAAAGTTTTTCTTTTAAGTTCATTGTTTGTTGTTTTAATGGTTAATAAAAAAATGTAATTCTATAAGCACAGATAGGTGACACCTATTGTTAATCAATTTGAGATCAGCAAAAAAATAAGTTGTTTTGGAATTTTCCTGAAGAATATAGGCGTGGGAGATTGGTATTGAAGGTATTCTAATTGAGCCTAATAACCATAAACAATAATTTTGTTCTTAATCTTATAACACACATTTTAGAAAGCATCGGTTTTTTATACTTCGATAAAATAGAAGCGTTCTGTCTTTATTATTTTTAAAATAATGCAGGTAAAAAATGTCAACTTAGTAAAAATCTATTTGGTAAAATCTACTAAGTCTAAAATTTGCTAGTTGTTGATATACAACGTACTACAAGCTCGTAATGTAGTGTTGGTGTGTTATTTATAAGAATAAAATTACAATAAGAAACTAGACCCACGTAACGTATAAATACCTGTTTTACAGCGGTATAATAAAAAAGTAAAACAGCTTTAGGTTCAAAACAATAGAGAATTTGGATTGAAAAAGTAGCGCAGCTGTAAAAAGTTGATTTTGAAGTTCAGCAATAGGGCATTCTGATTTTCTAATTTGGGTCTAAAAGTTTTGTTTTAACATTTTTTTATGTTAATTTGTTAAACAAATAAATGATTTAGTAAACAAATCGATATGCTTCCCGAAATAGAAAATCTACATAATGTTTGGCAGGCCAATCGAACTGCTAAAATTTCACCGGCCCACCAAATTTCTTTTAATGATCTTACCAATTCTATTATCAGTAGTGGGCCTTTTTCGTTCTATATAATTGATTTTTTCGACATGTCGCTTTCTTACATCAGTCCGTCTCTGTATGAGATGCATGGCTTTGATCCGGATACTTTAACTTTTAATGATGTATTAGGAGCAATTCATCCCGATGATATTAATTTTGTAATAAGGGCAGAAGGTTTTTTGACCCGTTTTTTTTCAGATAAAATAGATCGTAGTAAATTATTGAGTTACAAAATAAGCTATTGTCACAGGGCCAGGCTTCAAAATGGGGAGTATGCTTTGTTCAATCACCAAGCCGTAATGCTGACAATGGATGACAATGGAGGTTACGGAAAATCGTTGAATATACATACGGCAATTGATCATTTAAGTACACACAATACCTACAGAATATCTTTGATCGGTCTCAACGGAGAACCCTCTTTTATGAATTTATCTATAGACGAAGACGATCAGGAATTAAAGGAATTTTCAAAAAGAGAGATTGATATAATTAAACTGATCGCCAACGGTTTAAATAATACGGAAATTGCAGAGAAACTGTTTATTAGTCCATTAACAGTAAAAAAACATCGCACGAATATTTTGGCCAAATCAAATTGTAAAAACTCCGCGCAGCTTATTAAGAACTGCATTCTTCAAGGTATAATTTAATTTCAGATTATGAAAAATACTCCAAAAGGAGTATTTTTTTTGCTTTTGTTAAGCTTTAATTTTGATGATGTAATGATGCTGTTTTTTCTGTCTGGAATAGGAAAATCTAAAATGTAATCAAACAATTAAGCTAAAAACCAAGAGATGAAAAAAAACTACTTTTTACTTCCTTATTTTAAACGTACAGTATTTATAAGCTGTATTCCGATGGTATGTGAACCTGCTATTCAAAATGGAATAGAGGATGACAAAAGAGATAAATACAGATCAATCTTAAAATTTTAAAAAATGAAAAATGTATTGATTCTTATTCTTTTGTTGGGTTTCGCAAAAGTAAATGCTCAGGAACTTATACTGGATATAAGAGAAGGTTATGAAAGTTCAGGGCCGGGTAATTTTTGCAGTAACAATGGATTGCTTTTTTTTACGGCTATGGACGGAAATGTATATGGCGAATGTGAACTTTGGAAAACCGATGGAACCGTTGAAGGTACAGTAATGATAAAAGATATCAATCCGACCGCCGGAGCGATCAGAGCCAATAATAGCTTGGTAGCCATGAATGGTTTTGTTTATTTTCCGGCCAATGACGGTGTTCATGGTTTAGAATTATGGAAAAGTGACGGCTCCGCAGCAGGAACAGTATTAGTAAAAGACATTCAATCCGGACCAGCCGGATACGGTATTTGGAATTTATGTGTAATGAATAATGTGCTGTATTTTAGTGCAGATGATGCTGTTCACGGCAGAGAATTATGGAAAAGCGATGGTACAACCGCAGGAACTGTAATGGTAAAAGATGTTCTTCCGGGAGAGTATAACGGTTTTTTTGATACACAAAGTGAATTCGGAATACTGGATGATTTTTTATATTTTAATGCCAGAGATGCAACCAATATTACCTCACAATTATGGAAAACAAATGGTACAGAACAAGGAACAACAAAGGTCAGTAAGATTTTAGTTGAAAAGAATAAAAAGTTAAAAGCATTCAATGGCAAAATTTATTTTAGTGGTTGTGAAAATTGCGAACTTACAGGGGAAGAATTATGTGTAAGCGACGGAACAGAATCAGGAACAAAACTACTAAAAGATGTAAATACAAGTTTTAGTGGCAAAGGCAGATCGGCTCCGACAATGTTAATAGAATACGATGGAAATTTGTTTTTTACCGCCACAGACAATGTTTATGGGAATGAATTATGGAAAACAGATGGTACAGAAGCAGGAACAAAATTGCTAAAAGATATCTATTCCGGTTCAGGAAGCTCCTTTCCAAACAATTTGAGAGTATATAATAATTCGGTTTATTTTTTTGCATATAGCAACGAAGGAAGGACGCTGTTCTGGAAAACGGATGGTACTGAAGAAGGAACAAAAGCATTAACTACCAGTGCAACAAGTTTCAGTAGCTCACTCGCAGTCTTTAAGAACAAGCTATATTTAGGAGCAAGCGACGGTATTGTAGGAACAGAACTATGGGAAAGTGACGGTACTTCAGCAGGAACCAGGCTATTGAAAGACATTCAGCCGGCAGGGATAACTGTAGGAGCCTCTTCTTATCCGGAGGGATTTTATAATCATGACAATAAAATGCTGTATTTTTTAGCAGATAATGGTAGAACAGGAAAAGAATTATGGAGATTAGACGGGACAAATCTTAAAGTAGCTTCTTTTGAAACGGCTAAAATTTCAATTTTCCCAAATCCTTCCTCCTCAATACTAAATGTACAATTGATAAATAATGAGGAAGTTAACAAGATAACAATAACCGATTTATCAGGTAGAAAAGTAAAAGAAGAAAAAGGAAACCACACTAAAATTAATATCGAGAATTTGCCAAGTGGAATATATATAATGGATGTTTATACAGGGAATTCAAAAGTTTCTAATAAATTTATTAAAAAGTAAAAGCAAACTTGTGTAGCCTAAACGAGGTAAGGACCATTTAAAAGCACAAAAAAGCATGAGTTTTTTATCTAAATTCGACAAAGTAGCCGTCTCTTTTTTGGGACGGCTTTCTTCGTTTTATTCTTTTATGTTTTTAGAATTTTTCGATATATTTGTAAGTAACGCCAGTAAAAAAAAGCACTACTGAGAGCTGATAGTGAGACGTTAGAAGTACTAAATAATTGATAATTACTTATGGATAAAAGAGTAAAATTTGATTTCGAAATTTATTTCACAAACGGTGGAAGCATTAAAGGAGAGGACTTTCGACTTGACATTTCAGGAGACACAATTTCAGATAAAGAACTTGCCGATTATATTGTCGAAGATTTACGACTGCTTATGGTTGGGCAAACTAAAATACTGAATAAAGAGGTTTTTAACGAAGCACATAAAAGAAAGCCTGTTAATGAAAAATCAGGAACAGAACTACTAATTGATTTGAGCCACACTATTGAGGATGGACTTGTAACTTATAAAGGATTGCCGGCACCCATTGTTTGCGATTATTTGAGCCGAGAAAACTCAAAGCAGTTTTATGAAGAAGGCACTCAGTTTCAAATTGGAAAAATTGAAATGGTGACCAATACTGGAACCTACCTCGATTGCCCATTTCACAGATTTGAAAACGGAAAAGATCTTTCTGAAATTGGACTGGAACATTTGGCAGATCTTGATGCAATTGTAATCAGAGTCCCCTTCACTGAAACGCTGGAAATAACAGAAAATGAGTTGAAAAATTATGAAATAAGAAATCGGGCAGTTTTAATTCACACTGGTTGGGACAGTCATTGGAATACCGAAAAGTATTATGAGAACCACCCCTATCTTACGGAGGGAGCAGCCCGCTACTTAAAAGAGTGTGATGTTAAGCTCGTTGGTATCGACTCTCATAATATAGATTGCACCTCAGGAAAGACCAGACCCGTACACACGACACTTTTGGGAGCCGAAATCTTAATTGTCGAGCACCTTTGCAACCTGTCTTTAGTACCAACAGATGGTTTTACATTTAGTGCAATTCCCCCAAAATTTAAAGGAGTCGGCACATTCCCAGTGAGAGCAATGGCAAAGCTGACAAATAAAAGTTAAGCACTATATAGCCACAAATGGTAACTGTTCTAACGGTATCGTAACTTATTTATAAAAGGCCTTTGATTGTTTCCGCAATTTAATGGTGGCTTATTCTTTTAGATATCAAAAGAATAAGGAGCTTTTTAAGATGCAATTAAGGGTCTTTTCTATTTCATAAAGTTTTTGCCGTTATACCAAAGCAGATTAAACGTAATTTAGCTTATAAAAACACTCGTTATGATATTTAGTTCCTTCAATATATTGTTGAGGAGACATACCATACAACGGCATACTAAGGTCAAAATAGATTCCTTTAATCCTGTCGGAGACTTCCGGGCTATTTTCGCAGGAAGCAAATTGTTTTTTATGTAATTGTGTAAGAACTGAAGAATCTGTTTTTTCTAAATTTCTGTTTGGCATAGTTGGAGACTTTAAGTAGTTAAATGCTGATATTCATTTTTTGAGAACCAAACCGTTTTATACTTACTTTCTAAGTGGTTAAAACTTTAATTTTTTCAATAGCTATTTTATTATCGTTTGCAACCTCGACCAATGCAAGAAGAATATCATTCCTTAGAATTATTTTGTTTCTTACATTTCTGATAATTGTTTTACTAGGTGATTTATGACCTTTTTTAACTAAACATTCAATAGTTAATTCTACATAAGTATACGGTAAGTGCTCATCTATAAATTTGTAAGCTTTTTCGTTATGTGAATACTCATCTTTGATCTTATTATTTTTTATTAAATTTGACATATCTTTATTATTTATTACTTAATATGGTTATCGGAATTGTAAAAGTAAGAAAAATAATATATAAAAGATGTCTTTTATAATACAAAATGTACAAATAGTTCTAATTTATAACAATTTTGAAAGATTATGTATACTGAAAAATTAAGTAGATTTTTTAAAGGCAAAGGACTTAAGCAAAAAGAAGTTGGTCAAATTTTAGGCTTTAGTCCAGCAATGATTGGAAGATATCTACATGGAACTGCCAACATTAACTCAGAGTTTTTGATCAGTTTAAGTAAGAATTTTCCCGAGTTGGATTTGAATTCGCTTTTTATCGAGGATAAAAGGGAACTTGATACTGTTGGTGAAACAGGCGCGAAGTATGAAAGTGCAATTCTTACAGATATTATAGAAATTGAAGACAAACTACAATTGTTAAAGGAGAAATTAATACGTAGAAACCTCAAAGAGTAAAAAATAAGATATATGTTTCAGATTCTTTCTCGCGTTTATGCGGTGTAGAAATCTGTGCCTATTTATTGGAACAATCACCAATGTAAATGACCCGACGAATTGATTAGCGGGTAGTCGTTTTTTTCGTGGACAAAACTATTTTTGTTCGAGTATTTGCCTGCAGCAGTTTCTGTAAGCATAGAACAATAGGCTATTTTTTTGCTGTGAAAGAATATAGCTTCCTCAGTATATTTTGCATTCCTTAAATCATGAAAATGTTTATATTTTCGAACATTAAAAAATAAAGTGCAAGGGCAATGAGGCAAGGAAAATAGTATTGCAGCTTACTTACGCAATACTATTGTTTTTGACTCCCTTTATCAAAAGCCATAAAACCATTGCAAGTTCTGCAGTCGCAGATGTTATACCCACCAGAATCCCCGTTTTAGAGTGATACTCCGGGAAAAGGATAAAAGCGGTAGTATCTATTAAATAAGATAAACCACCAAGAATTAAAAGTATCCCCAATATTTTCGGGATAAATTTTGATTTATAAACTAATTGTCCAAAAGGAATGAGCCAAAGCCCCCAGAAAATTCCAATAATAACATTTCCATTCCCATACATTTTTAAGCTCAACATCGCCAACGTATTTTGTTGAATGGAAGAAAAGTTGGTCATAAAGTTTTCTTTCAGAATCAGTAGTAAATAGTATTCATTAAAAATAATGAAAAAGGCAATCGGAACACCCACCAGTACTAAAGCGACCAGAGTACGTGCCAAGTGTGCGCTGACATTCTTAAATAGATTGTACAAAGTCAAAGCTAAAAAGACAAATACCGTTTGACAGACTAAGTTACTAAAGACTCCAAATCGAAAGAGTAATTCATGATCTAGAATATTCTTTGCCGTCAAATTGATGTCGTTACTCACAAACAATTGTGTTGGAACATACATAATTCCAAAGGCACCCGTGATGGCAATTATTAAATACAATATACCGGCTATTCTTGCTGTTTTTTTGGCTGAGTTCATATTTTGAGTAGTTGGTTAAGGAGTAGACGACTACAATCGAAAAATGTTACAATCAGTTTTTTAAGAACATTTTATCAATGATCCGGATATGGAATACCCTTTTCGCAATCGCCTTAGATGGTTTTAGTGACACAACGAACTTTGTTTGTGTTTAAATTACTTATAAATTAATTAAGTAGTAACGTAAATTAATAAAATCCTTTCAATTATACATAGATATGGTTTAATGTGATAAAATTTAGCGAATTTTACTACAAATTAATATGAATTTGTTCTGGATAGAAGAAAATAATGATTAGTAGTAGTTTAGAAAGTTTTATTTATCGATAGAATAGAATTCATAGAGGGTCAGAAAGATGGTGAGGTATAACTTAAAATAAAAGGGAGAGCAATGAGAACAATAATTACCAGAGTGTTTGTTTTTTTTACCGGTTGTATGATTCAGGCACAAATCGTTCAGAAAATAGGAAATAATCCGACGCAACTTAATATCTCTGCCGCTTTAGAAGTGGAGTCTACCAATAAAGGCTTCTTGCCACCAAGAATGACGACAGCAGAAAGGAATCTTATTGTTTCTGCGGCAATTGGTTTGATTATTTATAATACTACAACAAACGTACTGGAAATATGGGATGGGAAGGTCTGGTACAATACTTCGGCTAGTGGACAGTACGTTCCGCTCGCAGGAGGCACTATGACTGGTTCACTATTATTGTCGGCAGACCCAACTTTAAATTTAGAGGCAGCTACTAAACACTATGTTGACACAAAAGTAGCAGCGGTTCCGGCAACGTCCGATGCAACCGCCACCGCGACAGGGAAAATACAATTAGCCGGAGATCTAACAGGTACAGCTGCACTTCCGACAATTAAAGCCGCTTCACTAACACAAGCAGGCAAAGTTCAATTGGCAACTGCAACAGAAACAACTTTGGGAACCTCCACAACAGTAGCGGTTCAACCAGCAGGATTGAAAGTGGAATTGGATAAAAAAGCACCCATTGTAGCCCCAACATTCAGTGGTGATGCCAAAGCGGTCACAGCATTCGAAGGAGATGATGACACTTCTATTGCGACAACCGGTTTTGTAACGACAGCAGTAACCAATGGAAAAGACAATTTAGGAAATCATACCGCCACACAAGATTTGAATATAGCAGGTAAAAACCTTATTATGAAAGATCGGGCAACAGCAAATACTAAAGAGTTTCAATTATATAAAAATCTTGGAAGATTTACGATTTATAATAAAGACCGAAACTTCGATGAACTCTTTATTGACGAAACAACAGGAAGAACTACCTTAAGTTCATTAGCAATCACAAAAGGTTCAGACAGAGCAATTCCAATAATAGGTCAGGTTGCAACTGCAGCAGATGCAAGCGGTAATGTAGTTTGGAAACCAACAACAGAAACGTATTTTATTTATACATCCAATTCAAGTTTTACTTTGTCGACTACGATTAGTCAAGTGGTAATGACGGATCGACTTGCGGTCAATTTATCTCTTTACTTGCCTAATAATGCTAAACCCGGTATGTTGCACCGCATAATTAATTTATCCGATAAAACAGTTACCATTTATGCCGCTGATGATTCCGTTGGTGCACATGGTACTATAAATTATAACGTTTCTAATCTGAATCAATGGGAGTATGCCTTGCCAGGTTATCAAAAAGTAGAATTTGTTTTTTATGATAGTAAAGGAGGGTTGACTGTACCTTCTTGGTATACTTTTTAAACAAAATAAAATGGAGTATTACTTTATTTGAGTTGCCTTTCTACTTTAACTCAATGTCATTAAGTTAAAGACTATCAAAAAAAGCCACACACAGATTTTAGCGGAATCAAATAAAAAAAATCCGCGGAATGCCCAGAATCTGCGAGAAAAAAAATCATTAAGTTAAAGATTATCAAAAAAAGCCTCACGCAGATTTTAGCAGAATGAAAAAAAATCCGCAGAATCCCCAAAATCTACGTGAAAAAAAGTCATTAAGTTAAAGACTATCAAAAAAAGCCACACACAGATTTTAGCGGAATCAAATAAAAAAAATCCGCGGAATCCGTAAAATCCGCAAAATCCGCGTGAAAAAACAGCTCAACTTAATAGCACTAAACTAAAGCAAGAGAAAATCCAATAGGATGTTTCCACTCCTCATAATAGTCCAAAAGTTTAGTAGCCACCCAATTGATTGAATCAATTTAAACTACCAATAAATCATTTCAAATCAATATGATTATAATTAAGAAAATGAGGTATAAACGGTCTAATTTCAAATATAAAACAACTAAAAGCTTTAATCGACTACTTTTTTATACTCAAAAGTACCCAATGATTCGTAAGTCATAACTCGTTTCTGAGCATCAAAAGAATCGATTTGAAATTTTATAGGCATAAGAGTTGAAATGATGGTTAATTCGGAGTTATCATCAGAAAGTTTCCACTTGCCTTTTTTAATTTTGTCACCATTAATACTTTGAAATTCTCCGCCATCAGAAAAGACCTGATAAACCTGATCTGTTTTAAAGTAAGATTGAATGTCTTTTTCTTTTCCGTTTTGTGTCCATTTTACCAGTTGCCATTTTCCAACAAGTTCTTTCGAAGTTTGTGAATAGGCCGAAAATCCAATTGTACAAAGTAATAGTAATAGCAGTTTTTTCATCGTTTTGAGGTTTAAATTGAAAAATTAAATTTACTGATTTTTACGAATTAATTATGGCGATTTTTAGTAGAAAATTTTTGCCACTGATTAAAGGATTAAAATGATTTGGCCTATTTTACAGCTCCTAAAGAAATTAGAGAAAATTAGTGTAATTCGTGGCAAAAATGCTCCTGATTTCAGGTCAAAAAAGCTATACTCTTTCTATAATTATAAATTTAAAGAGACCCTTAGAGTGCAGTCGGTAGCTTATTTTGCGTGATGTCAGATGAAATTTTATTAAATTCGTTGCCGTCGGTCTATTTTTAATTTTGCAACAATCCATTATGAAGTGTTTATCCCTTAAAAAATTTCTCTTGTGTGGCGCTTTTTTCTTCGTTCTTTCAATGCAGGCGCAGCTAGAATGTTATACTTCGGATACTGTTGTAGCCGACACAACGTTTGTCAATTTGAAAGACTACAGTAAAGAGTTTGTGTATGACATGAAATATGCTACTGAAGATAATTTCCTCAAAGCCAAAGTGTACGATTGTGCAGAATGCCTTTTGCGATTAAAGACAGTTCAGGCCTTAGTCTCGGCCAATAAAGATTTTATGAAAGACGGTTATAAAATCAAACTTTTCGATTGTTATAGACCTTTATCGATTCAAAAAAAGATGTGGGAGATTGTGTCAAATGCGGAGTATGTTGCTGATCCAAAAAAAGGCTCCATCCACAATAGAGGAGGAGCCGTTGATATTTCACTTGTTGATGCAACCGGAAAAGAACTGGATATGGGAACTCCTTTTGATTTTTTCGGAATTCAGGCAAGCCATAACTATACGAAACTTTCAAAAAAAGTGCTTTCCAATAGAAAATACCTTAAAAAAGTAATGGTGCGAAATGGCTTTAATTCTTTTGACTCAGAATGGTGGCATTATAATTTAAAAACAGGTTTAAAAGATGCGGTTTCGAATCAGAAATGGAAATGCGAGTAGTTATTCCACACATCTGATATTGTCCATGAAATAGGTATTTGGATGATAGGTTTTAGCATTCATTTCAGATACCAGGTCCGCTTTTAGAATATAATCTTCAGTGTTCGTCAAGTATTTAATACGCATAATCGAAACCGGAGATTTTTTGAGGTCTTCATAATTGTCTTTTAAGAACATAAAAATACCGGTATTAACACGATTGTCAAAACCTTTTTCGTCATGAATAAGGGTACCGCAACTTTCTTGATTGATATGTTTTAAAGTAACTATTTTTCCGTTTTCCAATTGTAGATATACTTTTGAATTTGGATCAAAACAATTCGCTTTTATAAAGTCTTTGCTTTTTTGGATAAGTTGAAAATTTAAGGTTGGCAAACCATCTGTTTGCGCTAGTGTAAAGAAAACATAACTGAAGCTTCCTCCAAAGTACTTCTCGCTCATCAGGTATT
This sequence comes from Flavobacterium sp. FlaQc-52, assembly GCF_044007495.1. Lineage (NCBI taxonomy): Bacteria > Pseudomonadati > Bacteroidota > Flavobacteriia > Flavobacteriales > Flavobacteriaceae > Flavobacterium > Flavobacterium sp. FlaQc-52. The sequence continues at coordinate 70,501 of NZ_JBIPCV010000007.1, read as the reverse complement.
CATTTGTTACTTTATAGGTACCAATGGAATCGTTTACGTTTGCGCTGTATTCGCATGGTTTTTGTGCAAATGCTGTAAAGGTTAATAGAAAAAAAGTTAGTGTAATTAGTTGTTTCATTGTTAAGTTATTTTTCTGCAAATTAAAACTATTTTGTTATCATTTTTATCAGTTGTGAAAAAACAATAAAGATTTCCTCCGTTTTTTATTTTCCATTTTTTTCTAATGTTTTCGACCGTGTCAGGAAAATTTCTTGTGGTAACATTTGCCTGCTGGTTTAACAATTCCGTTTTCATATCATTTTTGTTGTATGAAATGGTTTTTTCGATCTCAAAAACTCTTCCGGGAAAATCGATTAATTCCGTTGCGGTATACAAATGAGAATGTTTATGGAGTTTGTTTATTTTAAAAGCGGCACTAACTTCATCAAAACCACCCGATTTCATAATCGCCGAATTGGGTTCGTACAAATATTTTTGAGGTAAATGATAGGTCGGGAAATCACCATCATGATCTAAAACAAATTCAAATGTTTCCGTTTTATCCTTTAAAATATTAGCAGTTTTAATTGTTATTGGACCTGAATAGTGATTGTGAATTTCAAAAAGTAACTCTTTGACTTCATTTTCAAGCGCAATAATATGAATGTTTTTTACAAATTTCAATTCAGATAAACCTGCTGAAATGTCTAATAGCGGAGCCGTTTTTATTAAAATTGAATTTGTTTTTTCGAAATAAAAAGGAAGTAATTCGGGAACATTAGGCAAACAATCCTTGAGCATAAAAACCTTACCCTTTGCATCATTTCTTCGCGAGGGATCAATATACATCCAATCCCATTTTTGATCGGATTCGCTTAAAACAGTAGTAGAATCTGCCGCATAAAAGCTGCAGTTTTTAACGCCAAGTTGTTTGAAATTATGTTGTACTATAGCCGATAAATCTGCATTGATCTCACAATGTGCTATCGTATTGAAATTTTTTGCAAAATAATAGTCATCTACCCCAAAACCTCCTGTAAGATCTATTAAAGTGGCTCCGGAAATTAAAGATGTTTTATAGACAGCCGTTTTTTCAGATGAAGTTTGCTCTACTGAAATTTTACTCGGATAAATAATATTTTCTGTAGAAAACCAGGTTGGCAGTTTATCTTTTGCCTTAGATTTGGCTTCAATTTGATTTAAAATTAATATCCAGTCCACCTCAGGAAACGGATTTTTCTGGAGTGCTAATTTTGAAATCGAGACACCACTATTTTGAGTTATAAAGTCTTGAATAGGTTTGCTTAAAATAGAAGTGTTCAATGCTAAATTCTTTCGGTTAATACGGAGACAATTTTGTTGTTAGGAAAAAATTCTTTTAAAATTACTTTTAGCATTGTAAATACCGGAATAGCGATGATCATGCCGACAATTCCAAAAGTAATTCCACTGATTAAAATAACCAGAAATATTTCTAACGGGTGCGAATTTACACTTTTTGATGAAATTATAGGTTGACTGATGTTATTATCGATGGCCTGAACAACCAAAAATCCAATGATTACATAAATGGTAGTAGGTAAAATTTCGGATTGAAAGTCTTTACCAATTAAACTGATCATCGTTAGAATTCCTGCTAAAGTGGTTCCTATAATTGGACCCACATACGGAATCACGTTTAAAATGGCGCACAAAAATGCGATAACAAATGCATTTTTATTTCCGAAAATGATCAGAACAATTAAATAAAGGATAAATACTACGGTTAACTGTAATAGCAAACCAACAAAATATCGGGTTAGTAAATGGTTTATTTTAGTAATCGAATTTAGAATTTTATCCTCATTGGTATCTGGAAGAACCCTTCTGGCCTGATCTTTAAAAGTATCCTGATCTTTGATGAAAAAGAACGTAATAAAGAATACAGAAACCAGTCCCATCCCCATATCAGCCATGAATCCCATAATTGAGTTTATAAAACGGGTAAAATAGCTAAAATCGAACATGGAAGTTATTTTAGATTCTTTCAGTACTTTGTTTAAATCTACATGTTGAATGTTAAAATAAGTTTCGATACTTTTTTCGGTCTCTACAAATTGCTGCTGCAAATGATTGGTGTCTAATAAAGACAGATTATTGGCCTGAGAAATGATTAAGGGAACAAAAAGCAGTATAAAACCAACCATCATTAGGATGAAAAATAAGATTGTGGTTGATGCGGCTAACGAATTGCCGAATTTTAATTTATTTTTTAAAAACTGAACCAAAGGGTTTGCAATCAGGCACAATATCAGGGATATACAGAGGTATACGATTACGGTTTGTATTTCGTATAAAAAGTATAAGAGTGCTCCGGTAATTAATATGGTAGCAAGAGCTCTTAAAATTCCGTTAGATATTGTTTTTGATGTGATCATGTTGGGTCTTTAAAGTTCAAGTAAATATAAGAAAAGCTTTTTAATTTAATAGGAAACATAAAAAAAGCGGGATGAAACCATCCCGCTTTTAAGTATATTTTTCAATTTTTGGTTTAGATACCAAAAGCTGCTCTTGGTCCGCCAGTTACAAAAATAGCAGCCATTCTGTTTTTTTGTCCAGTAGAGAACATGTACATACCAGCATCGTCAGTATAGTCCATGTAGTTCATTGTCATTTCTACAGGAGTTCCAGAACAAGTGCTTAAGTGTGGGTAAGCAGGTACTCCGTAGTTTGCTGTATTGTGTGTTGGTGTATCAGATACTAAATCGCTTCCACAATTTGCATCTCCCCAGATGTGACGTAAATTCATCCAGTGACCTACTTCGTGAGTTCCAGTTCTACCTAAATTGTAAGGAGCACTTCCAGAACCGGATAATCCAAAATATTTTGTATCGATTACAACACCGTCTGTAGCAGAAGATCCTCCAGGAAATTGTGCATATCCAAGGATTCCACCACCAATTTTACAAGCCCATAAGTTAAGTTTTGTTGTTGGAGTTGTTGGATTTAAACCACCTTGAGCTGTTTTTTTCATAGCATCATTAGTTCCCCAAGAAGTTTTTGTTGTAGATTTTCTGTTAATTTTATCTAAAACAAACGAAATTCCTACATTCGCTTTCACACCTGCAAATAGCGCTGGTACACTATTGTAGTCTGAATTTAAAGCATTAAAATCTTTGTTTAAGACATCAATCTGAGATTGAATTTGTGCATCAGAAATGTTTTCTGCAGTAGTTTTGTATAAAACATTTACTACAACAGGAATTTGCACTTTACCGTTTACCAATTTGCCAACACGGCCACTTAGAAGTTGTTCTGTAGTAAAAGCTTCAATTTGATTCATTCTGATCGCTAAAGTTGGATCAGCTTTTAATTGAGCTGTTAATACGTCTTGCGATGCACATCCGCGAAGGGCAATCGCACTAGCTTCCGGGTTAGAAGCTTCAGTTGTTTGGTCATTTTGACATGAAAACAGCAAAAGTGCTGTAAATGCAGATAAAAAAACTTTTTTCATAATAAAAGGGGTTTTTGTTATATTATTGTTGATTAGTTAAACAATATGGCAATTTTATAACTAAATATTTATTGTAACAAAAATTTTACAATAAATATTTTGTGAGAAATTTACAATCCCTTGTATAGTCTAGTTCTTACTAAAAAAAACGCAATTTTTTTAAGGTGTTATTTCTTACAAATTGATATTTTTGATTTCTATAACGTTCATTATGCATTTGTTAGCGAGTCAATTTATAAGAATAATCGGATGGGTGAATTTTAACATTTTGAGTTGAATTTTTATCCGTTTGACTTCTTTTGAAAGTGATTTTTATTATTTTTAGAAAGTCCCGTGTTTTTATTACAACATACCCGATAAAAAAAAAGCGAGATGTCGTACATCTCGCTTTTTTTTTAAAAAATTCTTTTGTTATTTTATAGAGCATAAGCAGCTCTAACACCACCAGTAGCAAATATAGCAAGCATTCTGCTTTTTTGTCCATTAGAGAACATATACATAGAGTAGTTATTAGTATAATCCATGTAGTTCATCGTCATTTCTACAGGAGTTCCTGCACAAGTGCTGTAGTGTGGATAGGCCGGTGCACCGCTATTTGAAGTATTGTGAGTAGGAGTGTCTGCTACTAAGTCGCTTCCGCAAGTTGTATCTCCCCAGATGTGACGTAAATTTGCCCAGTGACCTACTTCGTGAGTACCAATTCTTCCTAAGTTGTAAGGAGCATTTGCTGCACCCGATAATCCGAAGTTTTTCGGATCAAGCACTACGCCGTCAGTTGCAGCTGAACCTCCCGGAAATTGCGCATAACCAAGAATTCCTCCACCAATAGGGCAAGACCAGATATTAAGTTTTGTAGTAGGTGAAGTTGGGTTTAAACCACCTTGAGCTGTTTTTTTCATAGCGTCATTAGTCCCCCAAGAAGTTTTTGTAGTAGATTTTCTGATAACCTGATCCAATACAAACGTGATTCCTACATTTGCTGTTACGCCCGCAAAAAGAGCCGGAACACTACCTATGTCAGAGTTTAACGCATTAAAATCTTTGTTTAAAACATCGATTTGCGATTGAATTTGCGCATTTGAGATGTTCTCAGCAGCGGTTCTGTATAGTACATTTACGACTACATGAATGGTAACAGGACCTGCCATTGCACGACCAGTTGGGTTTGAAAGCGCTTGCTTAGCCGTGAAGGCTTCGATTTCGTTCATTCTGATAGCCAATGTCGGATCAGCTTTTAGTTGTGCTTCTAATACTTCTTGTGTGGAACATGCCAGACGATCCTGGGCAGCAGTTTCTACTTTTGAAGACTCAGTTTGATCATTTTGACAAGAAAGCATCAAAAGAACTAATAATGATGATAATAATACTTTTTTCATAATAATAGGGGTTTTTTGTTATAATTATTGGTTTTAGTTAAACAATAATGCAACTTTATGACAAAAAATTATTGTAAAAAAATATTTACACCAAAAAAATATGTAAGAATTTTACAATCCCTTGTATAGCGTAGTTCCTACAAAAATAAAACGAAATTATTAAGAAGTAAATTCATACAAAGCAATACTCGCCGCTTGTACAACATTCATACTGCTGTTGTTCCCAAACATGTTGATGTGAACAATTTGATGTGCTATTTTTAATAATTCGTCTGAAATTCCATCAATTTCACTGCCTATTAAAAGAGCAATTTTTTTGTTTTCCGGAATTTGGACTTCTCTAAGAGGTTTACTATTGCTGGCAATTTCCAAAGCAATAATTTCGAAGTCGTTTTCGATTAAATAAGGAATTAAATCGTCTGTTTTTTCAATTATACTATGAGGTACATGAAGATGTGTACTTCTGGAGGTTTTGTTTATTTTTCGGGGTGTCAGGGGGATGTCCTTTCCTAAAAAGATAATGTTTTCCACTCCAAAAGCTTCTGAAATTCTAAAAAGAGAGCCAATATTCTGCTGAAAATAGATATGATCGCACACTAAGGTTATCGGAAACGTTTTTCTTTCAAATTGATTTTCTTCGTGAGTTAGCTGCACTTCTTAAGGATTAGTTGGTAAAAATATAATTGATAATGTTTGCTCCCATTTTTAAAGCTTTGTCTCTAACGGCAGCAGGGTCGTTGTGTACTTCGGGGTCTTCCCATCCATCACCTAAGTCACATTCGTAGGTATATAACAGGACTAATTTGTTGTCGATAAAAATCCCGAAAGCCTGCGCACGGGTTCCATCGTGTTCATGAATTTTTGGAAGTCCGTTGGGAAACGGAAAAGGCTTTTGAAAGATAGGATGATTAGCCGGAAGTTCAATCAGATTATTGTTGGGGAATATTTTTTTGATTTCTTTTCGAATGTATTGATCCATTCCAAAATTATCATCAATATGAAGGAAACCGCCACCGGTTAAATAATTTCTTAAATTGCTTACATCGCTGTCGCTGAAAACCACATTTCCGTGTCCCGTCATATGTACAAACGGGTAGGAGAGTAAATCAGGATTGCTCGGTTCAACCGTAGAGGGTTTTGGTTTTATTCGGGTGTTGATGTTTGCATTGCAAAACTGAATTAAATTGGGCAACGAAGTAGGGTTTGCATACCAATCGCCACCACCACTGTATTTTAATAAAGCAATTTCCTGAGAAAAAGAAGAAACAGAAACGAGTAATAATAAGTAGAGTATTTTTTTCATACAAGTATAAATTATTCAGGTATTTTCCCTTTAGCATGCATTATTCTTGTCGTTTCGACGAAGGAGAAATCGCACTGGCTAAACACACAGTTGGTGATAATTTGGATATGATTTCTTCTTCGTCGAAAGGACAGAACTAAATTTATTTATGATTTTTCATTAAAAAAAACAACACTATGGCAGGCAACAATTGCTGCTGTTTCAGTTCGCAAACGGGTATTGCCCAAAGTAACAGGTTTAAAATCGTTTTCTAAAGCCAAAGCAATTTCTTTTTCTGAAAAATCTCCTTCAGGCCCGATCAGTAAAGTTACATTCTGGTTGGGTTGCAATACTTCTTTGAGTGATTTTTTATCCGTTTCTTCGCAATGAGCGATCAATTGTAAACCTTCCTTTTTTTGTTTAATGAATTCCTTAAAAGAAATGGCAGGATTTAACTTTGGTAAAAAAGTTTCATTGGATTGTTTCATTGCCGAAAGAATGATTTTTTCAAATCGTTCCGGATTTATTGCTTTTCGCTCTGAGCGATCGCAAAAAACAGGAGTGATTTCCTGAATTCCAATTTCAGTGGCTTTCTCTAAAAACCATTCGTAACGGTCATTCATTTTGGTCGGTGCTACAGCCAAATGCAAATGAAATTTAGGTTCAGCTGCTTTTTTAACAGAAAGAACCTGCACCGTACATTTGTTGTCGGAAGCCAGAGTAATTTCTGTTTCAAACAAAAGACCGACACCATTTGTAACATGTAAAATGTCCGAATCTTGTTTGCGTAAAACTTTTATAATGTGTCGGCTTTCTTCTTTGTCAAAAGAAAAGCTTTCTGTAGTTTCGTCTATATTCGGATTGTAAAATAATTGCATAATTAAAATTGAATTCGCGCTTTTGAAACGACAGCAGAAGTTTCAAAACGATTTGATAAATATTTTTGATAGCCTACAATCCCAATCATTGCGGCATTATCTGTGGTGTATTCAAATTTTGGTACAAAAGTTTTCCAGCCATATTTGCCTTCACTTTCTTTTAATCGGGTTCTGATACCTGAATTTGCCGAAACACCGCCACCAATTGCGATTTGTGTGATTCCGGTTTCTTTAACGGCTAATTTTAATTTGTCCATTAAAATTTCGATAATCGTATATTGTATAGAAGCACAAATGTCGTTTAGATTTTCTTCAATGAAATTTGGATTTTCTAATTTTTTCTTCTGAATAAAGTATAGAATGGCCGTTTTTAATCCCGAGAAACTAAAATCCAGTCCCGGAACTTTTGGTTTTGTAAACGCAAAAGCTTTCGGGTTGCCTAATTGGGCATATTTATCGATAAGTGGTCCACCCGGATAAGGAAGTCCAAGGATTTTGGCGCTCTTGTCAAAAGCTTCTCCCACCGCGTCGTCTGTGGTTTCGCCAATGATTTCCATGTCAAAGAAACCGTTTACTTTTACAATTTGTGTATGTCCGCCACTAATCGTTAAAGCCAGGAAGGGAAAATCGGGTTTATCAAAACCTTCTTCGTCTATAAAATGCGCTAAAATATGAGCATGCATGTGATTTACAGCGATTAGCGGAATTTGTAAAGCAAGTGATAACGATTTGCTAAAAGAACTTCCCACCAAAAGAGACCCCATCAGACCAGGTCCCTGGGTAAATGCAATGGCGGTTAACTGTTCTTTTTGTACATTTGCCTTGCGAAGTGCAGCGTCAATTACTGGAACAATATTTTGTTGATGTGCTCTTGAGGCCAGCTCAGGAACTACACCACCATATTGATTGTGAATTAGCTGATTGGCAACAACATTGGAGAGTACTTTATCGTTATGTAAAACTGCAGCAGCAGTATCATCGCAGGAACTTTCGATGGCAAGAATAAAAACCTCTGAATTTTGCATATAAAGGCACGAATTTTGGATTATATTTGACAAATCAAATTTCTAAATTTCTTTGATTGCAGTAAACGCCAAAATTAAAGAAATTTTATCAAAACAGCCGTCCTTTGTCTGTTCAAAATAAAATTAAAAGAAAACTAAAATTATAGAGCTATCAGAAAAGTAAAGAAAATAATATCACGAACCCTAATTGGGTTAATTTTACTTTTGTTGGCTCTTGCTATAACACTGTCTTTGCCTGTCGTTCAGACAAAAATTGCAAAGTATATTACAGAATCGCTCAACGCCGATTTTAAAACTAAAATAAGTGTAGAAAAAGTAGCAATCAATATTTTTGGAGGCGTCAAACTTAAAAAAGTTCTTATTCTGGATCATCATAATAAGACTTTAATCTATTCGGATCTCATTAATACAGATATTGTAAGCATAAAAAGAGTACTCGACGGCGATCTGATTTTTGGCGATCTGCGTTTAACGGGATTAATTTTTAACCTGAAAACGTACAAAGGCGAAGACGAAAATAATATTAATAAGTTTGTTAAATTGTTTGAAACAGGCAAGCCCTCTACATCGACCAAACACTTTTTGTTGACCGCTAAAAATGCCTATATCTCCAGGGGTAATTTTTCTGTAATAGACGAGAATAAAAAAACACCTAAATTTCTTGATTTTAAAAAGCTTAACGCTTACATAAGTGATTTTAAACTGTATGGACCTGATGTAAATACAACGATTCACCGGTTTTCATTTTTGGATCATCGTGGTTTGTATGTTTCTAATTTTGCCGGAAAATTTAGTTACACCAAAAAGCAAATAAAGGTCGAGAATCTGGCTATAAAAACCAAAAGATCTTCTATTTACGGTCAGGCGATATTGAATTATAAGATAGAAGACTTTTTGCATTTTACAGATAAAGTAAAGTTTGATGTTGCACTGGATTCTGCTTCGATTGCGACCAATGATATTCGTTATTTTTATGATGGACTGGGTAAAAACCAACATTTTAAAATTAAAACTAAAATAAAGGGTACCTTAAATAATTTGAATCTAAGACGCTTAAGACTTAGCGATACCAACGGTTCAAGAATTGTTGGAACAATCAATTTCAGAAATCTTGTCGGAAGCGAAAATCAAAAGTTTTCTATGGATGGAAAATTTGATAAGCTGCTTTCGAGTTATGATGATCTGGTTGTTTTATTGCCGGGTGTTTTAGGGACCAAACTTCCGAAAGAAATTCAGAGATTGGGCAGATTTAATATGGTGGGGAAAGCTAAAGTTTCGACTACGGCCTTGGAAACTGATTTTAAAATGACAACCGATTTAGGAAACGGTCAAATCGATTTGCATATGAATAATATGGATTTTATTGACAAAGCCTCTTATTCGGGAAATATTATACTTGATAATTTTGATGTTGGAACTTTATTACAGCGAAAAGATATTGGCAGAACCACATTAAACTTAGATGTTGACGGAGTTGGTTTTACCGAGAAGTACCTCAATACAATCGTAAAGGGAGATATTGCTAAATTAGATTATAATAAGTACACCTATAATAATATTGTCGTAAACGGTAATTTTAAATTGCCATACTATAAAGGACAGGTCTCTATTAATGATCCGAATGTAAGTCTGACATTTGATGGTTTGGTTGATTTAAGCAAACGAGAAAGCAAATATGATTTTCATATCAATGTTGAAAATGCCGATTTACGAAAGTTGAAATTTGTAAAAGATTCCATTTCTCATTTTTCCGGTGATGCAATTGTCGAATTGACGGGAAATTCTATTGAGAATCTTCAGGGGAATGTTTATATCAAAGATGCGGTATATAAAAATCCAAAATCGACTTATGTTTTTGATGAAATAACGGTAAATTCTAATTTTGATAAAGACCGATTGCGAACTATTAACATCAACTCGTCGGATGTTGTTAATGGAGAAATCGTGGGTAAATTTCAGTTTAAAGAACTGGATAAACTGGTCATGAATTCTGTGGGAAGTCTTTATACCAATTACAAACCTTATAAAGTCAAAAAAGGACAGTTTTTGAGATTCAATTTGCATGTCTATAATAAGGTAGTCGAAATGTTGTATCCTGAAATTGAAATTGACTCCTCAACAGTTTTACGTGGGAAAATTGATTCCGATTTAAATGAATTCAAATTTAAATTCAATTCTCAAAAGATTACTGCGGCAAAAAATACATTTGATAATATCAGAATCAATGTCGATAACAAAAATCAACTTTACAATGCCTATGTAGAGTTAGACAGTATTAAGACACCTTATTATAAAGTACGTGATTTTAGTTTGATTAATGTTACGGCAAATGATACGCTGTTTGTTCGTTCCGAGTTTAAAGGGGGAGATAAGGGGGAGGATTATTTTAATATGAATCTCTATCATACCATAGATAAAGACAAGAACAATATTGTAGGGATTCATAAGTCAGAGATGAAATTCAAAGACTATTTGTGGTATTTAAATGAAGATGCTGAAAAAGACAATCAGATCGTTTTTGATAAAGAATTTAAAAACTTTAAGATCGATAATATTGTTTTGTCTCACGAAGATCAGAAAATTGATTTAAATGGGGTTTTAAAAGGAAAAGATTATAAAGACATTGTGCTGAATTTTGAGGATGTTGATATTAATAAAATTACACCTTTCAATTCGAAGTTTGTGTTTAACGGTAATCTGAATGGAAGCGTTAATTATAAGCAGAATAAAGATGTCTATCAGCCGACGGCCTCTATTGTAATTGATCATCTTAATTTAAATAAAATTGATTTAGGAACTTTAAATTTTGATATCGCAGGAGATGAAAGTTTTAAAAAGTTTACGATAAATTCGTCCATACAAAATGGTTTTACAGAATCGTTTAAAGCAGACGGAAATTTTTCTGTAGAGAATAAGGAAACTTTTTTAGACATGAATCTAAAACTCGAAGGTTTTAATCTGGCTACTCTGGGAACAGTCGGCGGCGAAGTTCTGTCGAATGTAAGAGGAACGGTCTCGGGAAATGCAGCGGTTGTCGGAAATCTGAAGAAACCCGAAATCAATGGAAGGTTATATGTTGAAAAAGCCGGTATGACTATTCCGTATCTCAATACAGATTATGAGTTGGGTGATCGTACTGTTATTGATTTAACGGATGAAAAGTTTTTGTTTCGAAATAATCAGCTGACCGATACAAAATACAAAACCAAAGGACTGTTGAATGGTAGTATTGAGCATCATAATTTTGGTGATTGGAAATTAGATTTGAACATTTCGTCCAAGCGATTGCTGGCACTTGATACAAAAGATAGTGAGGATGCGGCCTATTTTGGTACGGCCTTTATTAATGGTACGGCAAGCATTAAAGGTCCGACAGAAAGTTTGTTTATTAAAGTCGCTGCCAAATCAGAAAAAGGAACGCAGGTTAAGATTCCGATTAATAATGCGCAGAGTGTTGGCGAAAGCAGTTTTATTCACTTTGTAACGCCGCAAGAAAAATATAATCTGGAGAATGGGATAGCCGAAAAGACAAAAAATTACGGCGGTCTTGAATTAGAATTTGACTTTGATATCACACCCGACGCCGAAGTCGAGGTAATCTTGGACAGAAATTCGGGGCATGGTATGAAAGGGAAAGGATATGGATCGCTATTGTTTAAGATTAATACATTAGGTAAATTTAATATGTGGGGAGATTTCCAGGCGTATGAAGGAACCTATAATTTTAAATACGGTGGTTTAATCGATAAAAAATTCGCCGTTAAAAAAGGAGGATCCATTATTTGGGAGGGTAACCCGCTAAAAGCCCAGTTAAATTTGGAAGCCGTTTATAGAACGTCTGCCAATCCTGCTGTATTACTGGAAAATTCTTCTTTCAATAAAAAAGTACCGGTTGAAGTAGTCATTGGTTTAAGAGGAGATTTAACAAGTCCGGAGCCTAATTTTGATATACAATTTCCATCGGTAAGCAGTGTTTTAAAATCGGAGATACAATACAAATTAGATGACAAAGACGTACGCCAGACACAAGCATTGTATCTATTGTCGACCGGTTCGTTTATGAGTGCAGATGGATTTAATCAAAGTGATTTGTCGGGAACATTTGCTGAAACTGCTGCCAGTTTGTTGGGTGGAATTATAAAATCAGATAATGATAAATTCAATATCGATTTGAATTTTATTTCTGCCGATAAGCGATTAGGGCAGGAGGCAGACGGTCAGTTTGTGGCTAATATTACGTCTCAGGTCAACGAAAGAATTACGATTAATGGTAAGGTTGGAGTTCCGGTTGGAGGTGTTAATGAATCGGCTATTGTTGGTGATATTGAAATTCTATACCGTGTTAATGAAGATGGAACGATGAATCTGCGATTGTTTAATAAAGAAAACGACATCAATTATATAGGACAAGGAATTGGTTATACCCAGGGAGTCGGTATTTCGTACGAAGTCGATTTTGATACTTTTAGTGAATTGGTCAATAAAATATTCAAAAGCCATAAATTAGAAAGAGCTTTAAAAAACAATACAGATGATTTACAGGATTCGTATTTAAATCCGGATTTTATGAAATTTTCAAACAAAAAAGATGCCGATAAGAATAAAAAGAAATCGGATAAAAAAGAAGAAGAAAAGCCGCAACCAACAAATAATAACAATCAGGGACTAATACCTGATAATGATGATTTTTAAGTTTGTGTTAAAAATATCCTATAGAAAACCATTACGTCGTGTAATGGTTTTTTTATGCTTAAATTTAGGGGTTAAGAGTTTGTTTCGCTATTGATTTTTAAACGGTTATTTCTCGCAAAGACGCAAGGTCGCCAAGTTTCTATTCTGATTTTTTAACTTTGCGACTCTGCGTCTTTGCGAGATTTTTTTAAAGGGAAGTTGCAAAGGTGCAGAGGGACAAAGGAACAAAGGTTGGAAAAAGGGAGCAAAACAACTTTGCGGTTTTGTGGTTAGTATATTTAGCTAAATACCGATTTTCTATTATATGAAATTTCTATTTTGTACGGCTGTCATCCTGAGCGAAGTCGAAGGCTGGTCAAGTTAATAAGGGCTTCGACTTCGCTCAGCCAGACAAATGGAAAACCATCATGTCATTTAATGGTTTTTTTATGCTTAAAATTAGAGATAAAACCTTTTTTGAAGCTATTTCTTAAAATCGACAGTTTTGTAACAGTTCATTATTGTATTGTTAATTTTAGAGATTTAATTAAAAAAAGAGACTTTTATTATTTTTAATGAATTTTTTCATATCAAAAAACTTATTAACGAAAACGTTTGAATTTAACATATTTTATTAATTTATTACAATCATAACCCGAAAAGTGGTGAATGTTTGCTAATTTTACACTTTAATACTTAAATAATGCCAAAAACAATAAAAAAAGTAGGTGTTCTAACCTCAGGAGGTGACTCACCAGGAATGAATGCCGCAATACGATCAGTTGTTCGAACATGTGCTTATCATAATATAGAATGCATAGGAATTTATAGAGGGTATCAAGGAATGATCGAAGGAGATTTCAAAGAAATGGGCCCTCGAAGTGTAAATAATATTGTAAACAAGGGAGGAACGATCTTAAAATCGGCTCGTTCTGTGGATTTTAGAACGCCGGAAGGCAGAAAAAAAGCACACGAAAATCTTGTAAAATCCGGAGTTGATGCTTTGGTTGTCATAGGTGGCGATGGAAGTTTTACCGGAGCATTACTTTTTAATACAGAATTTGGTTTTCCTGTAATGGGAATTCCGGGTACAATTGATAACGATATTTTTGGAACCAGTTTTACTTTAGGGTACGACACGGCTTTAAATACAGTTGTGGATTGTATTGATAAAATTAGAGATACTGCCAGTTCACATAACCGATTGTTTTTTGTAGAGGTTATGGGTAGAGATGCAGGTCATATTGCTCTTAATGCCGGAATTGGAGCCGGTGCAGAAGAAATTCTTATTCCTGAAGAAGATTTAGGTCTAGAGCGACTACTTGATTCTCTTCAAAAAAGTAAAGCTTCAGGAAAATCATCCAGTATAGTAGTTATTGCGGAAGGCGATAAAATTGGTAAAAACGTATTCGAATTAAAAGATTACGTTGAAGCTAATTTACCTGAATATGATGTAAGAGTATCCGTTTTAGGGCATATGCAACGTGGTGGTTCTCCATCTTGTTTTGACAGGGTTTTAGCAAGCCGCTTGGGAGTAAAAGCGGTGGAGTCTTTAATCGAAGGAAAATCAAATTACATGGTTGGATTGCAACATGACAAGGTTACTTTGACACCTCTGGAACAAGCAATTAAAGGGAAATCTGAAATTGATAGAGAGTTACTGAGAGTGTCTGATATCATGTCGACATAAAAAAATAAGTGAGAAAGAAATGAAGTTTATTGTGAGGAAATTAGACTTTAAATTAGCGTAATAAAAAACAAAAATTAAGTAAAATGTCAAAAGTAAAATTAGGAATAAACGGATTTGGACGTATTGGAAGAATCGTTTTCAGAGAATCTTTCAACAGAGATAATGTAGAAGTAGTTGCAATCAATGACTTATTAGATGTAGATCATTTAGCTTATTTATTGAAATATGATTCAGTTCACGGTCGTTTCAACGGAACTGTAGAAGTAAAAGAAGGAAAACTATACGTAAACGGAAGAAATATCCGTATTACTGCCGAAAGAGAACCAGCAAACCTGAAATGGAATGAGGTTGATGTAGATGTAGTGGCAGAATGTACCGGTTTCTTTACAACTCTTGAAACAGCAAATGCACATATCACAGGTGGTGCTAAAAAAGTAATCATTTCTGCTCCGTCTGCAGATGCTCCGATGTTTGTAATGGGAGTAAATCACGAAACGGCAAAAGCATCTGATACAGTTGTTTCGAATGCATCTTGTACGACAAACTGTTTAGCTCCTTTAGCTAAAGTTATTCACGATAATTTCGAAATTGTTGAAGGTTTAATGACTACGGTTCACGCAACAACTTCAACTCAAATGACTGCAGATGGTCCGTCAAGAAAAGACTGGAGAGGTGGACGTGCAGCTTCAATAAATATCATCCCTTCTTCTACCGGTGCAGCAAAAGCAGTAGGAAAAGTAATTCCTGCTTTGAACGGAAAATTAACTGGTATGTCTTTCCGTGTTCCAACGGCTGACGTTTCTGTAGTTGATTTAACGGTAAAAGTAGCTAAAGAAACTACTTACGAAGAAATTATGGCTGTTTTGAAAAAAGCATCTGAAACTACTATGAAAGGTATTTTAGGTTATACAGAAGATGCAGTTGTGTCTCAGGATTTTATTTCTGATTCAAGAACATCTATCGTTGATGCTACTGCCGGAATTGGTTTGAATTCAAGCTTCTTCAAATTGGTATCTTGGTACGATAATGAGTACGGATATTCTAGTAAATTAATTGATTTATCTGTGCATATTGCAGGTTTAAAATAATAAATCCTATTTTTGCAAAATCCCGTTATGTCAAAGTAACGGGATTTTGTTATATTGTTATTTCTTTAATTAATGTAGAAAGCACACTTTTTTAATTGTTTGAAGAAAAACTAATCCAAAAACTAAATAAAATGAAATTAATAGTTGATAGTGGATCTACTAAAGCCGATTGGATTGCAATTGATGATAATGGAAAAGTATTATTCACAACACAAACCCTGGGGTTAAACCCTGAAATTCTTGACGGTCCGGAAGTTATTGCCAGAATAAGCGATCGTTTTGATATTTTGCAAAACAAAAAAAATGCTACACATTTGTTCTTCTATGGAGCAGGTTGTGGAACGGAAAGAATGCAATCAGAATTATCGCGAATTTTTCGTGAGTTTTTTGAAAATGCAATTGTTGAAGTTCACGAAGATACCTATGCAGCGGTTTATGCAACTACTCCAAAAGGAGAATCTGCTATTGTAAGTATTCTGGGAACAGGTTCTAACTGCAGCTATTTTGATGGAAAAGTATTGCATCAGAAAGTACAATCTCTAGGGTATATTGCTATGGATGATTGTAGTGGAAATGTTTTCGGAAAAGAACTGATCAGGAAATATTATTTTAATAAAATGCCTAAAGATTTGGCGATTGAATTTGAAAAAGAATATAATTTGGAACCTGATTTTATCAAAAATAAATTATACAAAGAACCTAATCCAAACGCGTATTTAGCGACTTTTGCTAAGTTCTTAATCAAACATAAAGACACTGAGTTTTGCAGAAAAATCATTTTTAAAGGAATGAAATCGTTTGTTAAAAACTATATTAAACAATTCGATAACTGTAAAGAAGTGCCGGTACACTTTGTTGGTTCAATAGCTTTTTACTTAAAAGACGAATTGCAGGAAACATTTAATAAATATGAACTTCAGCTAGGTAACGTATTAAGAAGACCAATCGACGGATTGATTGCGTATCACGTTGCTAACCAATAGTTCTGTATTTATGGAGATCGCAATAATTGCACACGATGGAAAAAAAGCAGACATGGTTCAGTTTTTAAATAAAAATAAGAATCTTTTGCTTCGGGAAAATATAAAACTAATTGCAACCGGAACAACGGGAGGCAAAGCAGAAAAGGCTGGATTTAAAGTCCGAAAAATGCTTTCAGGTCCAATGGGAGGTGATGCCCAGATCGCAGCGAGAGTTGCCGAGGGTAAAACGCAGCTTGTTTTCTTTTTTAAAGACCCATTAGCAAGTCATGCACATGAAGTGGATATTAATATGTTGATTCGGGTTTGTGATGTACATAACGTGCCATTGGCGACAAATGAAGCTACAGCGCAATTGTTGTTAAATGCGGTTACATTGCTATAGTTTCTCTAACATAAAAGAATAGTGCAAAATTTATTTGCCATAGGAACCGTTTCATTTGTGAGGCGGTTTTTTTATGCTTTGACTTGTAATAAATCAAGTCCAAAAGATGCGGGGATGTAAATTTCGCAGAGTCGCAAAATCGCAAATTTTTAAGGAAAAAGCAGCAAAAAAGGCTTTGATACTGCGTTCCATTTAGAGTAACCCAAAGTAATAAAGCAGAAAAGACAAGGATAAAGCTTAAAAGTAACAAGAAAAAACTTTGCGGCTTGGCGTCTTTGCGAGATTATCAAAGCGAGGAGCTGGAAAATAGGAACTTAAAAAGCTGTGATAAAAAAGTATAAGACCTGCTACTTCTGAAAAAAGAGAATAGAAAAAACAACTATTTCTGGTTGGAGTATACCATGTGCCGCTGGTTATAAATAAAGCAACGGCACAATTGTTATTGATTGTTATTGCACAGCAATTATAGAAATTTCTACATTAACATTTTTTGGCAAACAAGCTACCTGAACTGTTTCACGAGCCGGAGCGGTTTTTTCGTTGAAATAAGAACCGTAAACCGTATTTATTGCAGCAAAATTATTCATGTCCATAATAAAGATAGTAGCTTTCACTACGTTCTCGAAAGTCATGTCAGCTGCTTCTAAAATAGCGGCAATGTTTTGCATAACCTGCTCAGTCTCGTCATTGATATTCGCAGTAATCAGTTCTCCTGAAGCAGGATTGATTGCGATCTGACCAGAAGCATAAAGAGTGTTTCCTGATAATACGGCCTGATTGTAAGGACCGATTGGAGCTGGTGCTTTTTCAGTAAAAATTATTTTTTTCATAGTAGTTGATTTTAAATGCTGAAAAGAGATTTTTTGAGAAAGCTATTCCTGAGTAATAGTCTTGCAGCGTCTCTTTAAATATGATTTTATCGGGTCGAAACGCTTCGTTTGTTCCATTTGATATCACTAAGAACACCTGATTTAATTCCGATGAAGAAATTCCAGTTTGCATTATCTCCAAGTGGATTCCAGTTGAATGCCATTCTCCAGCTTAATAAATCTCTTTCAAAACGGAATTGAGTAAACGTAACTCCTTTTTGTACAAAATCGTAACCCGTAGAAACTCCACCTTTCCATTTAGGGGTAATGTCCATATTGGCAGAAATCATGATAGAGTTTCCGCTAATTTTGTTTTCACGATTGGCATTCGTATAGGTTAAGGAGTACGCTAGTGTCATGTCCCACGGAATTTTCGACTTAAAAAATTCGGTAATTACATTTTCTCCATCGTCTTTTTCGTTTGCAAATTGGCTGTTTCTACTATCATTTAGATCCGTATTGGTACCAAATAAATTATCTTTACGACCACCATTCCGTTCACTTTGCTGGTTTTCTTCTTTTCCACCCTTGTTACTGAACGAATAATTCATCGTTACATTTGCACTGGTCATTCTGAATAAGCTTCCGCCATTGTCAATATTAAAAGTGTTTATTTTGGTTCCGGAGTTGTCTATAGCATAAGGATCAAGAGTAGCTCCAAAATTGACATTCATTTTATTATCAAAAAATTGTGTTCCACCACTTACAAGTACTGGTTGCCAAGCCAAAACCTGTTTTCCGTCGGCATTAAAGTTGTAACTGGTGCTGAAGTTTAAGTTGTTTAACAGCATGATTTTTTTAGCTTCTGTCTTCGTGCTGTCTTTGTCTCTTACTTTGGCTTCAAAAGTATTGCTTAAAGAGAATCCTACTATATTAGAATTGTCTTTAGATGGCGCACCGTAAACACCATTGTCAAATCGGCTGTATTGAGTGGTAATAAGACCGGAAGCATCAACAGCATAACTGTCATAGTATTTTTCGAAACTTGGGGTGTAAGCGTAAGTTATCGAAGGACGCATGACGTGACGAATCGATTGAATTTTTTTATCTGCACCAAAGTTAAATGTTCCGTAAATGGTTGTTCCTAAGTTTGTACTGAAATTATAAGTTCTGAATGAGTCAAAACCATTAACGGTTTTATCTACAACTTTACTTTGGCTTGTATCGTAACTTTTATCAATTGTTTTGGTTACCCAAGTTTCCTGATAGTTGGTAGAGGCACCGGCACTAAAATATTTAAATAACTTAAAGTTAGTGCTTAAAGGGATGCTATGTTGCATACCGATCTTGGCATCTCTGAACATTTGCGGTTTAAAAAACAAAGAATCCGTTGTTACGATTTCATTTTTACCACTTAAGTTGTATTGTAAATTGATGTTTTTAATGAATCCTTTTTTCACGCCATCTTTTCCAACAAAAGGATATACACGATCCACACTTGCCTGTAAAGTAGGTAATGTCATGTTGATTTGTTCCGTTTGAGTATTCTGAGAGTGTGTAGCTGTCAACGAAAGACGAGCTTGCGGAATCGTATTAAAGGTTTTGTTGTAGGAGATCGATGAACTTAAGGTATTGTTCAGATTCGATCCAACGTTGGCCTGATTTATCGATTGTTTGAAGTATTTACTACTTCCCATGTTTACAGAAGCAGAAAATGTTGAATTTGGGTTTGATTTAGTGTCTTTTGAATGGGACCACTGAATGTTGTAAATGTTTTGTTTCGAATAATCAGGGTAACCTCTCTCGCTGTTTATTAAATTTTCAAAACGTACATTTATATTTCCTCTGTACTTGTATCTTGTGGCATATGCCGATTCGAAACGCATAGCATAACTCCCGTTGGTGTAATAATCTCCTAAAACCGTTAAGTCGTAATTATCGCTTAAAGCAAAATAATACCCCATGTTTTGGAGCGAAAATCCACGAGTATTGGAATCATTGTAACTTGGTATAATAATCCCCGAAACACTTTTTTCCTGACTCATCGGGAAATAGGCAAAAGGTAAGGCCAATGGAGTAGGTACGTCAGCAATAACCATATTGGTTAAACCTGTAATTACTTTTTTACCCGGAATAAACTTTACTTTACTGGTTTGGAAATAATACTCTGGGTTATCGATGTCTTTAGAAGTTGTAAAACGAGCTTTTTTCAAGAAATAAACAGAATCATTTTCTTTTTTGGTAATGGCCGCTTTTACTTTAAACTCTCCTTGTTCTGTTCTGGAATTGAAGATTAAAGCCTTTTTAGTTTTAAAATTAAATCGGATTGAATCGGGCTGTACTTCACTTGCGCCTTGTTTGAAGTTCGGATATTGTGTCAAAACTCCCGCAGAATCTTTTATTCTTCCGGCATATACTTCATCCTTATCGTAATTCAGTACAATTATACCGGCTTTCAGTTCAACATCTTTGTAGTATAATTCGGCTTCGTTAAAAAGCGTAATGGTTTTCTTTTTTTGGTCAATCTTGGCATAATCCTTAGCAACATACCTTACTTTGCCATCTAAAAAAGCCTTTTTAGGTTTTACAGTATCTAATTTAATAGTGTCTGTAACGACTGCATTAGGTTTTTCTGTTTTTTTCTCGGTTTTAGTTGCTTGTTTTACAGCTGGTAACGAGTTTTTTTTTGATTTTATCTCTTGGGAATATAGATTACCACATCCTAATGTTAGGAAAAATGATATTAAAACGATATTAAATAAGTTTGTATGCAAAGGTTTAAATGCTATTTTTGTAAAAGTATGGCTTGTTTTTTGACGTGTCAAACTTACATATAATTTTTTGTCAAAAATAATCAATTATAAAAATTATAGCAGTTGCATTTTATTAAAATTAACTTTTAGATTTATGAATATATTTAACAAAACTAGACTAATATTTAGTTTTTTTCTAACGATAATTACTTTTTGTTCTTACAGTCAGTCGAATGTGTTTAAAGTAACACTGGATGCCGGACATGGAGATCACGATTTTGGGGCGGTTTATAGCGGGAGAATAGAAAAAAATATTGCTTTGGCGATTGTGTTAAAAGTTGGAAAAATATTAGAACTTAATCCAAATGTTAATGTTATCTACACCCGTAAAACCGATGTTTTCATAGATCTTGTCGAAAGAGCCAATATCGCGAACCGTGCAAATTCCAATATTTTTGTTTCTATACATTGTAATGCAAACAAAAATACAGCAGCAGACGGAACAGAAACGTATGTAATGGGTTTGAGTAAAGTAGCATCAAATCTGGAAGCGGCGAAGAAAGAGAACTCGGTAATTACGCTGGAGAAAGACTATAAACGTAAATACGAAGGTTTTGATCCGAATTCTCCGGAATCAATGATCGGAATGACATTAATGCAGGAAGAATACTTGGACAACAGTATCTCATTGGCCAGTAAAATCGAAGATAATTTTGATAAACTTGGAAAAAAACTGCGTCAGGGAGGTGTAAAACAAGCGCCTTTTATGGTACTTCATAAAGCATATATGCCAAGAGTATTAGTAGAAACCGGTTTCGTGTCTAATCCGACAGAAGGGAATATTTTAAATTCGGAGGAAGGACAAAATGATATCGCCAGAGCTATTGCGGAAGCTATTTTAAGTTATAAAAGAGAATATTTTGGTTCAGGAGTACCTGAAATGTCAGATGTAAGACCTGCAAAAGATACGTCCAGCGCAACAAAACAAAAGGCAGTTGAAACTCCGGTTGCGAAAAAAAACGCACCAAAAGGGACTTTCTTTAAGGTACAACTTATAGCAAGTATCAAAAATACACCGTTGGAGCCTAAAAACTTTAAAGGACTGAAAAATGTAACAATGTTATTTGAAAACAATATATATAAGTACTACTATCAAGAGACTTTAAGTTATGACGCAGCGCAAAAATATCTGCAAGAAGCTAAAGATAAAGGATATGGAGCTGCTTTTTTGATTGCATATAAGGACGGAGAAAAAATCAGTATCCAGGACGCAATTAAATAATAGTCGCAAGTTCGAATATTTATATTAATTTTGTACAAACACTTAGAATTTTGAAACTAACAAGAGAAATTAAAACGGCTATTTTAGTCATCGCGTCAATTTTATTATTTATTTGGGGCTACAGTTTTTTAAAAGGTAAAGATCTTTTTACGAATTATAAAACACTATACGCAGAATACGATAATGTTGAAGATTTATCAGCTTCGGCACCTGTTACTTTAAACGGGCTTATAATTGGTAAAGTAAGTAAGATTACAATTAATGAAACCACAGGTAAATTATTAGTTGAACTTCAGTTAAAAACAGATTTTCCTATTTCTAAAACCAGTAAAATATTTTTATATTCTCCAAGTTTAATTGGAGGAAAACAGATTAAAATTGTACCCAATTTTGCTGATAAAGAACTTGCTGAAGACGGTCAGACCTTATCTTCATCTGTTGAATTAGGATTAACAGATTCTTTAGGAGGTAAAATAGAGCCAATTCAGCAAAAGCTGGAAAAAATGTTGGTCAATATTGATGTTTTAGTTTCAGGACTAAACAATGTATTGGATAAAAAAGGACAAGAAGACATCAAGAAAACGTTGGCAGAATTAAGCCAAACTATGGAGCAGTTTCATAAAGCGGCCGGAAGTATGAATTCTATTTTAGATACCAATAAAGGACAAATTAATGGAGTTGTAACTAACTTTAATAAAATGTCAAGCAACTTTGTTAAGATATCAGATTCTTTAAATAAAGCAGATTTAGGAAAAACGGTTAAAAATCTGAACCAGACTTTAGCTAAAGTTGATGGTTTAATGAGTAATCTGAATTCCGGTAAAGGGACAGCAGGTAAATTATTAAATGACGATGCGTTATACAATAATCTGGCTAAAACTTCAAAGGAATTAGAACTATTACTTCAGGATGTACGTCTTTATCCAACTCGTTATGTAAATGTTTCTCTTTTTGGAAAGAAAAACAAACCTTATGTAGCGCCTACAGAGGAGACTAATTCAACCACTAAAAAATAATAAGAATGAGTTATTTAGATAATATTTTATTCGCCATACTTCTTATAGTTGGTTTCGGTTTTTTTGCAAGGAGTGTAAAAAAGATCATCCGAAATATTAATTTGGGAGTAGATGTAGATCGAAAAGATAATTCTAAAGCACGCTGGAAAAACATGGCTATGATTGCTCTTGGGCAATCAAAAATGGTGAGACGCCCTGTTGCCGGAATACTTCATATTTTTGTATATGTAGGTTTTATAATTATTAATATCGAGTTACTCGAAATCATTATAGACGGATTATTTGGAACACATAGAATTTTTGCTCCTTATTTAGGGGTGGTTTATGATGTTTTGATTGCTTCTTTTGAAATACTGGCACTTTTGGTTTTAGTAGCCGTAATCGTATTCTGGATCAGAAGAAATATAGTAAGACTGAAACGTTTTATCAATCCGGATTTAAAAGGATTTCCTAAAAGTGATGCCAATTACATCTTGTATTTTGAGATGGTATTAATGACCTTATTTTTATTGATGAATGCGACTGATTTGCATTTGCAAAATGTTCCGGGAGGATTTTCGCACTTTCATAAAGCAGGAAGTTTTCCGGTAAGTCAGTTTATCGCGCCGATTTTCAACGGTATGTCGAATGAATTGGTGATGTTATTGTGTGAAGCTTTTTGGTGGTTGCACATTGTAGGGATTTTGATTTTTATGAACTATTTGTATTTCTCAAAACATTTACACATTCTTTTAGCATTCCCAAATACGTATTTTGCGAACCTGAACCCTGAAGGGCAATTTGATAATTTAGAGTCGGTTACCAAAGAAGTAAAGTTAATGATGGATCCCAATGCAGATCCGTTTGCTGCTGCTCCTGTGGATGAAAATGCTGCTCCGGCTAAGTTTGGTGCAAGTGATGTTCAGGACTTAAACTGGGTGCAATTGTTAAACGCCTACACTTGTACAGAATGTGGTCGTTGTACTTCTTCATGTCCGGCAAATCAAACCGGTAAAAAATTGTCTCCTCGTAAAATTATGATGGATACAAGAGACCGTTTGCAGGAAGTAGGAAACAATATTGATGCAAATAAAGGTGTTTTTGTACCGGATAATAAAACATTGTTAAACGATTATATTACAGCAGAGGAATTATGGGCCTGTACTTCTTGTAATGCCTGTGTAGAAGAATGTCCTGTAAATATTAGTCCGTTATCTATTATTATGGACATGCGTCGTTATTTGGTGATGGAACAAAGTGCTGCTCCAATGTCGTTAAACGCGATGATGACCAATATTGAAAATAACGGAGCACCTTGGCAATACAGCCAACAAGACAGATTGAATTGGAAGAATGAGAATTAATTTAGGAAACTAAAAAGACTCAGGAATAAATTAAGAATTCAGATTTCAGAGTAATAAATGAAACTTTGAACTTTAAACTTTAAACAAAAGAGAGAGAAATGTCAGAAAGTTTAGTAGTGCCAACAATGGCAGAAATGCTAGCCGAAGGAAAACAGCCGGAAGTGTTGTTTTGGGTAGGTTGTGCAGGAAGTTTTGATGATAGAGCAAAGAAAATAACAAAAGCATTTGTACGTATTTTAAACCGTACCAATGTGTCTTTTGCAGTACTGGGTACAGAAGAGAGTTGTACCGGAGATCCTGCGAAGCGTGCCGGTAATGAATTTTTGTTTCAGATGCAGGCCATGATGAATATTGAGGTTTTAAATGCCTATGAAGCTAAGAAAATAGTTACCGCTTGTCCGCATTGTTTTAATACGTTGAAAAATGAATATCCTGAATTGGGTGGTCAATACGATGTAATTCATCATACGGAATTCTTAAAAGGGTTAATTGACGATGGAAGATTGACCGTTGAAGGAGGGCAATTTAAAGGAAAACGTATTACTTTTCACGATCCTTGTTATTTAGGAAGAGCCAATAAAGTATACGAAGCTCCAAGAGAGTTAATTCAGAAGTTAGACGTTGAATTGGTCGAAATGAAACGTTCTAAAGCCAATGGATTATGTTGTGGAGCAGGTGGAGCGCAAATGTTTAAAGATGCCGAACCGGGAGACAAAGAAATCAACGTAGAAAGAACAGAAGATGCTTTGGAAGTTAAGCCTGATATCATTGCAGCCGGTTGTCCGTTTTGTAATACGATGTTGACTGACGGTATCAAACATCAGGAAAAAGAAGCTTCTGTAAAAGTAATGGATATTGCAGAGCTAATTGCTAATGCACAGGATCTGTAGGATAAGATTCTAAGTTTCTGAGGTACTGAGGGGCTAAGTTTTTTGAACTTGGAGCTTTTTTCTTAAGGAACAAAGGTTTGACGTTACAGAAGTTCAAAGGTTTTGGAAACGGGGATTGAAAGTTGAAATTTTAAAAAATCTAAAATCAGCAATCTAAAATCAGTAATCTAAAATCTACAGTCTAAAATCTAAAATAATAATAAAAATGTATATCCCTTTTGAAAATTTACCTGGTGAGTCCAGAATTTGGATTTATCAATCAAACAGAAAATTTTCTGATGAGGAATTTTCTGAAATAGAGTCTGATCTGAAAACGTTTGTTGAAGGTTGGGCCGCACACGGAACAAGCTTGGAAGCTTCGTATGAGATGAAATACAACCGATTTATAATCTTGGCTGTAAATCAGGACGTACAAGCAGCAACTGGATGTTCTATTGATAGCTCAGTTGAGTTTATCCAAAGTTTAGAGAAAAAGTACAATGTTGATTTGTTAGATAAAATGAACGTTACTTTTAAATTGGGTGAGCATATTGCGCACAAACCATTAATTGATTTTAAGAAGATGGTTAAAGATAAATCGGTATCAGAGAATACGATTGTGTTTAATAATCTTGTAAATAATATAGAAGAATACAACGAGTCCTGGGAAGTTCCGGCAGCAGACAGCTGGCACAGTCGTTTTTTCTAAAAGTATTTTAAATAAGAAACAAACCCGACAGGTTTTTAAAACCTGTCGGGTTTATTTTTTTATAAATTGTAAACAAGATTCAATCTAAACCCTTGAGGATTTACAACTCTCCATCCATAATGTTTGTACCCCCAAGCTCCTGGGTAGTAACCAACATAATTGTATCTGTTTGTTACGTTGTTTACCAATAGAGATATTTGGTATTTACTTCTCTTATAAGATATTCCGGAGTCTAGTGAAAACAAATTATCCGGTAAGTACTTTTCTTTGGTTACCGGCCATGCAGCTCTTTTGGCTTGGTATTCGTACCCTAAAGTAAAACCTAAACCTTCTAACGATCCTTTTGTAATCGTGTATTTAATCCAAGCATTGCTGATGTGTTTAGCTGTACCGTACAACATCATTCCTACTTTACTACGATCATTGTCTTCAGTTACTTTTGCATCAGTAAAAGCATAGTTAAACATCACGTTCCAGTTGTTACCGATTGTTCCATTCAAATCAAACTCAATACCTTTTGATAAACTCTCACCTGTTTGTTCAGATAATCCCGGATTTTCAGGACCGGCAGAAGTCAACATATTGGTTTTTGTTAAATGATAGAATGTTAACCCTGTCATTAATTTGCTGTTGAACCATGTTTTTTTGGTTCCGATTTCAGTGTTTTTTCCATAAGAAGGATCAGCGTTTCCACCACCCACTAGCATTCCGGTTTGTTCCTGAAAACTTTCGTCGTATAAGGCATAAGCTGTCCAACTCGGAGATAGTACTCCCGTTACACTGAATCGTGGTGTAATGGCATCATTTTTTACACGTTTGCCATTGTCAGCACCACTCGTTTTGACCGTATTGGTGTATCTTAAACCTCCAGCAATTCGTAATTTATCATCCAAGAAACGTGCTTCGTCCTGAATGTGAAGTGACGTATAGCTGTAATTGGTAAGGTAGTTTGCGCCACGCTCACGTAATGATCTTGATCGGTCATAACTAGGCAAGTCAGACTTTCTTAATTTACCATAAACAGGATTGTAAATATTAAATACCGGACCAACGGGGTGATTTATAACAGTCCAATCGGCAACGTAGAATTTTTCTCCCATATCCAATCCTCCTAAAACAGCATGATTGACACTTCCGGTAGTGAATTTACCTCTCGTAAAAACCTGTCCTACTGTTGAAGTATTTAAGGCATCATTTACACTGATTCCTCTTTGCACATCCCCTTTTTTCTTGTTGTTGGCAAGATCATCCACCAAAACAATGTTATTATACATTCCGTACAAAGATTCCCCTTCCATTTCCGATTTTACATAACCAAATTGCCCGACAAGTAACCAATCTTCGTTGAAGTTATGGTTGATTGTTCCGAAAATATTCGTTTCTGCAGACTTTGTAGGGTCTACAATAGGATCAGCAAAGTTAAATTCTTTTGGAACATCTTTAAATCCGTCTATTCCGTAAGAGTATTTTGCAAACCCACCAACAAATGAATTTTGAGATAAAATATACTCTAAAGTAACATTTGTGTTTTCAGAGAGATCATATTTTAAACTAGGATTAAAAACATATTGTTCATGCTCAACATATTGTTGAAAGGATTGTTTTTTGGTTCCCATTACGTTTAGCCTTCCGGTTAATTTCCCGTCTTTGCTTAGTATTTCATCAATATCTGCTGAAGCTCTGTACAAATTGTAACTGCCTAAAGTCATTTGGAATACTTTTTTCTGAGTACCCATTGGTTTTTTTGTTACAATATTGTAAAAACCTCCGGGTTGTGTATTTCCCATCATGAATCCTGCAGGGCCTTTTACAAACTCGATACGCTCAACAAAAGAAATGTCTTCGCGAAGTGGTCCGAAGCTTCCGCTTACGTCCATTCCGTTTCTTAAATTAGAAGCTGCAAATCCGCGAACGGCAAGTCCAACGCTACCTTCTTCCTGATGTGTAATGGTTCTTACACCACTGATATTTCGGCTAATACCGTCGGCTGTGGTTAGAATTTGTTGGTCGCTTAAAACTTGTCGGTCAATTACCTGTATGTTTTGCGGTGTAAGCAATAAATTTTCACCGATTCGCAAAGTAGAGGATGGAATGGTCCTGCGGTTTGCCGACACATTCACAGTTTCTAATTCATATAAATAGGAGGACTGTGATAGGTTATAGACTAAATGTTGGTCGGTTTCTATAGTAACCGTATATGTTTTTACAAAAACCGGATTTTCTACTTGTATTTCGTATTTCCCCTTTGGTAAATTGTCAAAAATGTAGATTCCTTGTGGGTTAGTGTATGTGGTTTGTTGGCCCTGATTCAGAATTACTTTTAAGGCATCTAGTGGTTTTTCGTCAAAATCTGTGATTTTACCTTTTATTTGTCCGGAATTTTGTGCCCAAGTCATCATTGGAAAGATGATTAGGCTAAATAAAAATATTTTAACACGCATGTTTTCTTATTTAGAATTAGTATAATTAAATTTGTTCGGCAAAAGTAGCCTTTGACTTCATTAATTAATTTTGCAATTGGCACAAAAACTATTGAATTTGGGAGTAAATAAAACAGTAGAAGTATTAGAAAAAGAGATTGTAGCTTTCTTTAAAAAAGAATCTGATGTCACCAAAAAAGACTTTTTAGAGAATGCTTTGGGGCGTTTCAAAATCAATAATATTTATGATAGCAAGGAATTTATTATCAAGGAATATTCCTGTACTTATTTTAGAGACTACGATTTAAAATTCAAAACAGAAGCATCTAATTTTATCCAGATTGCATTTTTCCTCAATGACAAAGTGTTGAAAGACAGGATTAATAATCAGATTAATGAATATTTGCCGTATCATAACTATATCTATTATACGGAGGAGGATGCTGATGTTGACATTTATTTTAAAAAAGATGTAGAATATCGGAACCTTGATATCTATGTAGCCGAAGATTATTTTCATCACCTCGTTAATACTTCAAACGAGTTTGTTAAAAAGTTTATTCTTTTAATCAATCAGAAAAAATCCTGTAGTTTATTTGAAAATGGTATCCCGGTAAATTCGCAAATGATGAGTGCTTTAGCAGAAATAAAAAGATACCCTAAAAAAGGTATTGCTAAAGATTATTATGTAAAAAGCCGTATCATGACACTTTTGCAACTAATTTTTGAGGAAGAAGAAAACAGAAAAAGCATTATTGGCGACAAAAAACACCAAACAGTAAAGGAGCAGGAAATTGAAAAAATACATGATATCAAGGATTTTATAAATAAAAATCTGCATGAGTTTTATACTATTGAAAACCTGTCAACTCTTTTTGAAATTAACGATTTTAAAATTAAAAAGGGATTTAAAGAACTTTTTAATATGGGCGTTTTTGAGTACAGTACTAAAATGAGGATGAAGTATGCTCAGAATATATTAAAGACCACTAAGTTGTCTATTAAAGAAATAGCTTATAAAATTGGGTACGGATCTCCTTCTTCGTTTTCGGCAGCCTTTAAAAAAGAGTGCTTTGTAAGCCCAAATGTTTATCGGGAAAAAAGGAACTTAGCTTCTACAGACATAGTGACTGCTCCAGTTTAAGTTTAGTTGCTTTTTAACTTAATTTTCACTTCTACTAAAGGCTATTTTTGAGTACTTTCGTAATACTAAATTTAATACATGAAAATAGCTATAGTTTGTTATCCGACCTTTGGCGGTAGTGGTGTAGTAGCCACTGAGTTAGGTCTTGAATTAGCCAGACGCGGACACGAAATACATTTTATCACTTATAGTCAGCCCGTTAGACTGGCACTTTTGAACCCAAATGTGCATTATCACGAAGTGAACGTTCCGGAGTATCCTCTTTTTCACTATCAGCCTTATGAATTGGCTTTATCAAGCAAATTGGTTGATATGGTGAAATTATACAAGATTGAAGTACTGCACGTGCATTACGCCATTCCACATGCTTATGCGGGCTATATGGCGAAACAAATGCTGAAAAACGAAGGGATTAATCTTCCAATGATTACGACGCTTCACGGTACCGATATTACCTTAGTTGGAAATCATCCGTTTTACAAGCCGGCCGTGACTTTTAGTATCGATAAATCCGATTATGTGACTTCGGTTTCCCAAAGTTTGAAAGACGATACCTTAAAATTATTCAAAATCAAGAATAAAATAAAGGTGATTCCGAATTTTATTGAGTTGGATAAAATGATAAAAGATCCTCAAGCGCCTTGTCATCGTTATGTTATGGCGAAGGAAGACGAACGAATCATTACCCATATCAGTAACTTCAGAAAGGTAAAACGCATTCCGGATATCATTAAGATTTTCTATAACATTCAGAAAGAAATCCCTGCTAAACTAATGATGGTTGGTGATGGACCGGAAAAAGAAAAAGCCGAAATTTTGTGTCAGGAATTAGGAATTCTGGACAAAGTAATCTTCTTTGGAAACAGTAATGAAATTGATAAGATTTTGTGCATGACCGATTTGTTTTTGCTTCCATCTGAAACAGAAAGTTTCGGTTTGGCAGCGCTAGAAGCAATGTCTTGCGGAGTTCCTGTAATTTCAAGTAATTCAGGAGGTTTGCCGGAGGTGAATTTTGATGGCGTTTCAGGTTATTTGAGCAATGTAGGTAATGTAGAAGAAATGGCTGCCAATGCGCTGAAAATTCTAAAAGATGATGCAACTTTGAATCAGTTTAAAGCAAATGCTTTAGAGGTGGCAAAAAAGTTTGATATCAAAAATATATTACCAGTATATGAAGCGTTGTATCAAAAAGCGATAAACGATTATAAAAATTAGAGACACTAATCTTAAAAGTAACCTTAGATGAAAAAAGTAATTTCAATTGTAACCGTTTTTGTTCTGATTTCGTGTGGAACAACAAAAACAACAGATTCGAAAGCGCTATTTGAAATTTTGACAGCGCAATCTGACGGTGGTGGAAATATTAAATTCTTTGAAATTTTGACGGAGCCCAACGAAATCAAAATGCTTGAAAATGATCCGCTTTTGAAAGATAAAATGAAACAGGATGATATTAATACTTCTAATTATATTATTTTGAATATGGGTGAAAAAAATACAGGAGGTTACTCTATTGGAGTTGAAAAAGTAGAAGAAACCGATAAAAATATTATTATAACTGTAAAAGAAAATAGCCCGGCTCCGGATGCTATGACCACGCAAGTGATTACGTATCCGTATACAGTGGTTAAAATTCATTCGAAGAAAGAAATTATCATCAAATAAATTCCTTTTTTGATTGCCATAAAAAAACCTGTCCTTTTGAAGAGACAGGTTTTGTTTTTTACAATTTTTTTTAGGGGCTCAAATAAAAGTTTGAGCGATGTTTTTAGGGGATTTTATTGTACCCTCTAAAAATATTTTTGCCACAGATTAAAGGATTAAAAGGATTGGATAATCTGTGAAAATCAATTTAATCTGTGGCGTTTTTTTTAAATTAGGCCTCATAGCCTTTTAGTCTGGAAAAATTTCGTTTTTATTAAAACTTAAATTTAACTGCTAAACCTACGTCAAAACCAAAGTTATCATCGTCATAATATCCTGAACCAATTTCCGGTCTTACATCTAAAGACAGTAAAATAGGCACTTTATCAAAACCATATTCTATACCAACATCTCCGGCTGCAAAAACATAAGTACCACTATCGTTGTATCTAGAATTGTAATAACGGTAATCATATTCCCAGGCAGCTAAACCACCACCAACACCAGCATACCAGTTAAAACCACCCTCAATGTTCCAAACCCATTGATAAAGAGCTACGGCCTTAACAGCATCTACGTTGTCGCTGTTTCTCCAACCTAAATCAAATTCTAATCTGTTGTTTTTAAATAAACCGCGTTGGTAAGATACTTCTCCTCCAAATCCGTTGTTATCTCCTAAACGAACACCAATTGCATTTTTGGCGATTTCCTGAGATTGAGCCGTAAATGCTAAGCCTAATAGCATAATGGCTGATAAAATAATTTTTTTCATAAAAAGGTTATTAATTTTTTCAAACTTACAAGTATTGTTTAGCTGAAGAAGTATAAGATTATTGCGAATTGTTATATAATTCACATTTGGGATGTTTTTTTGAGGTTCAGAGATACAGAGGGGTAGAGGGATAAAAGTTTGAAAAGCTGGAAAAAAGTTGCAAAACTTTTTTCTAGCTAAATAGTAGACTTTGGTAAGTGTTCGTGCTGTCTTTATAGATTTTCTATTTTGTACTATTGTCACCCTGAGCGAAGTCGAAGGGAGGGCTTCGACTTCGCTCAGCCTGACATTATGGTGGGGCTTTGCACCTTATAGTAGGAAAAAATATTTCCAGAGGGCTGTTTATTTGGTTTTTAGAATTGAAGTAATCAAATGATTACTTAAGTTATCTTCCATTTCAAAAAGGTTTTCCTCTTCTGCAAAATTGCTTTCGGAGTAGGAGAATAATTTCCAGCGTTTTTTATGGTATTCTAAAGCCGTTAAATTTTCGACCCAGTCCCCGGAATTCAGGTATAAAGTAGAGCCGTGTTTGTTTTCTTTTTCAATTATTTTGGGCTCGTGAATATGCCCGCAGATGACATAATCGTATTTTTTTTCGATGGCCAAATCAGTGGCTGTTGTTTCGAAATCCGAAATAAATTTTACCGCTTTTTTGACACTGGCTTTTATTTTTTTAGAAAAAGAATAAGGTTCTTTTCCGAGTTTAGATAAAAACCAATTGACAAAACGGTTCATGAGAATGAGGTAATCATATCCTAAACCACCTAGTTTTGCGATCCATTTAGAGTGTTGTACAGAAGCATCAAAAACATCTCCATGGAAAATCCAGGCCTTTTTACCGTCAAGTTCTAAAATTAATTTATCGACCAAGGCAAAATTCCCCATGTTCATGTCGCTGAATTTTCTGAGAATTTCATCGTGGTTTCCGGTAATGTAATACACCTTAGTACCTTTAGAAGCCATTCCGATTATTCTTTGGATAACCCTTAAATGATTTTTTGGAAAATAAGATTTTCTAAATTGCCAAGCGTCTATAATGTCACCATTTAAGACTAATATTTTGGGCTTTATGCTTGATAAATAGTTGTTTAGTTCTTTGGCGTGGCTACCGTATGTTCCTAAGTGGACATCTGAAATAATGACCAATTCAACATTTCTTTTTTTCAATTTTTCTTGATTTGAAGTTTTACAAATGAAGCAAACTCAAACCGATTTTGTTTTATGGAAAGGTTATCAATTCGACCTCAATTTTAACAAATTGTGATTTTTAAACAACTTAGTCTTTATTTAATATTACCAATTTTAAATTTTTTAATTTAATTCTTAAAACTTACATTTGCTCAAAACTAATTACAATGGCAGGAAATAGCTACGGCACCTTATATAAAGTTACCACTTTTGGGGAATCCCATGGTGAAGCTTTAGGTGGAATTATCGACGGTTGTCCATCTGGAATAGAACTTGATCTGGAAGCAATTGAAGTTGAAATGTCCCGCAGAAAACCAGGACAGTCCGCAATCGTAACACAAAGAAAAGAACCGGATAGCGTTCAGTTTTTATCCGGAATATTTGAAGGTAAAACAACCGGGACTCCGATTGGTTTTATTATTCCGAACACCAACCAAAAATCAGACGATTACTCTCATATAAAAGACAACTACAGACCGAGCCATGCTGATTACGTATACGATCAGAAGTATGGTTTTCGCGATTATCGCGGAGGAGGAAGAAGTTCTGCTCGTGAAACAGCTAGCAGGGTAGTAGCCGGAGCAATTGCAAAACAAATGTTGCCGGAAATTAAAATTAATGCTTACGTTTCTTCTGTAGGACCAATTCACTTAGATACTCCTTATCAGGAATTGGATTTTTCGAAAACAGAAAGTAATCCCGTACGTTGTCCTGATGAAAAAGCAGCGGCAATTATGGAAGAATACATTCGTGATATTCGCAAGCAAGGAGATACCGTAGGAGGTATTGTTTCCTGCGTAATTCAGAATGTACCGGTTGGTCTGGGAGAACCTGTTTTTGATAAACTACACGCAGAATTAGGGAAAGCAATGCTTTCTATCAATGCTGTAAAAGGTTTTGAATATGGAAGTGGTTTTTCAGGATCAGAAATGAAAGGTAGTGCACATAATGATTTATACAATCCCGACGGAACTACCCAGACAAATCGTTCAGGTGGTATTCAGGGTGGGATCAGTAACGGAATGGATATTTACTTCAGAGTAGCTTTCAAACCTGTTGCGACTATCATGCAGACTCAGGACTCATTAGATAATAAAGGAAACATTACACCAATGAACGGAAAAGGACGTCATGATCCGTGTGTAGTACCTCGCGCAGTGCCAATTGTGGAAGCAATGGCGGCGATTGTTTTGGCTGATTTTTATTTAATCAACAAAACATATTAATAAATTGTAAGGCAGTGAGGGCCTTATGTTTTAATTATAAACAAAAAATAAATTAATGCAAAGTACAGAAACCAAAAAAAAATCATTTCTTTCAGGATTAACAGGGCAGATTTTAATTGCAATGATTCTTGGAGCAGTTTTAGGGATTATTTTACACAATTATATTTCGCCTGAGGCCGCGAAATCATTTAGTGTGAAAATAAATATGCTTGCAACCATTTTTATCCGTTTGGTGCAAATGATTATTTCTCCTTTAGTTTTTACAACACTTGTGGTTGGAATTGCTAAATTGGGTGATATAAAAGCAGTTGGAAGAATTGGAGGAAAAGCTTTAGGCTGGTTTTTTACAGCTTCTTTTATTTCTCTGTTAATTGGATTGTTTTATGTGAATCTTTTAGAGCCTGGATTGGGTTTGAATTTGGGACATGTTGATTTAGCAACTGCTCACGAGGTAACAGATAAAACGCAATCGATTACTTTTGAGAATTTTATCGTACATATCGTTCCTAAAAGTGTTGTGGAAGCAATGGCAACCAATGAAATTTTACAGATTGTGATCTTTTCTATTTTCTTCGGTTTGGCTGCTGCATCATTAGGAGATACGGTAAAGCCGGTTGTAAACGCTTTGGATAAGATTTCTCATATTGTTTTAAAAATGGTTAACTATGTAATGAACTTTGCACCAATAGGAGTTTTTGGAGCTATTGCGGGAGTTTTTGCTGTGAAAGATTTTCAGGAATTAGCCGTTTTCTATTTCAAATTCTTCGGATCATTTCTAATTGGAATCAGCACCTTATGGGTTGTATTGATTGTTGTGGGGTATATTTTCTTAAAAGGAAGAATGAACGAGTTGTTAAAACGCATTATTGGGCCATTAGTAATTGCTTTTGGAACAACTAGTAGTGAAGCAGTTTTTCCTAAGTTAACAGAAGAATTAGAGAATTTTGGAGTAAAAGATAAAGTAGTATCGTTTATGTTGCCGCTTGGTTATTCGTTTAACCTTGACGGAAGTATGATGTATATGACATTTGCGAGTATTTTTATCGCACAAGCTTATGGTATACCTTTAGATTTAGGGACTCAGATGGTAATGCTTTTGGTTTTAATGTTAACCAGTAAAGGTATTGCAGGTGTTCCAAGAGCAAGTTTGGTTGTTGTGGCAGCTACTTGTGGAATGTTTGATATTCCTGCTGCAGGTATCGCGTTAATATTGCCAATTGATCACTTCTGTGATATGTTTAGAAGTGCTACTAATGTTTTAGGGAATGCTTTGGCAACATCAGTGGTTGGAAAATGGGAAAATGATAAAGAAGCTGAAACTCCGTTAGAGAATTAAAAAATAAACGAAAATAGTTATAATTTAAAAAGCCGTAATAAGTGATTATTACGGCTTTTTTGTATGTTTTAGTTTTCTCCGGTTTTCTTTGAAGTTGGTATATCGTAAAGTAAACCTTAGAAGAACTTATGCAGCAACTTTTCCTTTTCTGCCTTCTTCGGGATCTGGGACATCTCCGCCTAGAATTGTTTTTTGTTCTGCTTTACTTAGTTTTTCAATCTCGCTCAGTTTTAAAAAATTTTCTATCATGTTTTTTTTGGTTTTAAATGCCCCAATCTTATAAAAACACTTGGGGCTTGTGTTTGTAAGGTTTGTTAAAGATAAAATTATTTTTCATTTATTATCTTAAATTACTGATTATTTTTTAATAAAATGTGTTTTTGCTAGCTAAAATATCGTAAAGCCTTGGTTTTGTTCGTGTGACCTTTATTTGTTTTTGATTTTACGAAGATGGAAAAAAAAGAGGCCTTAAACTGAAAAAAACTATTGCAGATAGTTTAAAAAGTGAAAGAAATAAGATCATTCCGGATCAAATTAATGTTGTAAAAATCAAGATATTATTTTCTGTTTTAATAATGTATATTTGAATAAATATTTTCAAATTATGTTTCGATTTCGAATCTTTTTATCATGTTTTTTGGTGTTTATTTTTTTTTCATTCAATGCATTGGGACAAAGCGATTTGTCATCAGTTCAGATTGATAAACTTATACTGGAAGCACTGTCTGATTTAAGAGAATCTAATTTTGAAAAATCATTAATTCATTCAAGAGTTGCGCTGGATCATTCCACGAAAACCAAAAATGATTATTTTATTGCCCGTTCTTATAATATTATAGCGGCCAATTACAATGAATTGGGAGAACTCGATAAAGCGATTTTCTTTTATAAAAAAAGCCTGTTGTATGCGTACAAAGCTAAAAATGACAGCTTTAAGAATATGTTGTATAATAATCTGGGCAATATCTATTGTTTTGAAAAGAAAGAATATAGCCGTGGTGTTGAATTTTACAAAAAATCAATTGAACTTAGTTTAAAAATTAAGGATTCAACGCAGATTTATTTTACTTATGTGAATATTGCGTGGTCGTATTTTGATGTGGGTCAGTTTAAGAATGGATATCCTTATTTGCAGTTTATCAATGCGAATCAGAAGAAGTTTCAGTTTGATGATACCATTGTTATTACAAATATGTTAAACGGAATGTACTGCAGTCATCAGGGAGACATTCAAAAAGCAGATGACTATTTTAATAATGCGATACGATTAGGAAGAAATTATATAGAAAAAACAGATTTGTCAAATGCACATCTGGAATACTCGAAATTTTTGAGTGCAAATGGCAGGTATAAAGAAGCCTATGTTAATTTAGATGCATACAATAAAATAACAGAGCAGATTTACAATGATGAAAAGATTAAAAGCGCTTCTATAGCAGGTTTTAACTTGGAATTAGACGAGTATAAAAGGCAAATAGATAAAATTGAGATTGAAAAAGATTCCCAATATCAAAGTCTTAAAAAATCAAGAATTATTGTGGTTTTGTTTGTGATGACTTCCTTTGTTCTTTTGTTGTTAATTATTACACTGGTTAAAAATATCAGATTTAAAAAGAAACACAATCTAGAGCTCTTAGAGGCAAAAGAAATAGCCGAGGAGGCCTCGCTACTTAAAACGCAATTTATTTCGACTATAAGCCACGAATTGCGTACTCCGCTCTATGGTGTTGTGGGGATAACCAATATGTTACTTGAGGAACATAAAGAATTGTCAAATAGCCAGCATTTGAGTTCGTTAAAATTTTCTGCCAGATATTTGTTGTCATTGGTAAATGATATTCTTCAGATTAATAAAATTGAAGAAAATAAAGTGGTATTGGAAAGTTTAACATTCAATATCTCAGATGAAATTGCGATGATCAAAAATTCGCTTTCTTTTTTATCACAAAAGAACAACAATAAAATTTCTACAATTATTGATGATGCTATTCCGGAATATTTAATTGGTGATAAATTAAGGCTGGCACAAATTCTGATGAATTTGGTGAGTAACGCACTGAAGTTTACCAAAGAAGGGGAGGTTGAAATTATAATCAATCTGGTAAAGGTAGAAGGAAAAATGCACTTCTTAGAATTCCGAATAAAGGATAACGGAGTAGGAATTGCGGCAATAGATCAGACGAAAATTTTCGAAAAGTTTGTTCAGGTCGGAAGAAAGGATGAAGATTATCAAGGTACAGGGCTTGGTTTGAGTATTGTAAAAAGACTGTTAGGGCTCTTTAATACTACGATCGATTTGAAAAGCAAGATAGGTGAAGGGACCTTGTTTACCTTTACAATCCCTTTTGAATACGATCCCGAGAAAACGAAACGTATTATAGATGAAATCCAGGTTGACCTGACCTCTAATGAAGTTTTTAAAATTTTAGTTGTTGAGGATAATGCGATAAATCAACTTGTTACAAAGAAAATTATTGAGAAGAATAATTACATCTGTAAAGTAGTTGATGATGGTTTTGGGGCTCTTCAAATACTGGACAACGAATATTTTGACCTTATTTTGATGGATATTAACATGCCGTTAATGAACGGTTTTGAAACCACGAAAAGAATTCGTCAGTTGGGGATCAAAACACCTATTGTGGCACTGACTGCTTTTGATAAAGATGAAATAACAGATGAAGCAATTTCTTCGGGAATGAATGATATTATTATTAAGCCGTTTGAACCCGTTAAATTGTTCAAAATAATCAATTACTTAGTTAGTGAAACAAAAAGCGTTGGTTGTTAATACCAACGCTTTTTATTTTGTTTAGAAGCATTTGACTTTCTTGATTTATGAGCACCACCGCTTCGGTTTGAATTTTTAGGTTTCTCTGCCGTTGCGTCCGGAGTTCCTGAATGCCAAGGGTACGGATGATCGGTAACAATGTTTACCTCTACTTTTATCAGTTTTTTGATGTCTTTCCAATAAGGCTCTTCATCTTTACTGCAAAAAGAGATGGCAATTCCGCCGTTTCCTGCACGTCCTGTACGACCAATTCGGTGTACGTAGGTTTCCGGAATGTTTGGTAAATCAAAGTTAATTACGAATGGTAATTGATCAATGTCAATTCCTCTTGCAGCAATATCAGTTGCAACAAGAACACCCACTTCTTTGTTTTTAAAAGCATCCAAAACACGTTGTCTGGCATTCTGCGATTTATCTCCGTGAATGGCTTCTGCAGGGATTTCTTTTTTGCGTAATGCTTTTACGACATTATCAGCACCGTGTTTGGTTCTTGAAAAAACCAATACGTTTGATAAATTTTCGTTTTTTATTAAATGATAAAGTAAATTTCTTTTCTCTGTTTTCTCCACAAAATAAATACGTTGTTCTACATTTTCAGCAGTTGATGAAACTGGTGAAACTTCAACCTTTGCAGGATCTTGTAAAAACATTTCGGCCAATTCGCGAATAGCAATCGGCATCGTAGCAGAAAACAATAAGGTTTGACGGTTTTTAGGTGTAAGTTTTACGATCTTTTTTACATCGTTTATAAAACCCATATCCAACATCTGATCCGCTTCATCCAAAACCAAAGTGTGCAAATGGTCTAAGTCAAGAAAACCTTGTTTTTGTAAATCCAATAATCTTCCCGGAGTAGCAACCAATATATCGATTCCTTTTTTTAAGGCATCCACTTGTGGATTTTGTGAAACTCCACCAAAAATCGTTAATTGTGTCAGATTGGTATATTTTGCATAAGTGTCAAAACTTTGTCCAATCTGAACCGCAAGTTCACGGGTAGGAGTAACTATAAGCGCACGGATTTGTTTGGCTTTTTTAGAAGAACCAACAATTCGGTGTAACTGATGTATGATAGGAATAGCAAATGCAGCTGTTTTTCCGGTACCGGTTTGGGCGCAACCAATCAAATCTCTTCCAGCCAAAACAATCGGAATAGATTGTTCCTGGATAGGAGTAGGATTTAGGTAGCCTTCTTCAAATACGGCTTTTTGTATACTTTTTGAAAGTGATAAATCTTCGAATAACATATCTTAGGTATTAAGATTTTAGTTTTAAGTACTAAAATTCTGTGCAAAGATAGCTTTATTCAGTCAATCGTTTATTTGAATCGGGTTTTATTTGGTAAATGGTTTAATTTTCAGCTGCTCGGGTCTTTTTAAATTAAATATTCTCGTTGTTGGCTTTGATGAAATCAGTGATCAGGTACCCGATTAATTTTCCAATTAAATGATTGTTTGGAGATTGATCTAAGTCCGGTGCTCCTTCGCAGATATGCAAATAAGTAGCGTTTTTATGTTCTCCGAAAAAGGAAATAAATTGACGCAATTCTTCTATCGAAAATCCGCTGATAGTCATAGCGCTGCTGGCAATGTTAGGGATGGCGTCGAGATCAATTTCAATTCCAAAAGGATCCGATTTTACAAAATCCAAAGCATAAATCATCTCTTTGTAGAACTCTTTTTCTTTTCGGATGTTAACACTGTCATAGGTGTTATAACGCACACGGTCTTCTATCTTTTTGATGATATCCAAGACACTTTTGGAAGTGTAATTCTCGTGTAATCCAAAAATAAAATACTTTTTCAGGAAACCTTCTTCATAAGCATAAGAGAATCCATTTCCGCTGTGACGCCCTTCCAGGATTCTAAAATCAGAGTGCGCATCAAAATTAATCGCGTTTACCGGTTTTCCTTTGGCCAGAGCAGAACCTTTTATATTTCCGTAGGCATTATTGTGGCCTCCGCCAATGATAATAGGGATTTTTCCGGCTTTAACAATATTAAAGATGATGTGAGAAACTTCTTTGTCAATTTTTTCTACCAACTGGCTTAATTTCGAACGATCGTCAATATCATTAAAATCCAGATGTTCTACGTCACGCATTTCCTCCGTAACATTGATTTGGCCCAAAACAATAATCTGACTGCCTTTTGCGAAACGATTGTGCTGAATGTTGGCGATGCTTTTTATCGCACTTTCCCAAGCCGATGCTGCACCGGGTCTGCCATAATTAGCACGGATGCCGATATCTTCGGGGATTCCCAGAAGGACATACTTAGCCTCGCTCTCTTTTAGGAAATTAATTTTATCAGCTCCCTTAGGAATGATAATCATTTTTTCTCCAAATTTGATTTCGCCACTTCTATGATTGGTGACTTTAGCTAAATCGTTTATTGTAAATGGTATTAATTTCTCCATAAAAAAAAATATTGTTCAAAAATAATATAATTGTATTAACTTACGTTATTACGATATATTAATTCTTAAATTTGTTTTTAAAGAAAATTATTAAATATGGAAAACCCAAAGAACAACAACTCAAGTCTAAAGGCGGTAATCGCAGTTTTAGCAGTCCTACTAATAGGTAGCTTAGTGTATATTTTTAAATTATCTTCTGATACAGAGGTGGTTAAAACGGAGCTTACAAGCACTTTAACAGAGAAAGAATCTGTTATGAAAGATTTACAGGAATTGAAAGCAACCTATGATGCTGCAATTGCAGAAAATACTTCAATGTCTGATGAATTAATTCAGGAAAGAGATAAAGTAGTAGCTTTGATGGATGATTTGAATAAATCTAAAGGAGATGTATCTAAATACAGAAATCAAGTACAGGGGATGCAGACTAAAATGAAGACTTTAGTTGCTGAAAACGACGAATTGAAAAAACAAAATGGTGTTTTGACAGTTCAGAGAGACAGTACTATTGTAGTTTTAGGTGAATCAAAAAAATTCAATGAAGTATTAGTTGGTCAGAACGAAGAACTGTCTAAAACAGTTGAAAAAGGTTCTAAATTATCAATTTTGAATACAAAAACGGCAGCTTACAAATTGAGAAGCTCAGGTAAACAAATTGAAACTGATAAAGCAAGTCGTGCAGATGTTTTGAAAGTAAGTTTTACTATTGCTGAGAATCAAATTGCTAAATCTGGAGATAAAACGTATTATGTACAGGTTATTGACAGTAAAAACAATGTTTTAGGAGATAAAAAAACAGAAAGTTTTGGTGATAAATCATTGACTTACAGTTTTAAAACAACAGTTCAATACGAAAACAAATCGGTAAATGTTGTTGAAGATTTACCAGGTAAGAATTTTGAAAAAGGAACTTACTTTATCAATGTTTTTGATAATGACGAATTGGTTTCTAAAACAAGTTTTAGCTTGAGATAAAACAATTCAGTTTTTGAATAAAAAAAGGTCTGTGAAATTTCACAGACCTTTTTTTATGGATAAGATTTTTTTTAAACTAGAATTTTACCATCCAGAAATACACTTTCGATCAAATTACTTCCAAAAGCGTAAGGAATCTGGTAGTAAGATGAAATAGGCTTTGTGAGGATTAAATTGGCTTTCTTGCCTTTTGTGATACTTCCGTGGCTTTCTGAAAGTCCCATCGCATAAGCACCGTTTATTGTAGCGGCATTGATGGCTTCTTCAGGAGTCATTTTCATTTTGATGCAGGCTGTGGCTACAACAAAATTCATGTTTCCGGATGGAGTAGAGCCCGGGTTGAAATCGGTAGCTAAAGCCAACGGCAAACCTGCTTTTATCATTTCACGTGCCGGCGTGTAGGGGATGCTA
Organism: Flavobacterium sp. FlaQc-52; assembly: GCF_044007495.1. NCBI lineage: Bacteria > Pseudomonadati > Bacteroidota > Flavobacteriia > Flavobacteriales > Flavobacteriaceae > Flavobacterium > Flavobacterium sp. FlaQc-52. The sequence continues at coordinate 28,548 of NZ_JBIPCV010000007.1, read as the reverse complement.
AGGAAATAAGAACAAGATGGCAAAGCTACAGGCATTGTTTCGGTGTCTTTTAAAGCTTCAATGTCTTCCGGGTTCATAATTTCAAGATGATCAACTGAAAGGGCCTTAAATTTGATTCCGGCCTGAATTCCGCCTATCGAATTAAATTGATTCACATGGATCTTCGGAATTAAACCATGTTGTATTCCTGCTTCCATGATTTTTTCGGTTTCTTCAACAGAAAAATATCCCGTTTCGCAAAAAACATCGACATAATCGGCCAGTTTGTTTTGTGCAATTTGGGGTAGCATCTTCGTTATGATCTCCTCAATATAACCCGCTTTGTTTTCTTTGTAATGTAATGGAAATGCATGAGCACCTAAAAAAGTCGATTTTATCGTGATAGGATAATTTTCTGCCAGTTTTTTAATAACGCGAAGCATTTTTAATTCGCCTTCAATAGTTAGCCCGTAACCCGATTTGATTTCTACGGCTCCGGTTCCTAAATGCATTACTTCTTCTAAGCGAACTTTAGATTGATTGTAGATTTCGTCTTCAGAAGTTTCGTTGAGTTTTTTAGCTGAATTTAAAATTCCGCCACCACGATTTGCGATTTCTTCGTAAGAAAACCCATTGATACGATCTACGAACTCTTGTTCGCGGTTACCTGCATATACAATATGGGTGTGGCTGTCACACCAGGAAGGTAAAACGATGCGTCCCGTTGCGTCAATAATTTTGTCAGCTTTGATTTTAGGAAGTAATTCCATTTCTCCAAAATCGGTGATTAAACCGTATTCTAAAATCAAAAAGGCATTTTTGATTGTGGGAAGAACAGCCATCTCCGCTCCGGATACTTTAGTAATTGAAGTTTCACGAACCTGAAGCAGCTCTTTTATGTTGGTAATTAATGTTATCATCTGTTTTTATTCTGTAACGGTTATTTCGAACATTTTGTTCCAATTTTTACCCGTTACAAAAATAGTTTTTGTTGCAGGGTTGTAGGCAATACCATTTAAAACATCATCTGTTTTAACGTTCACTAATTTACGAAGACCAGACATGTTCAGGATTCCTTCAACTGCACCAGTTGCGGGGTCTACAACAGCAATAGCATCTTTTAGGAAGATATTTGCATATAATTTTCCGTTGATTAATTCCAATTCATTAATAGCTTTGATTTTTGAAGTTCCGGAGTATACATTAATATAGTCGATCATTTTTTGAGTAGTAGGATCCATCTTCCAGATTTTTTCCGTTCCATCTGATTGATAAATGTATTTTCCGTCATTTGTCATTCCCCAGCCTTCAATTTCTTTGTCGAATTCAAAAGTTTTCTCCAGTTTTAAAGTTTTAGCATCATAAATGAAACCGGTTTTTTCCTGCCAGGTCAATTGAAACAATTTCCCGTTAATGAAAGTAATTCCTTCTCCAAAATACTCACTAGGAAGAGCAATTTGTTTGATTACTTTTCCGGTTTTATAATCCAGCGCTCTAAAATAAGAGTCTCCTTTTTGTCCGGTGCTTTCGTATAAAGTACCATCATGAAACTCTAGGCCTTCAGTAAAGGCAGCAGTATCGTGCGGATAGGTGTTTATGATTTTATAGTTTAGTGCTTTTGGTTCAACATTAGAAACTATTTCAATTCTTTTAGTAGCATCTGAAGAATCTCCGCCAAAATAAATGGTAGCTTTTAAGTATTGGTACCCTAATTTTTGATCTTTTAATTCAAATTTGAATTTTTCAGCACTTTTAGTGTTACCCACTTTTTTGTCGTTTACAAAGTAAACAATGCTATCGATTTTTTTTAAATTGGGGTTTAAAATAGCAATCGAAACGGCTTCTTTTGAGGTAAAATGGGCTGGAAAAGCAGCATCATCAATAGTAAATAAAGAATTTTCATCTTTTTTTATGCCGTTACATCCAATTAATGTAATTCCTAATAAAATGACAGCTAGGAAGTTATGTTTTTTCATAGTTTAAAATTTGAATAAGCCAATATACAACGATAATTTTATAGCAACAAAGCTCTTGCAAAAATATAAAAAGATTGTATATTTGCACCGGCAAGTCCTACACGACCAGCTCCTGCAGACTCCCCCAGGATGGGAACATAGCAAGGGTACGTGGTTGAGCGGTGCGATGTAGGTCGCTTGCCATTTTTTATTTTATCGCATTTCTTTTTTTAGAATTAATACAAAAGTAGTCTTCCTTATGGAGGATTTTTTTATTTTTGGACCTTAGGGAACTGGGAAATGTAATATGTGATAAGTAAAATGTGTTCACAAGTTGCAGAAGGATTAATGAATATCATTTGACTTGTAAGGCCTACAATATTTTACGATTAACATATTACAATTAACATTTCACATCTCACAGTTAGCATTTTACAACCAACATCTCACATTTCATAAATAAACATTTCACAAAAAAAAGCAATGAGTAAAGTCGTTTTAATTACCGGAGGATCATCAGGAATTGGAAAATCTATTGGTGAATTTTTACACCACAAAGGTTTTATAGTGTATGGAACAAGTCGAAATCCTGAAAAAGTAGTAAATTCTGTTTTTCCACTTGTAGCTTTAGATGTTCGAGATGTGACGTCGATAAAGAATGCGGTAAGCAGTATTATTGCGACAACCGGCCGTTTGGATGTTGTGATTAATAATGCAGGAGTTGGAATTACAGGACCTTTGGAAGAAATTCCGATGGAAGAAATTAAGAACAATTTCGAAACTAATTTTTTTGGACCTATTGAGGTTATGAAAGCTGCTTTACCCCAAATGAGGGAACAGAAGTCAGGTTTGATAATTAATATTACTTCGATTGCCGGTTATATGGGTTTACCTTACAGAAGCGTTTATTCGGCCTCAAAAGGGGCGTTGGAACTTATCACGGAAGCCTTGCGTATGGAAGTGAAATCGTTTGGTATCAACATCACAAATGTGGCACCGGGTGATTTTGCCACGAATATTGCTGCCGGTCGTTATCATGCACCTGTAATTAAGGGATCAGCATATGAAAAAGTCTATGGTGAAACGCTTTCAACGATGAATGAACATGTTGATGCAGGAAGTAATCCTAACGAAATGGCGGAAGCTATTTACAAAATCATACTAACTAAAAAGCCTAATGTTCATTACAAAGTGGGGGTTTTTATGCAGAAATTTTCAATTGTATTAAAACGAATTCTTCCCGATACGGTTTATGAGAAGATGTTGATGAATCATTATAAGTTGTAGGGATGTAAAAATCTCGTGAATTAAAGCTGACAGGTTTCAAAAACCTGTCAGCTTTGGTTTTTAGGGTATTTAGTTCTTGTAGGTATCTTAATTTTTGGATTAAATGTTTTTAAGTATCAACTAGGTATTCTTTTGATCTTCATAGATAGTAATCTTGTTGTTTTTGTCTTCGAAGACTTTTAATATTCCCTCAATGATTATCTCATCGTTTGTATCTGATAGGATTTTGATTAGTTGCCTAATTCTTAAATCGCCAATTTGAGATAGTTTGTTAACCGAACTATATATTTCGTTTTCGAGATCTTCGGGAGTTTTTGGTTTATGCATTTACTTTGTTTTTGCAAAGTATAATCAATTCTTCAATTTGTTGTAGTGGCATTTTAACAGCACATTCTATTTGATTTTTTTGATTGTCTATAAGTAACACTCCTTCGTTGTCTTCTTCGTAACCAATGGGAAAAATGACGTAATTGATATTTTTATTTTCAATTATTGTTCGGGCATCTTTAAACCAGCCATAATTTGCTTCGTAAATGATTTCTTCTTTAGAGAATAGTATAAGTTCTTCTCCATAAGTATTCCATAGTGCAATTCGTAGTAGATAAAATCCTAAAAGAGAAAATATTCCGATTCCTATTAGAAAACCAAAATGTAAGCCGTGGCCGGAGGTAATTGAAATCACCATGCCTGTTGTTGGAAAAATGAATGAGGCAAAAGCAACTATAAATAATATTGCTCTAATGACGAATGGCGATTTTTTAACTTTGAGTCTTAATAGGTTGTTTTCGAATGTAAAGGAAGGCATTTGGAGTGTATTAGTTTGTTTCATAAATCTATGTATTGTCTTTTCAAATTTTTACTATGACAACGAATTATTTTTTATTCACTTTGAAAATCATACGATCATTGGCCTCCCAAATATAATCTTCTGAACAAATGTATCCCCTTAGCCAAAGTGTACCATTGGTGTTTTTTATGTAAAAACCTTTTGGAAAATCGTCCTCTTCACTTAATGGTTTTGAGAAAAAGGTTATAGATCCGGGTGGGGTTTTGTTGGATTTTTTTTCGTCAGATTCTAATTGATCCTTGAATTTTAGTCTAACATAAATGGCTATTTCTAAGGGGCAATGCGATAAGTTGAGTGCTTTTAGGTGTTTTTTTATGTCTTCAAAATCCCCTCCGTTTTTAAGACCGATCTCAGACATTGATAATTCTATTAAATTGACTTCAGAACTCAAAAGTGATGGCTGAAATAAGTCACTATTAAATAGCGTATGGGCATATTCGTTAAGTCCGATTTGTGCTTCTTTTAATTTTTGAAGTAATTGCGCTTTGTTTAGCCCTTCATTTTTAATAAGAGAGATGTCTTTTTTTTCAGTTCTGTCCATATGCTGTTTCTTCCGGCAGTAGTTTTTAGTTGTAAAGATAGAATTATTAAGATTAGTTGTATTCTGTTGTCTTGTGAAGTCTTTACAAAGCTGCTTTTATTTTGAATTAAAAATATAAACCTTTACTTTTACCAAGCAATTATCAGAATTGTCAAATGTTGTTTTCTGATAGTTATAATCTGCAATTTTATGTTGTAGTTTTATGAAAATTTGCAGGAAGGAAAGAAGCTGTCGAAAAGAGGCTTTGATTAGCTGATTCAATTTTTATAAGTTGCCAATCGAGGATTTCCCGAATGTATTTTTTTAATGGGACTGTACCCGCATAACGAACACAATTAAATTTAAATAAATATGAAATTTTTTATCGATACAGCTAATTTAGCTCAGATTAAAGAAGCACAAGCTTTAGGAGTTTTAGATGGTGTAACTACAAATCCGTCATTGATGGCGAAAGAAGGTATTACCGGAAAAAACAATATTTTGAAACATTACGTTGATATCTGTAACCTTGTTGAAGGGGATGTAAGTGCTGAAGTAAACGCACTTGATTTTGACGGAATGGTTAAAGAAGGTGAGGAGTTGGCTGAATTACACGATCAGATCGTAGTAAAATTGCCAATGACAAAAGAAGGTGTTATGGCTGCCAAATATTTCTCTGATAAAGGAATTAAAACAAATGTTACTTTGGTGTTTTCTGCTGGTCAGGCTTTATTGGCTGCAAAAGCGGGAGCAACTTATGTATCTCCGTTTATTGGTCGTTTAGATGATGTTTCTACAGATGGTTTGAATCTTATCGAAGAGATTAGAGAAATCTATGATAACTACGGGTATGAGACTCAGATTTTAGCGGCTTCGGTACGTCACACAATGCATATTGTAAACTGTGCTAAAATCGGTGCAGACGTTATGACAGGACCACTTTCTGCAATTTACGGTTTATTAAAACACCCATTAACTGACATTGGATTGGCACAGTTTGTTGCTGATTTTGAGAAAGGTAATAAATAGTTTTTTACTAAATAATAGTTATAAATCGCTGTTTTTCATTAGAAAGACAGCGATTTTTTTTATATTTAGCTACCTTAAAATATCTATTTATGAAAAAATTAATGATAGTTTTAGTGTTTTTAATAGCAAGTTCGCAAATAAATGCGCAGGCTAAAGTATTGACAAGTGTAAACGATGCGGGTGATGTAGCAACGTTTGAACTGGATTGTTCTGAAAAGTTTCAGATGCTGGCAAAAGGGCTGCGCTACAACATTACACGCCATGAATTTAAAGGCCCGGAAATGAAAAATTCCTATCGCCTGATGTTGGTGATGGATGGCTTTTATTCGAAAACATTAAATAAGGAAATGACTATTTCTGCAGTATTAAGTGACGGAACTGTAATGCAGGCAAAAAAAGTGATCGAAGATGATGGTTTTTTTGATGGTGCTTGCACACTAAAGATAAAAGATCCTAAAGGGCTTTTAGCGCTTGATATTGTCAAAGTTATTGTTCATGCGGACAAAGATGTGGTTTATACTTTGTCGGATAAAAGCAAGGCAGTTTTTAAAAAGAATCTGAGTAATATTATAGCGGCGAAATAGTGTAGCTGTTTCATAAAAAAAGTCCCGTTTTACATTTTGTAAAACGGGACTTTTTTTATATGATTTTCAGAAGATTTTAATGACCTCCTCCTTCACTTGCCACATGACTAACACCTTGTCTTTTTAGTATTTTAGGGCAATAGAAACCATAAAACGCTAAGTAAGCAAAACCTAGTAGTGGTACGATATAAGAGAAGTGTGTGTATGTAATTCCGAATATTCCGTTTGGATTGGTTAAATCTAAATCACAGATGCTTCCTTGTATCAATGGAATTACCCCACCACCCAAAATCATCATGATTAAGAAAGAAGATGCTTTTCCTGTGTTTTTTCCTAAACCTGCAATCGCCAAATCGAAAATAGACGGCCACATGATAGATAAGAATAATCCACCCGAGATAAAGAAAAATTTAGCAATATCAGTATCCGGACAAACTAATCCCGCAAACATCATTGCGATACCTGACAGTCCAAAAAGCATTAATGTTTTACCTGCGTTTTTACCACCTACAAAACTTACGGCGATGAATAATAAAATCCAAAGAGGGTAGATGTAGAAAGAAGAAACATCATGTGCAGCAAATACATTCGCTCCGATAATTACACCAAAAGCCAAAGCTGGAACGATAAATTTAAGAGCGGTGTTTATCAGATTTGAGGTATTGAAAACATTAACTCCACCATTCCAACGACCGATCATTAAACTTCCCCAATAAAGTGCGATAAAAGGAGAAATGGCATCTTCCAGTATGTTACCAAACTCATGGGTGTGTAAAAGTGCCGGAAGATTACTAATGATCGTAACTTCAGTTCCAACGTAAATAAAGATACCCAACATTCCTAAATACAATTGAGGGTAGTCTAAAATGCTGAATGAGGCATGTTTATGTTCGATTTTAGCCTCTTCTTCATTTGCTTTTGCGGGATCTTCGATTTTAGAGAAATACATGAAAATTGCCACTATAATAAAAGCAAGTCCTAATATGATAAAAGGTAATTTGATGTCTTCTAGAGAAAGGTTTGTTTTTTTGTTATCTCCCATTCCAAAAAGAGCAATTCCTAATAGAATCGCGCCAATAGTGGTTCCAAAAGAGTTTACACCTCCAGCCAGAGTCAAACGGTGTGCTCCGGTTGTCGGGCTTCCCATTTTAATTGCCAATGGGTTTGCTACAATTTGTTGAATAGAAAATCCTAAACCTACCGTAAACAAAGCAGTCAAGAAGAAAGGGAAACTTTCCATTGTAGCCGCCGGAACGAATAAAAAAGAACCCACTGCTGAAAGAATTAATCCTGCAGAAAGAGTTTTTTTATAGCCGAATTTTTGCAAAACATCTGATTTTAAAGATATTAAGAAGAAAATCATTGATCCTACAAAATAGGCAGCATAAAATGCCCAAGCCACTAATTGTGATTGAACTTGTGATAAGGTAAATACTTTTTTGAATACTGGGATGAGGATGTCATTTGCTGATCCGACAAAACCCCAAAAAAAGAAGACGATTATCAGAGAGATAAATTGCCCCCATTTGGTTTGTACATTTTCTGAACTCATAATAGTAGTAAAGGTTAATTTTTTTATTTATGTTTTTTGAAGACCGTAAATATATTTGTTAAGTAAATCAAAAAAAAATAAAATGACACAAATAATGTTAAATTTAAACCAACAACACTATTTTTTCAACAAAGTGTTAATTTTTATGTTTTTGAAAAATGACCTTTCTAAGGCTATTTTTATTCTAAAATCTTGTTTTTAACCTCTTTACTGTAGTTTCGGCCAATTGGAATTGTATAGGATTGGATCTGAATGCGATTGCCTTCAATAGATTTTACTTTATTTAAAGCAATAACATACGATTTATGAATGCGTAGAAAGCGATCCGAAGGTAATTCTTCAGATAAAGAAGTCAAAGATTTATGTGTGATATAGGTTTTATCGGGAGTTACTACCTTGATGTATTCTTTCATGCCTTCAACAAACAGAATTTCCTCAATATTAATTTTCATCATTTTTTTATCAACTTTAATAAAAATATGAGAGTCCCCTTTGGTGGTTTCTACTTTAATATTGTTTTTTAAATTGTATTCGGTTGTGATTTTGTTAATGCATTTTATAAACCGGGGTAATGGAATCGGTTTTACTAAATAATCTAACACATCAAGATCATAACTTTCGGCAGCAAATTCTCTAAAGGCGGTGGTAATAATGACCTTGGTTTTATTTTCAAGCAGGCTGATTAATTCAAAACCGGTCATCATTGGCATGTTGATATCCAAAAAGATAGCGTCAACAGAAGTGCTGTTTATAAAATCCAGTGCTTCCAAAGAGTTAGTGAATGTACCGATAACTTCAAAGTCTGTAAAATTAGCGAAATAATTTTGCAGCACTTTGATTGCTAATGGTTCATCATCAATCAACACGCATTTAATTTTCATTATGAATAGGTATTTGCAAACGGATTATATAGTAATTCAGTTTAGTTGCATGTGTTAGACTAAAATCGTTTTTATAAATTAATTTTAATCTCTTTTTGGTATTTGTTAATCCAATTCCACCTTTTGAATTTAGATTTTGTGAAATTACAAAATTATTTAAGATTTCAAAATCTAACTTTTTGCCATCAATAACTTTGCAGTTGATCTTTATTTTTAAGTTGCGATTGTTTAAACCACCATGTTTAAAGGCGTTTTCTACCAACGAAATAAATATTAACGGCGGAACTACAATATCTTCTATGTTAGATTCCAGATTTATGGTGACTTCTACATTCTCAAAACGTAGCTTTTCGATTTCAATATAATTTTGAATATAGTCTATTTCCTTTATTAGTGGAACAGATTTGGTTCCTTTTACATCATACAATACATATTCCATCAAATGAGACAATTTGATAATCACATCCGGAACTTTGTCGGAGGATTCTAAGGATAAGGCGTATAAATTATTTAAGGTGTTAAAGAAAAAGTGAGGCTGGATCTGGTTTTCAAGGTATTTTAACTTGATTTTGAATTGATTTTCTCTCAATGAACGGTTTCTTTCCCGCTCTCGCAACCAGGTCAAAGTAAGATAGACAGAAGAGGCCATGGCGACAACATATAATTCGCCAATACAAACTGCCAGGATGTGATTGATGTCAAAAGGATGGTACTCGCGGTTGGCTTCCGGCCAGATGTTTTCAGATATAATATAATAGGTAAGGGCGGTTTTTATTAAATAAATTCCGAGGAGACTCACTATTAAGGATAAGGTAAATTGAATGTATTTCTGTTTTAATACCAATTTTGGCACTAAAACAAACAAATTAAAATAAACCAGTGGAATGTGTAAGGAGAACTCAATAAGATTCGATTTGAATGAATAAGGATAATCATTGAAATAAGCACCCCATCTTAAAAAATTAAGAGTAAAATAGCTTCCCCAAAACCAAACATGATTTTGAAGTTTAATATCGAATTTTAATTTTCGGATTTCGTTCAACTTTATTTTTAAAAGGTTAATGGTATTTATCCTTTGGAATAAATATTCTGCAACTTTAAACAATTAGTTGTTAAAACACAATTCTTTTAAATAAAATTTTCAAAAAAAAGAAAAGTAGCGCTTTGTTTTTGATGAAGAACGTTTTCGTAAAACAAAATGTGTAATATTTTTTAATGTTTGTTTTTGAGTGAAAGTATAGGAGTGAGATATTAAAAGTAAAATGATATTAGTGAAATGTTAAGAGTGAGATTTTAAAAGTAAAATGCAAAAAATCAAGAATCAACAATAAAATCTTTTTTCATACAAACTAAATCATTTTACAACTGTCATACTGAGCGAGGTCGAAGGGGCATCCTGAGCGAAGTTGAAGGCTTATGAAACGAATAAGGAGTGTAAGCTTCTTTAATATATAATCAAAGAGAATGAAATATTTTGTACGAAAGGTTTTGGGAGAAAAATTGAATACGCATTTCTTAATACCGAAGGTATAACGATTTGAGAGTTGGTAATGGATTCTTTTGATGTTACATTAATATAGGTATAATGGATTGAAAGAAGGTATATAGTTTTAAAAGTTGCGACTACAGGATTATTTAGCAGTTAAAATCCTTGTGAATGAGTTGCACAATTGTTTAGATAAATTTATGATAAATATGGTTGTCTTGTTTTATTGAATTTGAGTTGAATTTAGTGTAAGATGCTTATTATGAGTATGTTGAATTGTTTTATTGGGTTTTGTTTGAAATGTTATTATGTGTAATAAATAAGCTAAATAATTAGATATTATATAATTATATCTTAAAATTGATATACTATAGTGATAGGAAAACGTTTTCGAGAAGCACATTATTGAATGTTTAATGTCGTTTGTTTAAAATTTTGTACCGTTTGTATAATTTATTTTTTTTAACAATACGTTAAGAATAAATTTACATCATAACTAACAAAATAAATAAACATGAAAAAAATTTTCTTAATCTTTATGATGGCTTTTACCGCGCAAGTTTCACTTGCTCAGGTAAAAAGTGTCAAAGGTGTGATTACAGATTCTGACGGGATGCCATTACCAGGGGCATCTGTTGCGGTACAAGGAAGTCAAAAAGGTGCTACAACCGATTTTGACGGATTGTATGCAATTGAAGTACAAAAAGGACAAACATTGCTTTTTACTTATGTTGGTCTGGAAACACAAGCAATAGTTGTAGGGGATGCTACTACAATTAATGTAAAAATGCAACTAGCAGCATCGAATGCGCTTACCGAAGTTGTTGTAACTTCATTAGGTATCAAGAAAACTAGAAAATCTTTAACTTATGCAGCTCAGGAGCTTAAAGGCGAAGAGTTAACTCGTGTAAGAGATGCTAACGTTATTAATACAATTGCAGGTAAAATTGCCGGTGTAGCTGTAACAAAAAGTTCTGGCGGTACAGGTGGTTCTACAAAAGTAGTTATCCGTGGAAATTCATCTGTTGTGAATAGCCAGCCATTATATGTTATTGATGGTATTCCGATATTAAATGCTGGTTCTGGACAGCCAACTGAGTCATTTGGTAGTTTGTCAGGAGGTAATCGTGACGGTGGTGATGTTGTTTCTTTAGTTAATCCTGACGATTATGATGGGATGACTGTACTTAAAGGTGCTGCGGCTTCTGTATTGTACGGTAGTCAAGGGGCAAATGGAGTAATTTTACTTTCTTCTAAAAAAGCTAAAGCAGGGAAAGCAAATATTACCGCTTCTTCAGTAACTACTTTTGAAACAGCAGCTTATTTACCTAAGTTTCAATCAGATTACGTTGCATCTAAGGGAGCAGCAGATACATGGGGGGCAAAACAAAAAACGAATGATTATGTTGAGGATTTCTTTAATACAGGAGTTACTCAAATTACGTCATTAGGTTACTCGAATGCTAATGAAAATTCGTCTACTGCATTTTCTTATGCTAACACATCTTCTTCGGGAATTACACCGGGTAATAGTTTAAAGAAAAATAATTTTGGAATTCGTCAAACAGCTAAGTTTTTCGGAGATAAATTGACTTTTGCAGCAAATGCAAATTATACTTCTCAGTCAATTGCAAATAAACCAGTAAATGGTCTTTATTTCAATGCGCTTACTGGTGTTTATTTAATGCCAAGAGGAAATGACTTTAATTTTTATAAAGACAATTATGAAGTTTTTGATCCATCAAGAAATTTAATGGCTCAAAATTGGGTATCAAATGTAGATTTTATGCAAAATCCATTTTGGGTAATAAACAGAAATCAATCAGAAGATAAGAATGATTTTTTTAATGGATCTTTAGCTTTAACTTATAAAGCAAATAATTGGTTAAGTATTGCCGGTAGATATAGTTATAACAGAGTATCAAGTAAGTTTGATAAATTTATCTATGCAACTACTCAGGGAGCCTTATCTCATATCAATGGTAGATATTATAATGAAGAGACTTTAAGTACACAACGTTATGCCGATTTAATAGCAACCATAAATACAAAAATCGGTTCAGATTTCTCATTCAATGCAAATATTGGAACCAGTGTAAGAAATACATTGATCAATCAAAGAACGATCCTGGATTCTGGAGTTGGTGGAGGTTTAAAATATGCAAACTGGTTTACATTGCATAATTTTAATAACAATGCCGAAAATTATCAGACAATTGATTCTAATAAAGAAATTCAATCCATATTTGCAGCTACTACGTTTGGTTATAAAGATATGTTATACTTAGATCTTACTGGTAGAAAAGACTGGTCTTCAACATTAGTAAATACAGAAGAAGGCGGATATTTTTATCCATCAGTTGGTTTGACTGCTTTAATTAGTGAGATGGTAGCTTTACCTGAATTCATTAACTATGGTAAAGTTCGTGCAGCTTACGCTAATGCAGGTAACGATGTTGCTCCTTTTATAACATCTCCTACAAATTATTACCCACAAGGGAGCGGAACAAAATACAATCCAATAGTTGCGCCTAAAACAGGGACAAGTTTGAAACCTGAATTAAAAACAGAATACGAACTAGGTACAGAATGGAGAATGTTTAATAACAGATTAGGATTTGAGTTCTCTTATTATCATTCAGAAACTAAGAATCAATACCTACAAGTTGTAGCGCCAATTGGAAATGTACAAGGGGTAGATTTTTATGCAATCAACGCAGGAAGTATAGAGAATAAAGGTTTTGAAGTTGTATTAAACGCAGGTATTGTTAAGGGAGATAAATTCTCTTGGGATGCATCGGTGAATTATTCTCAAAATAAAAATTTAGTAAAGGAAATTCCTGCTGAATTAGGAGGTCGTATTAATTTAACAAATGCTGGTGTAAATAGCTATAGATATGCTTTAATTGAAGGAAGACCATTTGGAGTTATTGAAGGAATTAATTTCAAGAAAGATGCGCAAGGTAGAGCTATATTAAATAATGATGGTACTTTTCAAAAAACTGGTTTTGAAGAAGTTGGAAATTCTAATCCTGATTTTATGTTAGGTCTTTCTAATTCATTCAAATATGGATCTTTCTTTGCAAGTGTATTAATTGATGGTCGTTTCGGAGGAGATGTAATGAGTTTAACTGAAGCAATAAATGATATTAATGGAGTTTCAAGAGCGTCAGGAGATGCTAGAAATGCTGGAGGAGTTGCTATAAATGCAGTAAAAGTTGATGGTACTCCTGTGACTAGTATGAGTGCAGAGTCCTACTACAAACAAGTTGGAGGTAGACAAGGGATTAGTGGAGAATATATTTATGACGCAACAAATGTGAGTGTTAGAGAGGTTTCAATCGGATATACTTTTAATCCTAAAACATTGCCTTTCCTTCAATCAGCTAGTGTTTCATTAATTGCGAGAAACTTATTCTTTATATACAAAGACGCTCCTTTTGATCCAAACATTGCATTAAGTACAGGTCAGGGTTTACAAGGTGTTGATATTTATGGTCTGCCTTCTACCAGAAGTGTAGGTCTTAACTTAAATGTAACTTTCTAAAATTTTAAAAAGATGAAACTAAATAAAATAATAAAAACAACAACTATATGTGCTTCTTTGCTTACTGTAGTTGCTTGTACAGATAATTTTGAGGAAATAAACACTAATCCAAATGGTATTACACCAGGGCTTTTTGAGCAGGATTTTAATCATATTAAAGGAGGATTTTCTCCGATGTTTAATAATATCCAGATTTTAACCCCACCAGATCTATATCAATTACAACAAGGATTAAATAGTGATGTATGGTCAGGTTATATGGCAACTCCTCATCCTTTTGGGAATTTAAATAATACAACTTACTATCTTCTTGATAACTGGAATGGTACTTGTTGGGAAACTGCCTATAAAAATATAATGTACAACGCCAATGATATTGGGAATAAAGCTAAAGGCAAATACGATCAGTTTTATGCTTTATCATTGATACTAAAAGTAGAAGGTATGCACAGGCTTACAGATATTTTTGGACCTATCATTTATTCTAAATTTGGTACTCTGGATACTACTATTGGTTATGATTCACAAGAAGAAGTTTACACTCAAATGTTTAGTGAGTTAGATATTGCAGTTGCAGAATTAACTAAAAGAGTTGATGCTGGTGAAGTTAGTGTTTTTGTATCGACTGATGAATCGGGTTATAAAGGTGATTATAAAGCTTGGGTAAAATTTGCTAACACTTTGCGTTTGAGATTAGCCATGCGTGTGGTAAAAGTAAAACCTGCTTTAGCAAAGGTTCAGGCTGAAAAAGCTGTGGCACATAAATTTGGAGTGATGACAGTAAATGCAGATTTGTTCAAAATTGTATCTCCTGTTTATACTAATCCAATTCAAACTATAAGTGTTGGATGGGGAGATATTGCTATGTCTGCTGATATGGAATCTATTTTAAAGGGATATAATGATCCTAGGTTGCCTGTTTATTTTGATACTTCAACGGAATTCCCAGGTCAATATAAAGGTATTCGTACAGGTATAGCTATGGCTTCAAAAAGTGATCATGAGAATTTTTCTCGAGTTGGATCAGTTATTAAGACGAAAGAAATAACTCTGATGACTACAGCAGAAGCTTATTTTCTAAGAGCTGAAGGAGCTTTGAGAGGATGGAACATGGGCGGAGACGCAAAATCATTATATGAATTAGGAATTGCAGCTTCATTTGACCAAAGAGGAGTTTCTGGTGCGGCGGCCTATAGTTCAAATAATACAGATACAGCTATAGACTATGTTGATCCTAAGTTTCCGGTGAATAATGCAACAGCATTAAATAATGTTACTGTTGCCTGGGACGCGGCGGCCACTAATGAGGTAAAATTGCAAAAAATTATTACTCAAAAATGGATTTCCGGTTTCCCGGAAGGTCAGGAAGCATGGTCTGATTACAGAAGAACGGGATATCCTAAACTTTTCAAAGTACTTAAAAATTACAGTGGAGGTACAATTTCTACAGAACTTGGTGTAAGAAGAATCAACTTTGTTGTGGCAGAGAAAGCTGGAAATAGTGGAGGTGTAGCAACTGGTGTAGCTAAATTAGGCGGACCAGATAATGGAGGAACCAGACTTTGGTGGGATGTTGATGCACCTAACTTCTAATAAAAGCTAAAAAAAAAGAGAATATTAAGTTTGGTTAGTAAATGGTATGGGTAATGAAAGTTGCTCATACCATTTCAAAAACCAAAATGATAAATAGTATAAAAGATAAAGAAATGAAAAGTGCTTTAGAAATAAAACCTGATATCAGCTATAAAAGCGCAGGGAAATTTGAAGAGACAAGATTTGAAAAAATTCACAACGAAATCTTCAAAAATTCTACCGAAGCTTCCTTAATTGTAGCGCAGGAAATCGCTCAATTAATCCGATCTAAACAAGAGAAAGATAAATCTTGTGTTTTAGGTTTAGCGACAGGTTCTTCTCCTATAAAAGTATATGAGGAATTAGTAAGAATGCACAGAGAAGAGGGGCTAAGTTTTAGCAATGTAATCACTTTTAATTTGGATGAATATTATCCGATGACTAAAGAGAACAATCAGAGCTATCATCATTTTATGCATCAGCATCTTTTTAATCATATTGATATCAATCCTGATAATGTTAATATTCCTGATGGTACAATCGCTATTGATGAATTAAATCAATATTGTATTGACTACGAAATGAATATTAAAAATGCAGGAGGTCTTGATTTTCAATTATTAGGTATCGGTCGTACAGGTCACGTAGGTTTCAACGAACCGGGATCCCATATCAACTCCGGTACTCGTATTATTACACTGGATCACATTACAAGAGTAGATGCTTCGTCCGATTTTAATGGTATAGATAATGTTCCTAAAAGAGCTATTACCATGGGAGTTTCTACCATTATGAGATCTAAAAGAATTGTATTAATGGCGTGGGGTCAGAACAAAGCTGACATCATAAAAAGAACAGTTCAAGGAGATATTTCTTCAGAAGTTCCGGCAACCTTTTTACAAAATCACCCTAATGCGACTTTCGTATTAGACCAATCTGCAGCTTCAGAGCTGACACGTTTCAAAACACCTTGGTTAGTAGGAGAATGTATTTGGACACAAGAATTAAAAAGTAAAGCGATTGTTTGGTTGTGCCAAAAAACAAAACAATCCATATTAAAATTAACAGACCGTGATTACAACAATAACGGTATGTCAGATCTTTTGGCGCAAGAAGGTTCTGCTTATGATTTGAACATCAATATGTTTAATGTTTTGCAGCATACCATTACAGGATGGCCAGGTGGAAAACCCAATACAGATGATTCGCACCGTCCGGAAAGAGCCAATCCGGCTAAAAAAAGAGTCATTCTTTTTAGTCCGCACCCTGATGATGATGTCATTTCAATGGGAGGGACTTTTTCAAAATTGATAAAACAAGGACATGATGTACATGTTGTATATCAAACCTCAGGAAATATTGCAGTTACAGATGATGAAGCTTTAAAATTTGCAGAAGTTGGCAGTGACTTTATTGGTACCGGAGCAGCGGATATCAATTTCAAATCCGTAATTGAATTTTTGAACAACAAATCAGAAAATCAAATTGATTCATTAGAAGTTCGAAAATTAAAAGGACTTATCAGAAGAAGAGAGTCTTATGCTGCCACAAGATACATCGGTTTAAAAGATGAAAATACCCATTTCTTAGACCTTCCTTTTTACGAAACAGGACAAGTTAAGAAAAATCCATTGGGACCTGATGATATTGCGATCGTAAAGGATATCATCGCCAAGATAAAACCACACCAGGTTTTTGCAGCAGGTGACCTAGCGGACCCGCATGGGACACATGAAGTTTGTCTGAATGCTATTTTTGCTGCAATGGCAGCCTTAAAACCACAAGCTTATATGGATGATTGTTGGTTATGGCTGTACAGGGGAGCATGGCACGAATGGGACATTCACGAAATTGACATGGCCGTTCCGTTGAGTCCATCAGAAGTATTATTAAAACGTCATGCGATTTTATACCATCAATCACAAAAAGACAGAGTTATGTTTCAAGGAAATGACTCTAGAGAATTTTGGGTTAGGGCAGAAGATCGCAACAAAAATACAGCTGTCCTTTATGACGATTTAGGTTTGGCTGAATACGAAGCAATCGAAGCCTTTAAACGTTTTGATTATTAGTGTTGTTTTTTTAAGATTCGGTTAGAGCGAATCAAATGACAAAATTCAGATTGATTTTATTGCAATTAGTGAGGTTCAATTGAAGTCCTTCTGAGTTTTGTCTCTTTTATCTATTTATTAATGTTATCTCAGGATAACATCTTTCAAAAACATTCAAATGAAATATTTATTTGTCCTACTATTAGCGGGTTTAACTTCTAGTGCTCAAGTTCAAAAAGAGCAACTAAATCTTATGCCGTGGCCTCAAAGTATCGTATTAAACGATGGAAATTTTACTTTAACTAAAAATTTTAAAGTAAACATTACCGGAAATCCAAATCCAAGAATTTTTGGTGGTGTCACTCGTTTTCTGCGTCGCTTAGATGGTAGAACAGGTATTTTTTTTGAACAAGGTTTTATTACAAAACTAAATGAATTTCCTACTGCTGAATTACAGATCAATTGTGATAAAAGTGGTAAAATTGGTTTGTACGAAGATGAAAGTTATCATTTAGATATTAAAAAAGGCAAAATTACAATTAATTCAACCAGCGATTTAGGGGCTTTACATGGCCTTGAAACGTTATTGCAAATCATGCAGAATAATAACACTTCGTTCTTTTTTCCAAATGCTCAAATTTCAGATTTTCCAAGATTTACCTGGAGAGGTTTAATGTTGGACGTTTCAAGACATTTCCAACCGGTAGATGTTGTGAAAAGAAATTTAGATGGATTGGCCGCTATGAAAATGAATGTTTTTCACTGGCATTTAGTAGACGATCAGGGATGGAGAATTGAAATGAAAAAACACCCAAAGTTAATAGAATTAGCTTCGGATGGGATGTATTACACACAAGAGGAAATAAAAAATATCGTTAAATATGCTGATGAGCGCGGTATATTAATAGTTCCGGAAATCGATGTTCCGGGCCACGGATCAGCCATTTTAACTGCTTACCCCGAAATTGGCAGTAAATTGATAACGCTGACTGGCGGAACTACAGAAAAAAATATTCAGGGAACTGCTATTGCAACCTATGGAATTGAGAGAAATGCGGGTATTTTTTCACCAACATTAGACCCTACAAATCCTAAAACCTATCAATTACTAAGTGAATTGTTTGACGAAGTATGTCCCCTATTTCCCGGGTCTTATTTTCATATCGGGGGAGATGAAAACGAAGGGAAAGACTGGGACTCAAATCCTAAAATTCAAGAATTTAAAAAGAAAAATAACTTAGCAACCAACCACGAGTTACAAACTTATTTTACCATGAAATTGATACCGATGCTTAAAAAACACGGTAAGCAATTAATGGGTTGGGAAGAGATTTTGACTAAAAACATGTCAAAAGAAGCTATTATACATGCCTGGAGAGGTCCTAATGAAGGAGTTGTGGCAGGTCAGTCTTTAATAGACGCAGTAAAAAAAGGGTATAAATCAGTTATGTCAAATGGTTTTTATATCGATTTGATGTACCCAATCGAAAGTCATTATTTGAATGATCCGATGCCAAAGGGAGCCAATTTATCAGCAGAAGAAAAAGCAAGAGTGTTAGGAGGCGAAGCTACAATGTGGTCCGAACTTGCAACACCAACAACTATAGATTCAAGAGTTTGGCCTAGAACAGCTGCAATTGCAGAAAGACTTTGGTCATCAGAGAATATTACAGACGTAGCCAATATGCGCAAGCGTCTTGAAGTGGTTTCATTCAGACTGGAAGAACTTGGATTGACACACATTCGCAATAAAGATGTTATTTTAAGAAATATAGCTAACAATCAGAATGTAGAAGCATTGAATGATTTTAGTAATGTTTGTGAACCATTAAAAGGATATAAAAGAAATAAAGGCGGAACAGAATATCAGATGTATTCTCCGTTTACACTTTTTGCAGATGCTTGTACTCCGGATGCCAAAGATGCTTTAGCTTTTGATGCTACAGTAGATCAGTATTTGGGAAATAAATCACTGGAAAATAAAATAAAAGTAACTGCATTTTTAAATAAATGGATTGCAGTGAATAAAGCATTAAATGAATTGAGTGCAAATGCACCTTTAGTTCAACCCATTTTGCCTTTAGCTAAGAAATTGAGCGATGCATCAGAACAATTAGTACTTGTTTTAGATAACAAATCAACTTTAAAAGCAGAAGAATTGAAAAATCTGATCGAACAATGTGATGCAAAAGATCATGCCGATGTTGAATTGGCAGTTTTTAAAAGTTTGAAAAAATTAATGCAAAATTTTGATTTGAATTAGGAGTTAGTAAGTTTAGTTTAAGTTACCAAGATTGTTCCTGTCTCTGCCAGAAGTTTTCTGGTGGAGATGATTTTGGTAAACTGCTGAGCTAATCCGTTAAAGAATTAATAAGAGTAACCAAATAAGTATTTACATTTAAAACCAAATAAGAGAATATAACAAAACATGACAAAAAGTAGAATTTTAGATTGATGAATTACCCCCCAAATTTATCCATTTTATTTATTACAATTTTTTTAAAAAAGAAGTTATACATAAATATCAATCAATGCTATTCGCTAATGATTATGGTCGAAATCAGTAATAGTAATATTTATTTATAGAAATGAATCGAATTAAAGTACAACGATTGCAATGTTTTCTATTTGCAGTTGATTGAACCCCGGTTGTTGTTTGTCAGATGCTGATTTTCAGTAGCTGATGTATTGCGATTGGAATATTTACTTTCTATTAACCAATATTTATTAATTATGAAACATTATTACAGATTACTGTTTTTGTTCTTGTTGTTTCCCTTACTTGCGTTAGCCCAACCAGCTCACGGTAAAAAAGTAGTAGGGTACTATGCACAATGGGCCATTTATGCCCGGGATTATAACGTTCCCAAGATAGACGGGAGCAAGTTAACCCATTTAAATTATTCTTTTTACGGGACCACTTTTGATCCTGCCCGTCCGGAGAATACAAAGTTAAAATGTTTGGATACCTATGCTGACTTTGAGCATACGGAAGGCGGAATTCCATGGGATGCTCCTGTAAAAGGGAATTTTTATGACTTGAAAAAGTTAAAAGAAAAGTATCCACATTTGAAAATATTAATTTCTGTTGGAGGATGGACTAAAGGTCAGGATCTTTCTCCAATTGCCGCAAGTCCGGTGGCAAGAGCTGCTTTAGCTGCAGATATGGCAAACTTCATTGTAACGTATCCATTTATTGATGGATTTGATATTGACTGGGAGTATCCGGTTATAGGAGGGACAGACGGAACTGAAGTAATTAACGGAGCTCCTATTCCTCCACAAAAACACAGTCCGGACGACAATAAAAACTTAGTTTATTTATTGAAAGCAATGCGCCAGGCAATGCCAAATAAATTAGTTACTATCGCAGCAGGAAATAACGTTAGAAATGTTGTTTCTCAGTATTTAGGACCTTTGAACAGAGGGCAATACGGAATGACTGAAGATATTTCGACTTATTGTGATTACATTACTTATTTTGGATATGATTTTGGTGGAAACTGGTACGATAAAACGTGTTACAACGCTCCTTTGTATGCAAGTGGAAATCCAAACGATCCTTTGTACGGTGCAAGCCAATCTGAATCATTAGATGAGTTAACCAATCAGTATTTGAATGTGATCGGTTTCCCTGCGAACAAATTGATCATGGGATTACCTTATTACGGTAAGATTTTTAAAAATGTTGCTAATAATGGAACTACACCTAATTTTCCGGGTTTATTTGTTGCAGCACCAAGAGATGCTACTTCCGGATGTGCTAATCCACAACCACCAGCAGGAACTTGGGATGGTCCTGCAGCCTGTGAAAAATCAGGAAGTATAGAGATTTGTGATTTAGTTGGAAATCCGGTTACAAACTCACACCCTTATCTGGATCCTACTACCATGATGGTTACACCAACTGCAGCAGCTGCAGGGTGGGTTAGATATTTTGATAATACTACCAAAGTTCCTTATTTATACAATGCTGCTTTAAAACAGTTTATCACCTATGAAGATAAACAATCGATGGACTTAAAAGTGCAGTATATTAAATCGAGAAACCTTGCCGGTGGTATGGTTTGGGAACTATCTCAAGATACCAGAGGTGCAATACCTAACTCTTTACTGACTCAGGTAGATACTTCATTTGGAAGCATTGTTCCGGGAACAGTAAGCATAGCGGGTTCTGTAAAAAGCGGAACGGCTTTAGTACCTAATGTTGCCATAGAAGTAAAAAATTCAAGTAATGTGGTGGTAGATAATGTAGTTTCCGTAACAGGTAATTTTACATTCAATAATTTAGTTTCGGGTCAAAATTATACGCTTACTGCTACAAAAGCGGCCTATAACTTTACACCTGTAGTTTTAACAAATGTAACGGTTAATCAAACGGGAGTAGTTATTCAGGGAACACAACCTTTATATACGGTAAGTGGAACTGTAGTAGTAGGAACTACCACAACACCGGTTTCCGGAGTTACAGTTACAGCAACTTCTGGCACAACAGTTTTAACAGCGGTTTCCAGTGCAACGGGTACTTATAGCGTTACAGGTTTAACAGCAGGACTTAACTTTACAGTTACAGCAGCTAAAACGGGTTTTCCTTATACTCCGGCTTCAACGGTTTATAATGCAATAAGTGCTAATCAAACATTGAATTTCTCACAAGGTTCGGCAATCGTATATTACACAGTAAGTGGTACTATTTTAAATGGAACTACACCGGCTGCGGGAGTTACGGTTACAGCAACTTCTGCAGGAGCTCCTGTTTCAGCAGTTTCTAATGCAAGTGGAGCTTACAGTATTTCTCTGCCATCTGGTTCAGATTATACAGTAACGGCTGCTTTAGCAGGAAAAACATATACTCCAGCTTCAACAGTTTATACGAATTTGATAGCCAACAAAACTTTGAATTTTACAGAGTATAACGTTGGAACCAATAAAATTAGCGGTACAGTTAAAAATGGTACAGTTCCGGTTTCGGGAGCGAAAATAGAATTGATCGTACCTTGGACCGATAATGCACACGGATGGAAAAGTGTTCTTGCCACAACAGATGCGCAAGGAAATTACAGCTTTGCTAATTCAGTAATAGACGGATATGCAATTATCTCAAGTTTGAAATTGAATTCATGGCAAAATAATGAAGTTACTTATTTACCAAGTAATTTAGCAAATTTTGCAGTTCCGACTACGCCACAGGTATATAATTTTAATACAAGTGCGACGGCTAAAGTTGCTTCTTATGCGATAAATGGAAGAGTTTTAAACGGATCTACTCCGGTTTCCGGTGCTGTAATTTCGGCAGTTTCGGGTACTAAAACGTTAACTGCGACGACAGATTCTAAAGGAGCTTATACTTTTTCAGATTTAGCTTTAGGATCAGATTATAAAGTGACAGCTGTAAAAACAGGTTTGACATTCGTTCCGACTTCAACAGCTTTGACAACTACATCAGGTAACAAAACAGTAGATTTTACACAAAGTTTGGCTAGTACAAATTTGATTAGTGGTACTGTAAAAAATGGTTCTACTCCGGTATCAGGTGCTAAAGTAGAATTGGTTGTGCCTTGGACTGACAATACACACGGATGGAAAAGTGTTCTTGCTACAACAGATGCGCAAGGAAACTTCAGCTATGATAATACAGTTGTAGCTGGTTATGCGCAGGTTTTAAGTTTAAAATTGAACTCTTGGCAGAATGGGGAAGTAGCTTATTTTCCAAACAATCTGGCGAATTTCGCAATGCCAACTACGCCACAAGTTTATAATTTCAATACACAAGCGGTGGTTGTGACTAAACCAGTGGTTGCTATTACAGCGCCAACAGCTTCGGCGATTGCTATAAATTTAGGAGCAGCGATTAATTTTGTTGCTAGTGTTGGATTAAGTGCTGCTGATGCTACTACAATTTCATCTGTTGTATTTAGTTTAGATGGACAAAGCTTGAATGCTACCAATTCTTCTGGAACTTATACAGCGATTTGGACACCAGTAGCAAATCAGTTTTCGCTTAGTCATACCTTAACTGTTACGGCTACTGCGTCAAACGGAACAACAGATTCAAAAACATATAGTTTTACATTAACTTGTTCTGGTGCAAACTGCCCAAATCAATTACCTGTAATTACTTGGAGTTCACCATCGAATACTACTGTATACCAAAGTACTTTCCAAGTTGTGCCAATTTCGGTTACAGCGGTTGATAGTGACGGATCGGTTTCAGGTGTTACTATTACCATCAATGGTGGTACGTTCAACATGACAGCAAGTGCAAATAATACTTATACGTATAATTTTACACCTACTGCTTATCAGGATTATCCGGTTGTAATCAAAGCAACTGATAATAGATCTGCCGTAACTACATTAAACAATACGGTTAAAATTGCTCCAATAGGCACCAACAGATTTATTCCGCTTCCTCCAAAAGTTATTTTAGGATATGCGCATTCTTGGGAAAATGCCGGTGCTCCATTTTTATATTTTTCTCAAATGGTGGGAAGTAAGTTTAACGTAGTTGATTATGCTTTCGTAGAAACCGTTAATCGTGATGGTTATACACCAGTATTAACTACAAATGATACTAGATATTTGACCAATAACGTTTTCAATAAGCAATTGTTGAAAAACGATATAAAATCCTTAAGAGATAGTGGCGTTCCTGTTATTGTTTCTATTGGAGGTCAAAATGGTCATGTTGTTTTGGACAATGTAACGCAAAAAAATATTTTTGTTAATGGTCTAAAAGCAATTATTGATGAGTATCAATTTGATGGAGTTGATATTGATTTTGAAGGCGGATCGATGAATTTTAATGCAGGAGGTTTAAGAGATATTTCTTATGCGGGTATTTCTGCTTATCCAAGATTGAAAAACGTAGTAGATGCTTGCAAAGAATTAAAAGCACACTATGGCCCTGGATTCTTATTAACTGCAGCTCCGGAAACACAATACGTACAAGGAGGATATTCTACCTATAATGATACTTTTGGTTCCTTCCTGCCAATCATTCAAAACTTGCGTAATGAATTGGATTTGTTAGCTGTACAATTGTATAATACAGGTGGTGAAAATGGATTAGATGGCCAATATTATGGTTCAGCTAAAAGAGCAAACATGGTAACTGCCCTAACAGATATGATAATAAAAGGCTATAACATTGCTGGAACCGGAATGCGTTTTGATGGTTTACCGGCTTCAAAAGTTCTTATTGCATTACCCGCTTGTCCAAGTGCAGCAGGTAGCGGTTTTATAACGCCGGCAGAAGGAATTAATGCAATGCATTATTTAAGAACCGGAACGACTTTTACAGGAAGAACATACACGATGCAGCCAGGTGGACCTTATCCTTCTTTAAGAGGTTTAATGACTTGGTCTGTAAACTGGGATGCTTCTTCTTGTGGTAATTCATCTGAATTATCTAAAGCTTACGCAGCATATTTTGCCTCACAAGCAGCGGCAAAAACGTTATCTCTGGATAAAATTGAAGCGAAGAGCAGTACAGTAGCTTATTTTAAAAATGATGCTTTGTCAGTTTCAAATGAAACAGAAGATATTGCTCAGGTGGATGTATTTAATACTATCGGACAACCTTTAGTAAGTCATAAAAACATTCAAAATAATAAAGAAATCCTGATTCAGAACAGAAACTTCACGACTAAACAATTGTTTGTCGTTATAGTGACGGACAGAGCAGGAAATAAAAAATCATTCAAAGTGATGAACTTTTTAAACTAAGGTTTAGAACTAAAGAATGGAAAATTTAGAAATAAAAAAATTGGGACGGTTAAAATTGAGTTTGGTTATTTATTTTTTAATCTGGTTTTTATATTTCGAATAAATGTTGCGAATTGAGGTGATTTGTTATTTGGTTTTCGCCTGAAGGAATGCATTATGAACCCGACAATTGTATTGTCGGGTTTTTTTTTGCCGTTTTTCGAGATTATATTTTATAAGTTTTATCGATTATTTAAAATTCCTACAAACATATTTCTTTTGTTATATTTGTAAATAATTTCCTATTTTTAAAAATAAAAAAATGGTCGGGGAGAATGTAAGAAAGATTAGGGTAATCAAAGGATATTCTCAGCAATACATGGCTGTTTTGTTAGAGATTTCACAAGCGGCGTATTCAGATATTGAGACTGGTAAAACAAGGATCAGCTTAGATAAATTACAGAAAATAGTTTTAATCTTAAACCTTGAGTTGAGCTATGTGGTTAATTTTCATGAGAATTCAATATTATGCCCCAATCCGAATAATTTGATGAGAAATGAAGGAGAAATGAAGGAGGTTAAAACTCATTTTGATAAAGAGAGAGCACTTTACAAAGAACAAATAAATACTTTAAAAGATGAAATTGTTTACTTGAGAAATAAACTTGATGGAAAGGAGTAGGAATGATAGAATGGCTACTTTTTTAAGATAGAATAAAACCAAATTATTATTACAGTATAACTTAAAATAAAAACCTTAGAATTTGATTTTGGCTCTCTTTGTTAAGTTTCATGGCGAGATTGTTTATTAATTCATATGGTCTAGCAAAACTATGCTGGCTTTTATGGTATTCTCACTTGAAAAACATAAAAAATAATTATAAAAAGAAACATTGAGGTTGAAAATCAAATAATTAAGTACAAATCATAGATTACCAAAAGCAAAGTATTTAGATTGATGAAATTCATTTTTTTGTGCTTGAATATTCATTTTAACAGTGTTACGAATTCAATCTTTTCCTTAGATTCCTAATTTTTTTACTGATGTGTCAAATTTTGGCAGTAACGG
The DNA here is from genome assembly GCF_044007495.1 of Flavobacterium sp. FlaQc-52. NCBI lineage: Bacteria > Pseudomonadati > Bacteroidota > Flavobacteriia > Flavobacteriales > Flavobacteriaceae > Flavobacterium > Flavobacterium sp. FlaQc-52. The sequence continues at coordinate 2,482 of NZ_JBIPCV010000007.1, read as the reverse complement.
TAATGTGATTTGGAATATTTATTTATTAACTAATTTTTTTATTATGAAACACTGTTACAGATTACTGTTTTTGTTGCTGTTTCCCTTACTTGCGTTTGCGCAGCCAGCTCATGGCAAAAAAGTAGTAGGGTATTATGCACAATGGGCTATTTATGCCCGAGATTTTAATGTTCCCAAGATAGATGGGAGTAAGTTAACGCATTTGAATTATTCTTTTTATGGGACAACTTTTGATCCTGCTCATCCGGAGAATACAAAGTTAAAATGTTTGGATACCTATGCTGACTTTGAGCATACAGAAGGTGGAATTCCATGGGATGCTCCTGTAAAAGGGAATTTTTATGACTTGAAAAAGTTAAAAGAAAAGTATCCGCATTTGAAAATATTAATTTCTGTTGGAGGATGGACCAAAGGTCAGGATCTTTCTCCAATTGCCGCAAGTCCGGTGGCAAGAGCTGCTCTGGCTGCAGATATGGCAAACTTTATTACAACTTATCCATTTATAGATGGATTTGATATCGACTGGGAGTATCCGATAATGGGGGGAACAGATGGTACTGAAATACTTAATGGTGCAATAGTTCCTGTACAAAAACACAGTCCGGATGATAACAAAAATTTAGTTTATTTATTAAAAGCAATGCGTCAGGCAATGCCAAACAAACTAATCACGATTGCTGCCGGAAACAATGTTAAGGATGTATCTAAACAATATTTAGGACCAAACAACAGATCACAATATGGAATGACTGAAGATATCACAACATATTGTGACCATATTACTTATTTTGGATATGATTTTGGCGGAAACTGGTACGATAAAACCTGCCATAATGCTCCGTTGTATGCAAGTGGAAATCCAAACGATCCGCTTTACGGTGCCGCACAGTCAGAATCACTTGATGAGTTAACCAATCAGTATTTAAATGTAATTGGTTTTCCAGCTGATAAACTAATTATGGGATTGCCTTTTTATGGGAAAAAGTTTGAGCACGTGGAAAATAATGGCACTGATCCAAATTTACCGGGATTGTTTGTTGCCGCACCAAGAGATGTAGTTTCGGGATGTACAAATCCACAATCTCCTGTCGGTACTTGGGACGGTCCAGCTGCATGTGAACGTTCCGGAAGTATTGAAATTTGTGATTTAGTAGGTAACCCAGTTACCAATTCACATGCTTATTTGGATGCGAGTACGATGTTAGTGACACCAACTGCAGCTACTGCAGGATGGGTGCGATATTTTGACAATACAACCAAAGTTCCATATTTATACAATGCTGCTTTAAAACAGTTTATCACCTATGAAGATAAACAGTCAATAGATTTAAAAGTACAGTATATTAAAGCTAAAAATTTAGCAGGTGGTATGATTTGGGAGGTCTCCCAAGATACGAGAGGTTCAATTCCGAATTCATTGTTAACTCAGATCGACGCTTCATTCGGTAGTATTGTTGCTGGCACAGTAAGTATTGGTGGTTCTATAAAAAGCGGTAATGCTTTATTAACCAATATAACTGTTGAATTACGTGATGCCAATAATGCTGTTTTACAAACGATTGTTTCTGCAACAGGAATTTTTGCATTTAACAATCTTGTTCCGGGTAAAAATTATGCTATTACTGCAGTAAAGACTTCTTATACTTTTGTACCAGTTAATTTAGCCAATGTCGCGGTTAATCAGACAGGAATAGTCATTCAAGGAACACAAACGTTTTATACGGTAAACGGGACTATTTTAAATAATGCTAAACCGGTTTCAGGAATTACAGTTACTGCCGCTTCTCAAGGAGTAACGTTTACAGGAGTTTCTAACGCAAGTGGAATTTATAATATCAGTCTGCCGTCCGGAGCTGATTATACAGTGACAGCAGCTTCATCAGGTTACAGCTATGCACCAGCATCGACCATTTTTGCTAATTTAATGACTAATAAAACAGTAGATTTTGAACAAAATGTAGTTCTTGCAATCATTAGCGGAACAGTTAAAAATGGAGCAAATCTAGTTTCTGGTGCTAAAGTTGAATTAACCTTGCCTTGGACAGATATTGCACATCCATATTTAAGCAAAATTGCTATTACAGATGCACAAGGAAAATATAGTTTTGATAATGCTATTTTGGCTGGATATACTACAATTTCAAGTTTAAAATTAAATAGTTGGGATAATGGTAACGTAACTTATTTACCATCAAATCTGGCAAACTTTGCTGTTCCGGCAAATGCTACAGTTTATGATTTTAGTACTAGTGTCGTTACACCAACGTATTATACTGTAAGCGGAACTGTTTTAAACGGAAGTACTCCGGTTTCTGGCGCTACAATTTCGGCTGTTTCTGGAAGTACAACTTTAATAGCTACTTCTGATGCTTCAGGAAATTATTCGGTTGCGAATTTAATTTCAGGATCAGATTATACGGTTACAATTGCAAAAACAGGATTAACATTTACTCCTGCATCAACAGTTTATACTGCTATTGCT
>NZ_JBIPCV010000006.1:0-279374 GCF_044007495.1 Flavobacterium sp. FlaQc-52 | reverse complement strand
TTTGCCCCTTCAATTTCACGAATTTTTAATTTGAGAAATACCATTTAAAAGACACCAACCTTCGTGTTAATTCGTGTAATTCGTGTTGAGAAAAGGTTTGACACGAATTACACTGATTTACACTAATTAATCTTTGTGTTTGCCCCTTCAATTTCACGAATTTTTAATTTGAGAAATACCATTTAAAAGACACCAACCTTCGTGTTAATTCGTGTAATTCGTGTTGAGAAAAGGTTTGACACGAATTACACTGATTTACACTAATCTCGTTTTGCGTATATTGGTCAATTCCAATTAAAAGACACCAACCTTCGTGTTAATTCGTGTTGGGAAAACGCTAAAAAGGATATCCTATAGCAATATTAAAAATCAGATTGTCTTTTCTCCAGGAACCACTTCCAAAGTTGATATCGTCGATTACCCATCTTTGACCTTCGGGCAGGTACGGGATTCTTAGCGGGAAAGCAAGATCGGTTCTTAAAACTAAAAACGATAAATCAAAACGTAATCCGGCTCCGGCTCCTACTGCGATTTGCTTCATAAAATCTTTGGTAATCTCGGCATTAGGTCGATTTGGATCAGCATTTAAAAGCCAAATATTTCCTGCGTCTACAAAAACGGCACCTCTTACAATGCTAAAAAGTTTCGCTCGATATTCGGTATTAAATTCCAGTTTTAAATCGGCAGATTGGTCGGGTACGTAATCACTTGAAGTCACTTCTGCCTTATAACTTCCGGGACCTAACGATCTTGCTCTAAAGGCACGAATACTATTGGTTCCCCCTACTACAAATTGTTTGGATGTAGGCAGTGTATTTGAATTTCCATAAGCAAATCCGGCACCTAGGATAATTCGGCTTGCCAGTTCGCTTTCTTTACCCAACTTTAAATAATGTCTTAAATCTGCTTTGATTTTTACGTATTGACTAAACGGAACATCAAATATTTTTATCGTATCGTTTTTTTTGATGTTGGCTCCCGTTACCAATCCTGTAATATTCCCCGCTAAATCTAATTCTCCATTAAAATAAAACGTATTCTTTTTACGCTTTTGCATGGTATTGGTGTAGGTGTACGAATAGGTTGGACCAAAAATCAATTGTTTTTCGATCACTCTTCCCAAGGACGCATCTTCTTCAATGTCCTCTAAATATTCGGGTGTTACATTATTTGGACTTACATAGGTAATATCGACTATATTGAACTGATGTTCTTTACGAATGTTTTCTTTCCACAAATATCCGAACGAAGTATTAAACGAATTCAACGCATACAATTGGGTTCTTTTTTGATATTCATATCGCAAAGTGGCTTTCGTTCTGGGAACAAATTCGCTGTTTCCTTCAATACGGAACGGCGTAATAAATCTTGGCCACGTCAAACTGGTTTCTGCTCCGAGTTTATAAATATTTTTTCCGCTGTTTTGTCCCGAAAGCTGAAAATCGGCACCACCAAAAACCGATACGGTAAACAATTCTGCTCCCCGAAAGAAATTCCTGTTGTTCCAATTGGCATTAATCTCTGTTCCGGTATAACTTGCCGAATTGGTTTTGCCCAAAACCTCAACCCGAATAAACTTTTTAGGTAAAAGCGTCAGGTAATAATACGAATCTAAAGCGTTTTTTATACTGTCTGATTCTTTGAATTCATTTTTTACAAAATTAAAAGTACCCAAATTCACAAAACGGTTTAAGGTAAGATTATGGTCCTTTCTGTTGTATAAATCCCCCTTTTTGAAATATATCGTTCGGTCAAAAACCCTTGGTTTAAACGTATCCGCAGTATCAATAATCGTAAAATCATTGTATTGTTTGCTATCTTTTTTGCGATATACGGCACTATCGTTGGATAAAGAATAATTCGGATACACCAATATCTTATCTATTTTGTACGCTACAGTTGCTTTTACAGGGGTTTCTTCTTTGATTTTCAATTTAATTTTTACCTCATGATCGCCTTTACTGCTGTCAACCTGAGCCAAAATATAATCCGGATTAAAATAATAGTATCCCTTTTCTTTCAGTCGTGCATCAATTCGTTCTCGCTCTGCTTTTATAACATCTAAATCATACGGATTACCCACTTTCAACAAACTTCTTCTACTTGTTTTACTGATCACTTTTGCAATTTCCGATGAATCTTGAGGGAAAGTAACGCTCTTAATTTTATATTGTTTTTTAGGAATAACGATGTATTCTGCCGTTACTCTTTTATCCTTAACAGTAGAATCGGTACTTACTCTGGTCTTAAAATAACCACGGTTTTCTGTGAAATTTCGCAAAACGGATGCATTGTACTCTAAATCGACTTTACTGAAAAGCACGGGAGCTTCCCCCACTTTATTTCGAAGCCAATATCTAATTCCTTTCTGCTTTTTAGGCTCTCCGGCTACATTATAAAACCATAATTTGGGTTTTAACCCCAGTATTTGTTTATTGGGTTTTGGGCGCAATAAGATTTCTAATTCACTCTCCAGCGCTTTTCTGTCTTTCTTATTAAGTATAGTGTCTTTTACTGTTACAGTGCCTCCTGTATACAACAAATCACCTTCGGGCAGGAATTTTGTGTTGCTACATCCAAAAACAAAAAATAAGGACAGCACGACACAATACCTCATAAAATAGTATTCTATATAGCTATGTTTTTTGCTCATTTCCTTCAATTTGGTTTTTCTCTTTTTCCTTCTCTTCTTTTTCTTTTTGTTTCCTTTTCTCTTTACGGACTTTTTCCTCTTTTATCAATTGCTTTTCGGCTTCAGTGCGGTGAAAGAGTTCACGAAATTTATTATAACTCATCGTAATAACAAAAGCGACACCTGTTTCTACTACCTGGCCTTCAACCGCTACCTGATATTGGTTTTTTCGATACGCACGAACCATATAACGTCCGTCTTTTGTGAGTTGATAGTCTAAGGCAACGTCTCCGGCAATGTTGGTGCTTTCTTCGTTGGCACGCTCCTGTCCTTCTACGCCAAAACTGCTTCCGACGGTAACCTTCAATCGATCATTGAGCAATTTTTTAGAAACGGCCACATTCAGATCTGTTCTGTTTTGCATTGTTCCCGATGTATAATCTTCCGTCGATTCTAAACCAAATTCTAATTGAACTCCTGATATCAATTCTCCCGCAAGATCGTTTAGCTGCTGAGACAGAATTTTACTCACACTTTGTCTCGCTAATGTTCCCGCATTTGTACCGCCACTTTCGCTTGCAAACGGGTTTTCACCCACAAACCGGTTCAGTAATAAAAGAGCAAAAACCTGTTTATTTAATTCCGCAGGATCTTGTTGCAATTGTTTCAATTTGGTTTTCGTAAGAGAAACGACATCTGAGGAGACATCGTAATTGTCATCCGGCAATACAATGTCAAAAGAGATTTCGGGTTTCATCAGTTCTCCATTCATCTTTAATAAAGTCTGAAACGGAAGCTTTTGTTTATAGGTGTTTTTTTCTGCCGCCGATTTGCCTGACAATTGATTGCCGAGTAAATCAATTGGTGCAGTGTTGACTTTATAAATGGCCGTAATATTCAGGTCTGCCATTGTTGGTTCGCCATTCCAGACGATATAACTTCCTTTCTTAATATCGAATTTTCGTCGGATTCCATTAAAATTCATTTCGTAAGATCCGTCTGTAAACTCATACTTTCCGGTCAGCGTTGTTTTTCCCGATGGATCAATTCCACCAACAAGCTCTGCTTCTCCCTTTAATTTCAGGTAATCACCGTTTCCTTTATCAATAATCAAAGTAAATTCTGCTTCCTTGTCTATCGCAACTGCAACACTAACATCCATTCCTTTTAACTTCGATTGATCGAGTTTACTTTGCAATTCGACCGTTTGTTTCAGATACTTGTTGTCTTCGTCAACAAACTCTACAATTCCCTCTCTGTCTGCAATAGAAGGATCTGATTGCGGCATAACAACCGTAAATTTTGTTTCTTTATTTATTTTGATTGTTCCATTAACAACGGGATGGTCCAAATCTCCTTTGATATTCAATTTTGAATTTAAAAACAAGTCTCCATAAAACAATTCATTGTCTTTTTCTTTCGAATGTATGGCTCTAAAATCATCTGCCTGAACAAGCAAATCAAAATTAAAGTCTCTAAAATTTACCGATTGGACGTTTCCGTCTACAAAAAGTTCATTGTCATTTTCATCAAAAAGAGAGAATCTGTCAAAAGAAATGGATTCATTATTAAAAGCAATTTTTTCCTTATTTATTTTAAAATATGAATTCAATTGTGTTACTCTGAAGCCGGTATCATTAAAATTCAATTCTCCGTTAACTCTTGGTGCAGCTGTATTTCCTGTAATTTTGAAATTCCCTGATAAAAACCCCGTTCCATCTTTAATATTCCCCATACTGAACCCCTGAATGCTTTTTAAATACAATTTATCAAGCACTACATCAAAATCAAAACTGCCTTCTTCAATTTTATAATCGCCGGTAAGATTCACATCATTTCCTTCTCCGCTTAGATTTACGTTTGCATTTAGGGTGTTTTCGGTCTTATTGTCCACTTTTACGGTAATATTACCAACTGGTTCTCCTTTAAAAGCAAAAGCATCAATTTTTAGGTCCGAAGTAAAAGTTGGTTTTGTCATTACATTATCAGCCAAAACAGAACCATTAATCAAACCCTGCATCAATAATTCTTCTTTTTTGACCATATTCAGAATCGTCTCGATTTTGAAATTTACAAACTCCATTTTTAACGGTGCATTGTCCTGATTTCCTTCGGATTGTATTTTGAGTTCGTTCCCTGCATTATCCAGATTAAACTTGTTCACATACAGTCTTTTGCCTCCAAATTCTATTGTGTTTTCAGCATCGATGTTCCACTTATCATAATTTAGAACAAAGTTATCGGCATCTAATTTCAGTACATTTTTATCGGCCTCATGCTGCAATTCTCCAGCAATAAAATACTGTTGTTTTTCTTTCCCGTCTTTTACTTCCAGCGCATACGATAACACATTGTTTTCTATTTTTCCTACTAAACTTGTAAACGGAATTTTCAAAGAAGTACTTTCTACTGAGGCCACAGAAATTTGATATTCTAAAGCATTTTCTTTGGCTTCTATATTAATTTTTCCGTCAGAAATGGTGTTTTCTGCATATACAATTCTCGGAAAAGTTCCTTTTATTTCTAATGAATCGACGACATTGTTGTATTTTCCGGTAATTCTAATGGGCTCCAAACTTGTCAGATTTGGAACTAATTGAAATAGAATCGGGTCATTTTCTACACTCAGATTAAACGTTATATTTTGTTCGTCTAAAACCGCTTTTGACTTTGGCGTTTGTAAATCAATATATTTCGAAAGTGATTTCTTTAGACTATTTGAAAGCGTTGTCAATTTGTATTTACCATCCATTTCAGCTTTTAAAAACTGAGAAGAGATTTTGATATTATTATGGTTCTGATCTGCAACAGCAATTACTTTTATAGAATCTAAAACAATTGGGGTCGCATTCTGCAAGATTTGAATATTCGACAAGAAAACTTTTCCGTTCAGAAAATCAGGATTACTGTTGGCGATATCGGCATCAACGTTTCCTCTTAGTTTCATTGGGCCAGCGTGCAGATTTAGCTTTTCCAGATCGGCAATATCAAGGTTCAATTTAATCTGTCCTGATGGGTATTGCTCTTTTGTACTTCCGCTTGCATCCAATTCAAAATTCAGATTAGGGTCTTTCATTCCCGCTTTTACAGCAAAAGAGCCTTTTTTTATTTCACCATTCAAAGCCAAGTCCCGATAAGTATATTTATTGTACACCGCTTTTTGAACGATTCCATCCAAATGGGCCTGAGCTGTTTTGGGATCTAAACCTTTTCCTTTGACTTTCGCTTTAAGCGTAATTTTTCCAACCGAATCGTTTTTAATTAATCTGCCTAAATCAAAGTCCAATAAATAAACCTGAGCATCATATTGCTCCGCTTTTTTTACTCTTTGATCAAATAGGGCATCCACTTTTGCATTTCCGAAACTACTGTTTAAAGTCAGATTGGTTTTGAAATTTTGAACAGAACCCTTAAATTTTCCCTGCACATTAAATTGAGAAGGTAATTGAATACTTTTCGGAATCGTTCCTTTCGGCACAAAGGAGGCTATATCTTTAGCAGAACTTGCCATTTTTTTGATATTCAGATCGAAATAAGCTTTGTCTGTATTTGGCATTCCTTTGATTATTCCGGAAAGTGAAAGTTTGGTTGCTCCGAGTCCGCTCACATCAAATTGATCGATTGTCAGGTCATTGACTTTTCCATTCAACCGAGCATTCAAAAGCAAAACTGCATTTGGGTTTTTCCTGAAAATTTCCTGCTTTTGCAAATCCGGAACAAACAATAAAATGTCTTTAAAGCCCAATTTTGATTGGTTCAAATTGGCATCTAAACTTAGTGTTTCGATATGCTTAGCCACTTTTGCAATCGACGGGTATTGTACTTTTATCCCCTCTTTTAAGAGTGTTTGCGGGGTTTTTACATATAGATTTTTCAAGTAAGCATTCTTGGGACCGTAAAAGAAATCTGTTTTGAAAGATTGGAGTTGCAAACCACTCTTTTCGTTTACCGTAAATGTTTTTATATTTCCCGAAATGGTATCCGTCGTGTAATAGAATTGCTCGGCTTTCAAATTAAACCGACTCAAATCAAGGTGACTGTAATCAATTCCTTTCGAAACAGGTTTTGACTGCATATCGTCAAATTTAAAAGCTACATTTTCTACATCAATATTTTGAAGTTTTACTTTCCAGCCCGCCTGAGCAATAGCTGTTGTATCTAAATCGGGCGTTTTTATTTGCTTGTCTTTTACTCCTAGTTGCAGATTCCCTTTTAAGTTTTTTAATTGAAAAGTATCAAAATCTAACAGTTGCTTTTTCATGTCGATTTTATTGACTTTCAGATTCAGATTTCCCAGAACCAATCCTGAAGCCAATTTCGAATCTTTATTATCGTATAAAACATCAATTTTAGATAAACTGATTTTGTCTAATTTTAAACTGAAATCACTTCGTTTTGAAATTGTATCGACCGTCTTAACAGAAACCTCTGCTATTTTCTCTACTAAATCCTGATTCAGCACCAGTTTAAAACCGTTTAAATTGATATTCGGAATATCAAAATCCATTTTGTCTAAGTCGAATTTCTTGAATTTGGTATCAAAATGAGTCAGTTTTACCTGGACATCATTTTTAGAAAAATCGTCTTTAAAATTCAATTTGACATGATCCAGGTTTACTTTTACAACTGCTATTTTAAAAGGTTTAGCGTTTGGATCTGCGGGTTTTTCTTCCTTTGATTCGAAAGCTTTTAAGATGTAATCAAAATTAAAAACACCTTCTTTGTTTCTTGAAATATTGGCTGTTGTGTTTTTAAGAACAATAGCATTTATTTCGAGTTCGCTGCTGACCAATTTAAACAAGTCAATATCTAGTTCAAGACTTTTACCACTCAATAAAGTGTCTTTGTTTTGGTCTTCAAAATAAAAACCTTCCAGAACTACTTCTTTGGGAAAATTAATCGCGATTCGGTCTAACGAAACTTTGGTTTTGATCTTTTCCTGCAGATACGTAATCGCCTTATCTTTTGCATAATTCTGAACGGACGGAATCTGAATTAGAATAGTGAGAAGTAACGCTAACACAATAACCGAAACCATGCACCAAAGAAGTACACGAAGTGTTTTTTTTAGAAAATGAATGGGTTTCTTATTCATACGTCAATAAAACACGTTAAGTAATAGCGTAGCTGAATTTGTTCAAATACAAAATTGTAAAAATTATACTTCAACAATTTACATAATTACAGCCAATTATTTTAAAATTTCAGTGATAAATAATTATTTCAAGACTACTTCTAAAAAAATAAAGTCCTGTTTTAAAACTTAATATGGGGCAATTTCGTCTCCAAAGCGGCTATTTTTTGACGCAATTTTAATAAAAAAGCCTGATGTTGTTCTGATTCGGGATTGAAACTTCTATGGGTTAATCCTTTTTGAATTTCTGAAACTTCTTTCATAATCGGAATACTTTTTTCAGCAATGAAGTTTTCACTGAATCGTTCCCAGATATAATCAATTGCTATCTGGTTGGGGTGTAACATATCTTCGTTATAAAAACGATAATCACGGAGTTCATCCATCATAATTTCATATGACGGAAAATAGGTTAATTTTAGATTGTTGATTTTAGATTTTAGATTCGCATAAAGTGCCGCAAACAAATGCGATTTACTTAATTGATTTTCTGCAAAACCATCTTTGATGTGGCGCACCGGAGAAATGGTAAAAATGAATTTGATATTTGGATTTAAAGTCAAAACCAGATCGATTGTATTTTGAATACTTTGCTGTAACACTTCAACCGACACTAATTCTTTTGAAAATTGCTTTTGCGGCACTTTGTGACAATTGGCAACAATTTGGTTGCTCTCGTTATGGCGATAAACCCAAGAAGTGCCGTAGGTGATTATTAGGTGTGTTGCTTCTTGTAATCGCTGCTTTGTTGCTTGGAGAGTTTGGTTTAAGTTTTCAATTAATTCTTCTTTATTTGAAGCGCTTAAATCGGAATGTATTTCAAAACAATGCCAGCGTTCGTTATGAAAGAAAACCTCTTTTTCGGTAAACAATTCTTGCTCCGCAACCCTTTTTATTATCCGCTCAATCGAAACAGGATTGAAAATAATCCCAAATGGATTACAACTGTTATCAAACTTAAAATAATCCAGTTTTTCTGCCATATTTACTGCAAAACAGGAACCTAAAGACATAATTTTAGAAGTATAGTCTATTGGATTGTTTGTTTGCGAAATTGGGATCTGGGTTCTGAATTGCATAGGATTTTATTAAAACACGAATTTCACTAATTTTCACCAATAAAAAAACCAAATACAGAAGTATTTGGTTTTTGCAATGTTTTAAGATTTTATGTTCTTAGTAGGTGTATTCATGATTTTCTTCCACCTTATTACCAAATCCCAACGATAAGATTCTGGTTGGATACCCTTTATCATTATAAGTAAAATTAATCAAAAAGGTTGTTGGTGTTTTAATATGTTCATTGGTCACAGTTTTTTTTATAACATTATTACTATTTCCAAATCCCAGATAAGAGACATTCAGAAAATTGAAACCTAAAACATTTTTGTGCGGCCTGTTTTTTGTATCATATTCATAAAGTTCTGTAACTATAGGCGTTGCAGAGTTTAATACAAAACTTTGATACTTTATAAGATTTGTTCCATTAAAGGTCATGACAACAGTATCCATTTTTGTCTCTACTTCCGTTTTAAGATTAATTGAATAAGTCACGAGAGCAATTAACTTATCCGAGACATGTGTATATTCTGCTCTGTACGCATCTTGACCATTAGGTTTTTTTGCAGTAAATCCCATCCTTTCTATAAAGGATTTTAATTTTCCATTTTCATAAACACGCAGAACTTCGTTAAATTTTCTTTCTGAATTATCTGAAAAAACAAGAAACAACTCTTCTTTTACAATTGCATTTCCTTCGTAAGTATATAATGTCTTAAAATTCTCTTCAACACTGCTTACAAGTTTATTCCCGGAAAATGTGTTTGTTATTTTCCTCTTTTGCTGATTTGGAAAATCAATATCACCGTCAGAAAATATTTTAGGCAAAATATAATTCTCCTCAGACGAAGAATTATCATCATCATTTGCACATGAAGTAAGCACTATTGTTAAAGCGCTAAATAAGAATAAAAGCTTTTTCACTTTAATAAGTTATATATTAATAATTATCGGCAAATATATACGCACAAATCAGTATTAATCAAAAAAACAGTTATGTTTTTTAGTACTAAAAAACTTAATTTATTTGTTTTAAAACCTGCTTTTTTACATTTGTTTTTTTAACTCTCTAAGAAACAAACTTGTACTAAATTATACCAATTACCATTCTTCTTAAAATTTGGATAAGTGTTTTATTCACCAACAGCTAAACCGAAATATATTCTTACTTTTAAGTTTCGTACTCTGCTATTGTTTTCAAAAAAAACAGCATTTTAGAACTAAAAAAAGCCAGACGCAAATACATCTGGCTACATTGTTTGATAAATCCTACTTTATTAATAAAAATAACGACTTATTATAGACGTCGATTCGTCATTACCCTCAAATTTCCCAAACGTTGGAAAATTATCCTTATTATAATTGTAAATAGTAGAATGCGTAAAAGTTGCATTTGAATTAGCTGTTGTTACTGTCATTTTTAACTCATTATTCTTTGAATATCCAAAACCTGAATATCCAAAACCTGAATATCCAAAAATCAAATTACCAACTAACAAATTAGCACCTGTAACATTTCTAAAAATACCATTCTTTCTATCGTATTCATAAACTTCAGATATAGATCCCCATTTATCAGTAGTTTCTTTTCTTATAATATTGCCATTAGCATAGATCCACTTTCCATTTTCCAGAACGCTTTCTACTTTCGTCTCTCGATCAATATTAACTTTAACAAAAGAAACCGTCCCATCATCATTATGGGTACAGGTAGTTTTTGTTGCATAAATTATCACACCATTTTGATATCCTACTTTTACAAGCATGGTTTTCAATTTATCATTCACATAGGTTAATTCAGTTACCGTCAGATAATCCGTTCCGCTCATTTCTTCGCATTTAGTAATTAAATTTCCTGTATAATAATACTTTTTCGTATAATCATAATTTCGCCTGTTATCAAAAAATGAATCATTTGTTCCCACTTCCTTTACCAGCTTTTTACCTTCATAAGTATAATAAGTTGTCGAAATCTCGATTGTATTATCTCGGCCGGTACTCGTTACGACCTTTTTTTTCATTAAAACGTCTGAAGAATTTAAAGAGGAATCATCCCCCGAGCAAGAGATTAACACTAACATTAAGGCACAAAAAAGAGATAGATTTTTCTTCATATTTAACAGATCAAAAGAGTAATAATAACTACAAATGTATTGCATACAAATTATTGTTTTGAACTAAAAACCGATCGTTTTTAAAAGAAAAAAAACTAATCTTAGCTATCGAAATCTTAATAAGTATATTTTATCTTTTAACGCTCTAAAAAACAAACTTGTATAAATTGCACCAATTGCATTCGTCTCCGAAATTCAAAAAAGAATTTTATCTCTGGTACAACAAATCTATAAAACAATTCTTACTTCATTAAATTCATGTCTTGTTACCCTCTTTTTTCAAAAAATAGAAATCTAAAATTCCACTATATGAAGTATACATAATTTTACAAAAAATTGGCTTTTTAATACTCAAAATTAAGATTAGCGAATCTATCAATTCACTACTTTTACACTTCTAAAATTTTAAATCTAACTATGAAATTACTCTATTCATACATAATCAAACATAAGTTACTGTTGTTTTTTGCCTTAATTATGGCCACAATAAACATCTGTTTCAGCTTATCAGACTCTATTATTACCGGTAAATTAATGCAGGATTGCGGGGTTGGACTGGCGAAATACAAAGGAAATGAAATTGGTTTTATAAAATCTCTGTCCTTCTGGTTAGCGCTTTCGCTGGGTGCCGCAATGATCTCAAGAATTACCAAAAACTTTCAGGATTACTTCACCAATATCGTTATCCAGAGAACAGGAGCTCAAATGTATACTGATGGTATTAAAAAATCACTCGATTTACCTTATGCCGAATTTGAAGACCAACGAAGTGGAGAAACTTTAAGTAAACTGACCAAAGTACGCTCAGATTCTGAGAAATTAATTACACTATCAATCTCCTTAATTTTTCAAACCATTATTGGGTTTGTATTCGTGATTTTGTATGTATCCCGAATCGATTATCGTATTTCTATAATCTTTTTAGTTACGGCGCCAATTATTGCTTTAGTAAGTTCTTATCTGGGAAAAAAGATCAAAATCGTTTCTAAGAAAATTGTAAATCAAACCAATGCTCTGGCAGGCTCTACAACTGAAAGTTTAAGAAACATCGAACTTGTAAAAAGTCTTGGCCTAACCTATCAGGAAGAAAAACGTCTGAACTTGAACACTTTTAAAATCCTTCAACTTGAATTAGAAAAAGTCCGATTCATCAGAAGTTTAAGTTTCATACAAGGTACTACCGTTCATTTTTTAAGAACCTGTGTTGTTTTTACGTTGTACTATTTCTTGTTTGGAGGAAAAATTATTGTGGGTGATTTATTGACCATGGTCTTTTTTACATTCTTTATTTTTGGTCCGCTTCAAGAGTTAGGGAACTTTATCATTGCCCTAAACGAAACAAAAGTTTCCATGGAAAATTTCAGAGTGCTTTTAAATGCTCCGAAAGAATTCCGTCCAAAAACACCAAAGCATGTTGGAATCATTCAATCCCTGCTTTTTTCTAATGTTAGTTTCAAACATAAAACAGCCAAATTCAAGGCCGTAGAAAATATTAACTTCGAAATTAAACAAGGACAAACTGTGGCTTTTGTCGGGCCATCAGGCTCGGGAAAAACAACTTTGGTAAAACTATTAGTTGGATTATATACTCCGGAGGAAGGCCAGGTGCTTTACAATGATATTGATTCTACCGAAATTGATTTATTGGATTTAAGAAAACAGTTAGGTTTCGTAACGCAGGATGCGCAACTGTTTTCAGGAACAATTCGTGAGAATTTATTATTCGTAAAACCATCTGCAACAGACGAAGACTTATACGACGCCTTAAAACGAGCCAGTTGTGAGAAACTGTTAAAACGTGCCGAAGATGGCTTAAACACCACAATTGGCGAAGGTGGAATAAAAGTTTCCGGCGGAGAGAAACAACGTTTATCGATCGCCCGAGCTATTTTAAGAAACCCGAATTTATTGATCTTTGATGAAGCCACTTCTGCTTTAGATTCTATAACAGAAGAAGAAATCAACGCAACAATCCGAAACATATCCGATAAAAACAGAATCACGGTTTTAATTGCACACCGCTTATCTACCGTAATGCATGCTGATAAAATATTTGTTTTAGAACAGGGTAAAATTATTGAGCAAGGTAAACATGAGGATTTAATTGTTGAAAAAGGGTTGTATTATGCTATGTGGCGTCAGCAAATTGGAGAGCGCAAATAGATCCTAAAAAATCTCGCAAAGTCGCGGAGTCGCAAAGTTTTTATTTTAAATACTTTACGGCTTTACTTTTTATTTGAATTTTAAAAAACAAAATCTAATTGTTGAAAAAGGGTTGTATTATACTACATGGCGTCAGCAAATTGGAGAGCGTAAATAGATCCTAAAAAATCTCGCAAAGTCGCGGAGTCACAAAGTTTTTATTTTAAATACTTTGCGGCTTTACTTTTTATTTGAATTTTAAAAAACAAAATCTAATTGTTGAAAAAGGGTTGTATTATACTATATGGCGTCAGCAAATTGGAGAGCGTAAATAGATCCTAAAAAATCTCGCAAAGTCGCGGAGTCGGAAAGTTTTTATTTTTAAATACTTTGCGGCTTTATTTTTTTCTAAACTCTCAATCTTAAAAAAACTAAAGATTTGAAACTACTCTTTTGATACCAAGTTTAATTATTGGAACATTAAAATTTACCAGTAATCCTAATTTCATTTTTGTAATTTTAAGATAAGTCAAAACTTGTTTCGCATGGATATCAGTAAGTCGTTCAATAGATTTAATCTCTAAAATTACTTTCTTTTCAACAATTAAATCAGCTCTAAAACCAATATCTAAATGTATTTGATCCCAAATAACCGGTAATACTTTTTGTCTCTCAACATTAAGTCCTTTTTTTGTCAATTCGTGATATAGAATAGCTTCATAAACAGACTCTAATAATCCTGGTCCAAGTTTTACGTGTATTTTATAACAAACATCTACAACAACTGCTGAAATTTCATTTTCTGTCATCTTGTCTTTTTACAAATATACAGAAAAAACTTACTTTTTAGTGTTACAAATAAAAGAGCACTATTGAAATAATAGCTACTAAACAAAAATCTCGCAAAGTAGCAAAGACGCCAAGCTCTATAAAACTTTGCGACTCCGCGACTTCGCGAGATTCAAAAAAAAAAAAACTTATTTTACAAACTCGATTGCCTTATCTAAAGCCTCTTTAATTCCAGCTGTATTTTTACCTTTTCCGGATGCAAAGAAAGGTTGTCCTCCTCCATTTCCTTCAATATACTTTCCTAATTCTTTAATAACAGCATTTGCATTCAAACCTTTACCCGCTACTAATTCTTTAGCTATATAACAGTGAATATTTGGCAAACCGTCTTCTGTTGAAGCTAAAAACACAAACGAATCTGCTTTTGAACTTCCTAAAGCTGAAGCTAGTTCTTTCGTAGAAGCCATGCTTAAATCTACTTGTTTCGCAAGGAAATGTACGCCGTTTACTACTTGAAAATCTTTCTCCAGTTCGGTTTTTAAAGCACCAACTTTTTCTTTAAGCAATTGCTCAATTTGTTTTTTCAGTTTAGCATTATCATCTTGCAAAGTAACAACCGATTTTAAAACATCCTGTGGATTTTTAAGTGCTTCTTTTATCTCCGTTAATGTATTTTCCTGATTCTGATAGAAATTCTTCACAGCATCACCCGTAATCGCTTCAATACGACGAATTCCTGCTGCAACCGCTCCTTCAGAAATGATTTTGAAATGCCAGATCTCAGCAGTATTTTTCACGTGAATTCCTCCACATAACTCCTTACTGTCACCAAACTCAATCATGCGAACATTATCGCCATATTTCTCTCCAAACAAAGCCATTGCACCTTTTGCCAAAGCTTCCTGAATCGGAATATTTCTGTGTTCAACTAATTGCAATTGCTCTTCTATCTGAGCATTTACACTTGCCTCAACCTGACGTAATTCAGCATCAGAAACTTTGCTGAAATGCGAGAAGTCAAAACGCAGATAATTTGGATTTACCAATGACCCTTTTTGCTCTACGTGCGTTCCTAAAATACTTCTCAAAGCCAAATGCATCAAATGCGTAGCCGAGTGATTTTTGGACGTTGACGTTCTTAAATCTGTATTTACTTTTGCTGTAAAACCAGCCTCAATATTCTCCGGCAATTGTTTTGCAAAATGCAAAATCAGATTGTTCTCTTTCTTGGTGTCGATGATTTCAATCGTTTCATTTGCAGAAACCAAGATTCCTTTATCACCAACCTGTCCTCCTCCTTCCGGATAGAATGGAGTATTATCTAAAACGATTTGATAAAGAATTCCATCTTTTTTAGAATCAACTTTACGGATTCTGGTAATTTTTACTTCATTCTCCGTTTGATCATAACCTACAAAAGTTTCTACATTTCCGGGAATTAAAACATTCCAGTCTTCCGTTGAAACTTCAGATGCTGCACGTGAACGCGCTTTTTGTTTTTGCAATTCACTTTCAAACTCCTCTTCGTTGTACGAATACCCTTTTTCTTTCAGAATTAAAGCTGTTAAGTCTTTTGGGAATCCAAAAGTATCGTATAATTCAAAAACTTTAGCTCCCAAAACTTCTTTTCCGTTTGTTTCAGAAACTACTTTGTCTAACAATTGTAATCCTTGATCTAAGGTTCTAAGGAAAGAAGCCTCTTCCTCACGAATTACATTGGTAACCAATTGTTGTTGTGCTTTTATCTCAGGGAAAAATTCTCCCATCTGATTCGCTAAAACTTCAACCAATTTATTAATAAACGGCTCTTTTGTATTTAAGAAAGTAAATCCGTAACGAATCGCACGACGCAAGATTCTACGAATTACATAACCCGCTCCTGTGTTTGATGGCAATTGTCCGTCTGCAATAGCAAATGCAACCGCGCGTACGTGATCTACAATTACACGAATCGCAATATTAGTTTTATTCTGTTCCTCACTCTCTTCGACTCCGCTCAGAGCGACATCATTCGGTGTGTATTTTAAACCTGTAATTTGTTCTACCTTTTCAATAAGTGGCGTAAACACATCTGTATCGTAATTAGATGTTTTACCTTGTAATGCCATACACAAACGCTCAAATCCCATTCCGGTATCTACGTGTTGCGCAGGAAGTTTCTCCAAAGAACCATCCGCTTTACGGTTGAATTCCATAAATACATTATTCCAGATTTCAACTACCTGTGGATGATCATTGTTTACAAGACTTTTTCCTGTGACCAATGCTTTTTCTTCTTCAGTACGTAAATCAACGTGAATTTCTGAACATGGTCCACATGGTCCCTGATCTCCCATTTCCCAGAAATTATCTTTCTTGTTTCCAAGAATAATTCTGTCCTCGTCGATTAATGTTTTCCAAATGTCCCAAGCCTCCTGATCAAATGGCACATTGTCTTCCTTGCTTCCTTCAAATACAGAAACATAAAGATTTTCTTTTGGAATTTTATAAACTTCTGTCAATAAAGTCCAAGCCCAATTGATGGCTTCTTTTTTGAAATAATCTCCAAAAGACCAATTCCCAAGCATTTCAAACATGGTATGATGGTAGGTATCAAAACCTACATCTTCAAGATCGTTGTGTTTTCCTGAAACACGAAGACATTTTTGCGTATCGGCTATTCTCGGACTTTTTGGCGTTCCATTCCCTAAAAAATACTCTTTAAACTGGGCCATTCCCGAGTTATTGAACATAAGGGTTGGGTCGTCTTTAAGTACAATTGGAGCAGATGGAACAATTAAGTGTCCGTTACTCTTAAAAAAGTCTAGGAATTGTTTACGTACGTCTTGTGATTTCATATTTTTATTAATGCGATATTTTGAAAATGTGTCAATTTGATACTGTGTCGATTAGATAATAAAACAATTAATAATGCTTCATTTAAAATTAAAAATTTACCATTCCAAACAATAAATTATCCAATTACCACATTATCTAATTATCTAATTGATTTCTTTAATTCTTGAAAAAAAGCGGGGAACAACTGAAACATTTATTAAATTTGTTCCACTAACTATTTTACAAGCTGCAAAAATAGGGTATTTTAAAATATGGCGAAAGTAAAATATTATTACGACTCAGAAAATCTGGCTTATACGAAAATAAAAACCAGAAAGAGAATCAAAATTGGTTATGCATTACTGTTTTTGCTGGCTTCAGCGCTGTTTGGATTTTTAATTTTTGTTCTTCTACTCAACACTCCTTATTTCGAAACGCCAAAAGATCGCCTACAGGCACGTGAAATTGAAAACTTGAAGTTACATTATTCGATTTTGAATAAAAAAATGGATGAAATTAATGAGGTAACAGAAGCACTCGAAGACCGCGATAACAACATTTACAGAGTCTATTTTAATAAAGCGGAAATTCCGGATTCTATACGAAAATCAGGTTTTAGAGACCTCAATCGATACAAAGACTTAGAAGGATATAATAATTCGCAATTGGTATTGAATACCACCAAACGAATTGATAAACTCTCCAAACAACTGGCGATCCAATCCAAGTCATTGGATGAAATTTTAAAATTGGCTAGTGCCAAAGGAAATTTGTTACTGGCAATTCCTGCCATTCAGCCAGTCCGAAATGAAAATTTGAAACGTATTGCTTCCGGTTTTGGATATCGAATCGATCCTTTCACGAAGGTGCGAAAAATGCATAACGGTATGGATTTCACCGCTAATACGGGTGCTCCCGTTTATGCAACAGGTGATGGAGTAATCGCCAGAGCTGACAATACAGCGTCAGGTTTTGGAAATCATGTAGTCATCAGGCACGGTTTTGGATATGAGAGTTTGTATGCACATTTAAGCAAATACAACTGCAGACCCGGACAACATGTTAAAAGAGGCGATATTATTGGATACGTTGGAAGCACCGGAAGATCAGAAGGACCACATTGTCATTATGAAGTTCATAAAGATGGTAAAGTCGTAAATCCTTTGAATTTTTATTACGGAAATATTTCAGCAGTAGAATATGTTGCTATTTCACACATGGCCAATCAGGAAAACCAGTCATTAGATTAATACTGTAAAAAGTAGTAAGTTTGAAGTACTAATAGAAAAATACAAATCATGCATATTGAACTTTCTAAAGATAAAAGATATTACAGCATTGGCGAAGTTGCTAAAGCTTTTAATGTCAATGCTTCTTTGATCCGTTTTTGGGATAGTGAATTCGATATTTTGAAACCCAAAAAGAATGCTAAAGGCAACAGAATGTTTACTCCGGATGATATTACCAATTTACAATTGATTTATCATTTGGTTAAAGAACGTGGTTTTACACTCGAAGGCGCCAAAATCCATTTGAAAGAAGGCCAAAAGAAAACATTAGATAAATTCGAAATAATACGTAAATTAGAGTCGATAAAAATACAATTAACAGAAATTAAGAACGAATTATAACAGCATTTTAAAACTAAACACAAATTTAAATCGAAACAAATATGAAAAAATGGTTAATCCCCGTAGGAATTATTGTAGTACTGGTTGCTATTATAGCTTTTTGGTCAATTGGAATTAAAAACACCGGATTAAAATACAGCCAGGCTGTTAATAAAGAGTGGGGAAATGTGAATACTGCCTACCAAAGAAGAAATGACTTGATCGGAAACTTAGTAAACACGGTAAAAGGTGCAGCTGATTTCGAAAAATCGACTTTGACAGCGGTTATCGAAGCGCGTGCAAAAGCAACCTCAGTAACTATTGACCCAAGTAATGTTACTCCGGAGCAATTGTCTCAATTCAACCAAGCACAAAGTGGTGTGTCTTCTTCTTTATCAAGATTATTGGTTTCTGTTGAACAATATCCAACCTTAAAGGCAAATGAAAATTTCCTAAAATTACAAGACGAATTAGCCAGTACTGAAAACCAAATTTTAACAGCAAGAACTCGTTTTAACGAATCAGTTCAAGAATACAATGGTTATATTTTATCTAT
This sequence comes from Flavobacterium sp. FlaQc-52, assembly GCF_044007495.1. Lineage (NCBI taxonomy): Bacteria > Pseudomonadati > Bacteroidota > Flavobacteriia > Flavobacteriales > Flavobacteriaceae > Flavobacterium > Flavobacterium sp. FlaQc-52. The sequence goes on along the minus strand of NZ_JBIPCV010000006.1, from coordinate 260,521 downwards.
TCCGAACAAATGGTTTTTAGGTGAATACAAAGAAAAACCATACTTCCAAGCTGTCGCAGGTGCTGAAAAACCGGTTGAAGTAAAATTCTAAAAAAGACCCAATATTTTGATTATTGATTTAATTAAAATCTAAAATCAACAATCTAAACTCTAAAATAACTCAAATGTCAAAAGTAGAAGATTTTTTATCCAAAAAAGAAGAACAAGAAATTGTTGAAGCTATTGGTATGGCTGAAAATAATACTTCGGGCGAAATTAGAGTACATATAGAACAAACTACTCCTAAAGTCCATTTTGACAGGGCTTTAGAAGTTTTTCACGAATTAAAAATGGATGAAACGCAACTTAAAAATGGTGTTTTATTCTACTTTGCCGTGGCAGATAAAAATTTTGTCATTTGCGGAGATAAAGGTATAAATGACCTTGTATCATCAGACTTTTGGGATTCGACCAGAAACATTATGGTCACTCAATTTAAATCCGGAAACTTCAAACAAGGTATTGTCGATGGCATTTTAAGCGCCGGAGAACAATTAAAAAAATATTTTCCACGATTGGCTGAGGATACTAACGAATTATCAAACGAAATCTCAAAAGGATAAACAATGAATATTTCCAAAAATAAAACTTCAAATTCTAAAGGAATCTTTCATTTATCCTTTCTGTTAATCGCTTTTTTTACCGTTAATTGTGTTTTTGCTCAATTTACTATTCCCGAAAAACCAAGTTTTCAAACGTCTGTTTATGATTATGCAAACGTTCTGAGTGCAACTGAAAAAACACAGTTAGAACAAAAACTCATTCGTTATTCGGATTCTACCACTACTCAAATTGTAGTGATTACCATCGAAAGTTTGCAAAATGAAGATGTTAGTCAGCTCGCTACAAAATGGGGACAAACATGGGGAATTGGCGGAACAGCAAAAGACGACAACGGTGTTATTATTTTATTAGCCAAAAAAGAGAAAAAAATTGCCATTAATCCAGGTTATGGTTTAGAAGATCGTCTGACTGCCGGAATTGGCGGTGAAATTATCAGAAATATTATTATTCCCGAATTTAAAGCAGGTAGTTACTACAACGGACTTGACAAAGGAACTGACGCTTTATTTGATGTTTTTAAAGGAAAATACAAAGGCGAACGCAAGCAACAATCAAAAGGAAAAAATTTTCCTATCCTCCCTTTTATTGTTATTGTTGTAATTGTATTAATTTTGATCTCCAGAAACAAAAGAGGTGGCGGAGGAAATTCTGGCAATAACGGTGGAGGCCCTAGCCTTATGGACGTTATTATTCTGAGTAGCTTAGGTCGCAGTAGCGGAGGAGGCGGTTTTGGTGGCTTCGGCGGTGGATCATCAGGCGGAGGAGGCGGTTTCGGCGGTGGATTTGGAGGCGGAGGTTTCTCCGGTGGAGGATCTAGCGGAGGATGGTAGACTTTTGGTCGCGGGTTCTAGTCGCAGTCGCAGTTTTAAGTCGCAGAAACTGGAGTCGGTTTCAAGTTTCAAGTTTCAGGTTTCAGGTTTTTTGAAAAGATATTTTAGGTTACATTTTACAAGTCACATTTTACAATTAATAATTCAATTTAAATGTTATCACATAAAGCAAAATACGCCCTTAAGGCCTTACTTTATTTAGCAGAACAAGACGAAAATCACATTTCTAAAACAATAGAAATTGCTGATGGAGCGAACATTCCTAAAAAGTTTTTAGAACAGATTCTATTGGATCTGAAACGAGGACGTTTTGTAAGCAGTAAGCAAGGAAAATTTGGTGGATATTATTTGATAAAATCTAAAAACGATATTACTTTGGCCGAAATTCACCGTTTATTTGACGGTGCCATTGCACTTTTACCTTGTGCTTCATTAAACTTTTACGAACCTTGTTCTGATTGCAAAACAGAGTCAGAATGCAGCTTACATCATGGTTTAGTCCTTATTCGAGACAAAACTTTGAAAGCTATGGAAGGGATCACTATCGCTTCACTGGTGAAGAAATAAAAAAATATTTTTTAAATTCGACTATTTTTATAGAATTTATATATATTTGCAGAAAAAATTAGCAAACCAGTCCAAAATTAAAACCTTATGAAAGTACATTCGAATCGATCAGGTGGATCAAAAAGTTTTTTGCAAAAAAATAGAAATAGTCAATTCACTGCTGTGAAAAACAACTCTTTTTGTATGTGTATGTGTTGGTAAAAAAAATTTAATTTAAATTCTACTAATCACATATAATTAATATAAAAATGAAAACTACTATAAAAAATATACTTACAATACTATCCTTTTTAACTTTCTCCATCTCTTTCGCACAAAATATAGAAGGTGTGGTAACAACAGATGAAAACATACCTTTACCAGCAGCCAATGTGGTCATAAAAGGAACTACTTTTAATACTACTACCGATGCTAGTGGAAAATTCAGCATAGACACTCAGGGAAGACTTCCTTTGACGTTATTAGTTCAATACGTTGGCTATACAACTGCTGAATTTGCTATCACAACTTTACCAAGCTCTCCGCTATTGGTAACATTAAACGAAGAAAACAAACTTATAGAAGTTGTTGTTTCTTCCAGACGTCGTATCGAAAAAGTACAGGATGTACCAATTGCTATTTCGGTAATTACCGGTAAACAAGCAGAGCAAACAGGCGCTTTTAATGTCAATCGTATCAAAGAGCTTGTTCCTTCTGTACAACTCTATTCTTCAAACCCAAGAAATACAGGAATCAACATCAGAAGCTTAGGTTCTCCTTTTGGTCTTACTAATGATGGAATTGATCCCGGAGTTGGTTTTTATGTTGACGGTGTTTATTACGCTCGTCCGGCAGCAACTACTCTGGATTTTATCGATGTAGAACAAATCGAAGTATTGCGCGGACCACAGGGATCATTGTTTGGAAAGAATACCACTTCGGGAGCTTTTAACATTACGACCCGCAAACCAAGTTTTACTTCGGGTGCAGACTTTGAAGTTAGTTACGGGAATTTTGCCTTTTTGCAAGCCAAAGCATCTATAACAGGAGCTTTAAGTCAAAAAATAGCTGGTCGTTTGTCTTTTTCAGGTACACAACGTGACGGTTTAATCGATAATGTTGCCACTGGAAGAGCTACAAATACCTTAAACAACCAAGGAATTAGAGGTCAATTATTGTATACTCCGACAACAAATACAAATATTACACTAGCAGCAGATATTACAACACAGCGTCCTGACGGATACGCACAGGTTGTAGCGGGTGTTGCCCCTACTCAAAGAGCTCCATACCGCCAATTTAATGCTATTATTGCCGATTTAAACTATCAGCTTCCAAGTCAGAATGCATTTGATCGTAGAATAGATCATGATACACCGTGGCGTTCCGGACAAGACTTAGGAGGTATATCGCTTAATGTTGATACCAAAATTGGAGGTGGGACACTTACTTCTACAACAGCTTGGCGTTTCTGGAACTGGGATCCGTCAAACGACAGGGATTTTACAGGATTACAAGTACTTGCTAAATCACAAAACCCAACCAGACAAACACAATTCACACAAGAAATACGTTATGCAGGACAACTTAGCTCGAAATTGAGCGGTGTTGTAGGGGTATTTTTTATTGATCAAACTTCAAAAACCAATGGTACTGAGGAATCCGGAAATGCACAATGGAGATTTTCACAAAGCTCAACAAGTCCGTTATGGAAAACTCCGGGTCTTTTTGAAGGATACGGAATCAAAACAGATGCCCGCATAAGATCCTCCAGTGCAGCTGTTTTTGGACAATTAGACTGGGCTGTAACCGAAAAATTGCATGTATTACCAGGTTTACGTTACAACTTTGACAAAAAAGATGCTGATTATACCCGTACTACTTACGGAGGACTTCAGACTACTGATCCTGCATTGCTTGCTTTGAAAAAACAAGTTTACAGCGATCAAGCCTTCACATCAAATACAGATGATACCGATTTCTCCGGAAATATAACAGTGTCTTATAAAGCTACGGACAAAATCAATGCTTATGCTACATTTGCAAAAAGCTACAAACCGGTTGGAGTGAATGTTGCCGGACTTCCGACCAATTCAGCTGGTCAACCCTTACTTAATCTTGCCGTAATTAAACCGGAAGAGGTAAATCATTATGAAGTTGGTGTAAAAACTTCTCCATTTAAGAACTCAATTTTTAACGTGACTTTCTTTAATACCGATATCAGAAATTTCCAAACCAATGTTCAGGCTGCTGAATTGGGGGTAAACAGAGGTTATCTTGCCAATGCGGATAAAGTTCGTGTAAGAGGTGTAGAATTGGACGCCAGTTTTGTAGTAAATCAAAACTTAACGATTAACGGAGCAGCTACGTATACTGATGGTAAATATGTTAAGTTTACCAATGCACCACTTCCATTAGAGGAAACGGGAGCTCCGGTTGCTTATAAAGATGTGTCCGGAACTGATCTGCCGGGCGCATCCAGATGGGCAGGATCTTTAGGAGGGGAACTTTCCGACAATGCAAAATTCTTCGGAAATGCCGGTAAAGTATTTCTAGCCTTAGATTCTTACGCTCGATCTGAATTTTCATCAAGTCCTTCTGCGTCAAAATATTTAGTAGTACAAGGTTATGCTATTTTTAATGCTCGTTTAGGTTTTCGTGCTACTGATGGTCTATCGGTACATTTCTGGGGACGTAATCTTTTAAACAAAGATTATTATGAGCAATTATTACCTGCAGGAGGAAATACCGGACAATATGCTGGTGTTTTGGGTGACCAGAGAACGTACGGAATCACTTTGAAATATTCTTTATAAAGTGAATCATGCTGTAACCCGTTGCTTTTTTTTAAACACATAGAAACATAGATTTAGATGGAATAGATACCAAAACGAGGCCCGCTTTAAGTAGCAGGTCTCGTTTTTTCATTAAAAAAGTTGTTGAAAATCACAAAATTACTTTCAAAGCAAATTTAAAAAATGATCTTAACTTCTACAAATTCGCTCTGATTTGTATATATTCGCAGCCTGAATTTATACAGCTTAGATGAAAATCCTCCGAATAGTACTCTTTTTAAGCCTCACAAGTCCCTTTTTGCAGGCTCAGAAAAAAACGGATCAACAAACCCTGACCTGGATTCGGTACTATAATATCTTTCCTTTAACTGAAAAATGGTCCATTCATACGGAACTGGACAATCGAAGTTTTGTCAATCCCATTCATGAAAATCTTTTTGTTGTCCGTGTACAGGGGCGTTACAGAGCCAATAAAACAATCGATTTAGGCTGTGGATTTGCCTATTTTAATGTCAATACACAAGATCCGCGTATTGATCCTAATTTTTCGGTTCCGGAATATAGAGGTCAGCAGGATATTACTTTAATCAATGATATAGCGAAAATCACTTTCCACAATCGCTTTCAGATTGAGGAACGTTTTATGCAAAAAGCCAGCAGAACAGAATTACTGGATGATTTTTCTTTTTCGTGGCGGTTCAGATACAGACTGCAATCTACTTTTACACTTTGGGAAAAAGACAAACGCAATCTGAAAGGGACTATTTCAGACGAAATTTTACTCAATTACGGAAAAGACAACAAGAGAAATATGTTCGATCAAAATCGGATCTATGCTGCCTTACGTTATCATTTCAACCCTAACATCGGATTAGAATTGGGTTATATGAAAAGCTTTCAGAGACGTGCCAGCGGTGTCGATTTTTACGATCGGGATATTATTCGATTTACGGTTTATCATAAAATCAACCGCAAAACTAAAGCTTAATAGTTACATTTCTCTTTCTCTTCGCCCGCCTCTTTTTTCTTTAGCAGCAAAATTCCCAATTTTATAGGCTACAGAAAACATTAAATATCGTTTTAGAACAGTATTCTCCTCGTCGCGAATTGAGGTTGCAGAAATCGTCCTTGTAGCACTTTGGTTCTGATTTAAAACATCGTACACTTTTACTTTCAGGTACATTTTTTTATCGAAAAAACCATAGGACAAACTGGTATTCCAAAGGAAGAAATCTTTCTTGAAATCGTCTGAAATATTAGAATTATAGGTATATCCAAAGTCATTTCCAAAAATCAAATTGGCTGGCCAGTACGTGGTGGTCTGCAAATTAATTTTGTGAATTACATTTGAAGTGGCTTCTCTCGAATAGTTCTTATATTTTGTTTCATTATAAGACAAATCATAAGATGGCGCTATGGTAAGCACATCTCCATATTCGTAACTTAAATATACTTTTGGTGTAACTCCAATTGATCTTGCTTCATACATCACCGCATTCGTAAATCCTTTATCAAAAGAATAACTCGAGTTTAATGCTAACCCATATCGTAGCACACTGGCATCCTTTTTCACAGATTGATTCCAATTTGCGCCAACAGAAGTCGTGTACGTTCCCGAAATGTTTGCATAAGTAGTGTTTCGTTTACCACTGTCATCGTAAATCGAAGTAGTAACCACATCATTGTTATAATAATCTGTTTTAGCAAACACACTATACCCCGAACGGGTACGGAAATCAAAATTCCTGAAATTGATGCTCACACTGTTTTTCTCTATCGGATTCAGATTCGGATTTCCAATAATACTGTTCAATGGATTGGACAGGTCTATAACCGGTAATAATTGTGTTGCCGTTGGAAGCGCGTTGGAATAATCGTATCTAAAAGTCAGATTTTTAGAACGACTAAATTTATATCTAAGCTGCAAATTCCCAAAAGGCAATACATATTTTTTGTTTAAATCCGTCGCTTTGTTTAAGTATAAGGAATGATTATCATAATCGATAATCGAAGTTTGAGAATTCAAATTAAGCGTAAATTTTCTCTTTTGCCAGGTGATTCCAAACTTAGGACTAATACTGTTCTGGCGTGAAGAAATATAATTGGTTAAAGACAAATCTAAGTCCGAATACGAATCGGTACTTGCATTATAATTGAACGTATTTTTATCGTTTACGGTCTTTTCCCAATCAAAATCGGAACCAAATCTGATTCTTAAGGAGTCAGTTATCGGCTCTGTGTACTCCAAATCAACCGTATAAGAATCCGTAGTAACGTTGTTCTTACTATTCTGGTTTCGTTCGTCATTGGGTTTGTTGCCCTGATAAAAAACAGTTTCGGAACGGTTTAAAACATTCCCGTCACTCCTTGTATTATTATTGTTAAAAACCACACTGAAATTTCGCGCTTCTTTTTCGAAGGTTTTATTAAAATTGATACCGTTTGAAAAATTAGTATTCTCATTTTTACTATTAGATTCTGAACTACTTTGATTTAAAGCCTGCCCATTTTCATCCTCAGAAAAACTGGTCGAATTAGAAGTATTGTCCGATTGGGTTAGATTTAATTTCGGCACAACAACAAGCCGCATCGTAGGACTGATTTTGCATTCCAATTCGAAATTGGCTTTGTTTCCCGTATTTTCATTTCTTGTAGTAGCGTCAGATGCCGTCAGAATATTTCCTTTTGGCAAAAAACTAATCTGATTGGCTTTACTGTTGTTTGTAGTATTGGAGTTCGAGAAATTATAACTTCCCATTGCTGCTAATTCTTCAGACCAATCATCAGAATAGTTTATTCCGGCGAGATTGGATTGGGTAATTCCTTTACTGGTACTGGCGGAACTGTTGTTGGCGTTTCTTCCGTTACTGTTTCTTCCTCCACCCATATTATCAAATACATCATCCATCGAAAATCCGGTCGAATTAATGTTATTCGAAGAAGCCAAAACACTTATTTTCTGCTTATTATTGAAAAAATTCATCATAAGACTACTTTCATAGCGCTCATCAGAACCGTATCCTCCCAGTATTTTCCCAAAGTAACCTTTATTTTTTTTCTCATCAATTGTCAAATTAATACTCGAATAATCCGAAGTAGATTCTTGTTTTGACAATTCTTCTTTTTTGGTTTTAAAATCCGAAACCTGAACTTTTTTTATGATTTCTGCGGGCAAATTTTTCAAAGCAATTGCGCCGTCTTTATCAAAAAAGGTTTTTCCGTTAACCAAAAACTGCGTTACTTCTCTTCCGTTGACGGTAACTTTCCCATCGTTATTTACATCAAAACCGGGTAATTGTTTTAGTAAAGTTTCAACATTAGAATCCGGGCGGACTTTAAAAGAACTCGCATTAAACTCCAATGTATCTTTTTTAATGGTAATTGGAGGTGCTTCACTTTTCACTACTACATTATTAAGCGCATTTACACTTTCGAGCAGGTATATTTTTCCAAAGTCTTTGCTTTCGGTAAGTCCTTTATGTTCCTCTAAATAAGTTTGATATCCAATATAATTCACCTTTAAAAAAACAGGTTTATCATATTTCTTGATGTTCAGGCTAAAAAAACCATTTTTATCGGTTGTAGTATATTCAATTACTGTAGAATCTCTAACGGTCGTAAAATAAACCGTCGCTAATTCCAAAGGCAACTGTGTATTGATGTCAATAACAGTTCCTTTCACAACAATATCATTCTGTGCATTAGCCGTATAACAGCAAAGCAAGAGCAAAACAAAAGAATATAATTTAATCATAAGGCTTTTAATTATAACAATAAGACTCTAAAAATACCAAAAGGTTTAGTTGCAATTGGGTACGTTTTTACTTCAAAACACAAAAAAGGGGAAATATGCCCCTGCAAAAACAGTCTTTCTCCTGACTTCTTTTACATCTAAATACAAAACCTTTGTTATCTGTAATTAAAGAAAATAAGGAGAATTCAGAAAATCCTGAAAAGAGCAGGACAGAAAAGTCAAAACTGATTAGAGTAAGCAATTTAAAACGCATTATCATGAAAAATATTTTTAAAGGTTCCTTAAGAGGATTTATATGTGAAGACTGTCTGGAGTCTATCTCTGACGTTGAAATTTTACTGTATCATCCGTACAGAAAAGAAACTGTTGCCGCTAATGCAAATCTAAAAGAAACATTCCGTTTTGTTTCTAAAGAAGAGGTAAAACAAAGAGAGCAATTACTTATCACCAGAAAAAAAACAGATGAGAATGGGAATTTTGAAATTGAATTGGACGAAAGATTTGTAGTTGGTGATTACGATATTGACTTTGTTTGCGGAACTGTACCGTTCAAATTTCCAAAACCAAAAAGAGATGAGATCATACAATTTCACCTTACTTCTATCTCAATGCAGTCTGAACTTGAAAAACAGGAAAAAGATCAAAATTACAGATGGAGGTATACTATAGCACATAAATGGTGGTGTTACATAAGAGGTCACTTTTTTGATGCCTGGACGATTTGTGGGCATTTGATGAACTGTGAAACAAATACGCCAATTGCCAACGCAGAAGTAATCGCAATGGATGCTGATCTTCTTACTGATGATACCTTAGGAACCGCAACAACTGATTCTCACGGACACTTTAGAATTGATTATTCTTCGGCCGACTTTAAAAAGACCTTTTTATCCCCATGGTTCAACATCGAAACTGATCCCTCTTTTCTTTCTTTCAAAAGTGGTCCCGATGTTTATTTTAAAGCTGAACTGGGAGGTACAAAATTAGTTAAAGAGACCAAAGCCAATGCACGCAAAAATGTCGGATACTGTTTGTGTGTGACTTTATGTTCTGAAGTAAAGGTAACAGATCCCGGAGTTTCTTTCCCAAGTGCATGGGCAGGAATTGGATCTCAGTTCACTGCTTCTTACGGATTAGGTCCCAACGCCTTTGACGCTGAAGGTTTTGCCGGTTCAGGCAAACATGTCCTGCATTCCATCATCAGATTAACAGGTCAAGCGGCCTTAAAATCAATAGCCGGAAACCCGATCGAATACCGATTCAGAGTTAGTGATGTAACAGCTCTAAATAACACACCTCCTGTAGATAAAGACAACTTCACAAAAATTGTCGGCAAATTGGACAACAACCTATTTGTTCCGAGTACCGTTTCTAAACTATCCAGAAAAATCCCTATTTTATACCTTGATGATATTTTTGTAGACAGCGCTCAAAGCGATTTTGATTCAGATGGCTGGTTTGATGTCAATCATGCGATTGAGCGAACTTTGATTGCCAATGGTTTAACCCTAGCAGATTTAGATTTATATAATGTCATTGAAGAAGATACACTTATTTCTATCAATACAGCAGAATTAACCAATGCGCCGAATGTACCGGACCTCTTTAGTGCCGGACAACCAATTCCTGCAGCAAACGATATTCTGATCGAAAAATTTGCCATTCGTTTTGAAATCAGAGAAGTAATTGATAAAGCTGCAAATAGTTTTGGAATAATTGGAGGCGATGGAAAAACGCTTAATTCTATTGTCATGAACAACAATCCGATCTATAGAAAATTGGCCATTAAAGAGCTTGAAGAAAGTACGCTTTGCAGTCCAATAAAAGGTACAATAAATGCCAAATACACGCTTTATCACCCGTATTTAGCTTCCGGTAGTTTGCATTTAAATAATAACAGTTATACTATAAACAGGTACATTTCAGATGGAGTAATAGACTCTGTATTACTAAAACGAATAAAAGACAATTCACCGCTCAACGCTCCACCGAATAATAACCTGACACGATGTACCTATACCCTAAAACTGGCTTCTTCGACCAGAAAACATAATGGGGATGTTGACGACTCTGACGGAAGTCCAGCATTAGAACAACTTTTCTTCTATGATGAAAACCAACCGTAAAACATGCTTTTGTGCTAAACTAAAAAAGCAACATTTCAAACTTTGAAATGTTGCTTTTTTTATCTTGTTTAAAAAGAAAATTTTATTTCTCTCTAATATAAATATCGATCGGCACTCCTGCGAAATCCCAATTTTCTCTAATCTTATTTTCAAGATATCTCTTGTATGGTTCTTTAACATATTGTGGCATGTTAGCAAAAAACACAAACTGAGGTGTTAAAGTTGGTAACTGCATACAATATTTAATTTTCACATACTTCCCTTTTGTTGCCGGTGGTGGATAAGCTTCTATCACTTTCAACATATATTCGTTGAATTTTGACGTTGCAATTCTTTGCTTTCTGTTTTCGAAAACCTGAACTGTAGCTTCCAGTGCTTTCAATAAACGTTGTTTCGTTAAAGCCGAAACGAACAAAATTGGCACATCTGTAAAAGGCATTAATTCTTTTTTGATTTTCTCTTCGTAATCTCTTGTCGACATAGTATCTTTTTCTACTAAATCCCATTTGTTTACTAAGATTACAACCCCTTTACGGTTTTTCTCTGCCAACCAGAAAATACTCTGATCCTGACCTTCAAATCCACGGGTGGCATCAATAACCAATATACAAATATCTGCATGCTCGATCGCACGAACCGAACGCATTACAGAATAAAATTCTAAATCTTCTTTAACTTTAGCTTTACGACGGATTCCTGCCGTATCTACTAAGTTGAATTCAAAACCAAAACGGTCAAATTTAGTATCAATCGCATCACGGGTAGTTCCTGCAATATCGGTTACAATATAACGATCCTGACCAATTAAAGCGTTGATAAAACTAGATTTACCTGCATTTGGACGTCCTACAACAGCAAAACGTGGTAACTCTTCGGTAACTTCAACTACTGGTTTCTCCGGAAATGCATCAATTAAAGCATCTAACAAATCTCCGGTTCCGCTTCCTGAAATACTGGCGAAAGTGAAATAATCTCCTAAACCAAGATTATAAAACTCAATCGCGTCTTTCTCACGCATAGCGTTATCTACCTTATTTACAGCCAATAAAACAGGCTTAGTTACTTTACGCAACAATTTAGCCACCGTTTCATCCATTGGTGTAATACCTTCCTCAACATCTACTACAAAAATAATAACATCAGCTTCATCGATAGCAAGCTCTACTTGTTTACGGATTTCACCTTCAAATACGTCATCACTTCCGCGAACGTATCCACCGGTATCAATTACAGAAAACTCTTTTCCGTTCCACTCGCTTTTACCGTAGTTTCTATCTCTGGTAACTCCAGAAACTGAATCTACAATAGCTTCTCTTCTTTGTATCAGCCTATTAAAAAGGGTTGATTTCCCTACATTAGGTCTTCCTACTATCGCAACAATGTTATTCATCTTTTTTTATTTTAGATCCCGGACTTTAGATTTTAGATTCCGGTTTCCCAAAATCACAACTCTTATAAATCCAAAATACTGTATTTTAATTTTTTGCAAAGGTAGTTAAAAAAGTGGCTAAGTCACTATCTAACTTTTTTGCTGTGGTTTTTGTTGTTTTTTTTTAGTTTCAGGTTTCAAGTTTCAGGTTTCAAGTTAACGTTCCAAAACGTGAAACCTGAAACTTGAAACTAAAAAAACAAAATAATTTATTCTCTAAGGAGCTGATTCCTGCTATCCGTTTCAATCTTTTGTTCGCTAAAGAAGCTCACAAAAGGATTTCCACTACTATCAGGGCTAGTCCAAAATATAAGAAATTCTAGTTTCACATTTCACAACCTCAAACCTGAAACTTGAAACCTGAAACCTGAAACTAAAAAAACTCCTTACTGATTATATCCAAATCGTTTCAACATATTCGCGTTGCTTCTCCAGTTTTTATTCACTTTAACATAAAGTTCAATGTGAATTTGTTTTCCGAAGAATTTCTCTAAATCGATACGGGAATCCATACCTACTTTTTTAAGAGCTGCTCCTTTATGTCCAATGATAATTCCTTTTTGTGTTTCGCGCTCCACCATAATTACCGAACGAATTCTGATGATTTTTTCATCTTCAAAAAATTCTTCTGTCACAATTTCAACTGCGTATGGAATCTCTTTACTGTAATTCAATAAGATTTTCTCACGAATTGTTTCGTTTACAAAGAAACGTTCCGGTTTGTCTGTCAATTGATCTTTTGGATAATAAGCAGGTGATTCCGGAAGCAACGCAATAATTCTCGAGAAAACTTCCGGCACATTGAAATTCTGCAATGCCGAAATTGGGAAAATCTCCGCGTTTGGCACTTTTGCTGTCCAAAATGCTACTTGCTCTTCTAATTGTTCCTGATTTGAATTGTCAATTTTATTCAACAATAATAAAACCGGAATTTTAGCGTGAATGATTTTATTAAAGAAAGCTTCGTCTTTTAAGTCCTGCTCCCCTATTTCGACCATATAAACCAGAATGTCTGCATCTTCAAAAGCTGACTTCACGAAGTTCATCATCGATTCCTGCATTTCATAAGCCGGCTTGATGATCCCTGGAGTATCCGATAATATAAGTTGAAAATCCTCCCCATTTACGATTCCAAGAATACGATGGCGTGTTGTTTGTGCTTTTGATGTAATGATCGATAATCTTTCTCCAACAAAGGCATTCATCAATGTTGATTTTCCAACGTTTGGATTCCCGATGATGTTTACAAAACCTGCTTTATGTGACATTTGTGTATTATTTAATTTTATTCCGTACGGTTCGACCCAAAGGTCTTGGGTGCAAAGGTAGTCATATCAACTCAATACAGAAAATAAAACATTTTTTTAAGTTTTCGTTGGATTTCTCAAAAATGGGCGTATCTTTGCACCCGAAACAACGCGGGATAGAGCAGTAGGCAGCTCGTCGGGCTCATAACCCGAAGGTCACAGGTTCGAGTCCTGTTCCCGCTACTAAGACAAAGCTTCAGAGAAATCTGAGGCTTTTTTGTTTTTGCCATACTCATAGGGGAAATTCCAATATTTTTAAATTCCAAATTCCAACTTTTTACGAACCCTTTTCTATTCAATAACAGAAACTATCAAAATAGAAAACTATTTAAAATCTACAACTGGAAAAGAATTTACTAAAAGTCTAATTTTTAAATTATAATCTAGTGGGCTCATATCCGCCGTGGCGAACACAGGTTCGAGTCCTGTTCCCGCTACTAGGTAAAGCTTCAGAGAAATCTGAGGCTTTTTTGTTTTTGCCATACTCATAGGGAAAATTCCAATATTTTTAAATTCCAAATTCCAACTTTTTTGCGAACCCTTTTCTAGGATCAAGTCCGAAAGTTGTGGGGAAGTAAAAATCTCACAGAGTCGCAAAATCGCAAAGTTTTAATGAAAAAACAGAAAAAACTTTGAGACTCTATAATATTTTTAGAAATCCAAACCGAGAAAGTAGAAAGGTGGAACTTAAAAATAGGAAAAAAACTTAGCGGCTTGGCGTCTTTGCGAGATCGTCAAAGCGAGAAGTTGGAAAATTAGGCACTTAAAAAGCTCTGGCGAAAAAGTATATGATCTGCTACTTCCAACAAAAGAAATTTCTAAAAATTATTTCACAACTTTTGAACTTGATTCGAAATTACAGAACTACAAGATATTTGTTCCTCCACAATAATATGTCTTGATACCACAGATCCCAAATCTGTTCTAATAAATGAACTATGGATCAACACAAAACCATTCCAGATTCGGATATAATATCTGACAAAAATAATATTTACAGGATATTTTTTTATCTTTGAAATTCAGTCTTTTTAATCCGAATAGCTTTATCTTTGAGCCTTTGGAAAATCAAATTCGTTTATGGAACAGAAAATACATCAGGGAAGAAACGTAAAACGTTTTAGAGAAATGCTTAACATAAAACAGGAAGCATTAGCTTATGATCTGGGAGAAGACTGGAACCAGAAGAAAATTTCTTTACTGGAGCAGAAAGATGTTATTGAAGATAATCTGCTTAAACAAATCTCTGCAGTATTAAAAATTCCAGTTGAAGCTTTTCAAAATTTTGATGAAGAGCAAGCGATAAATATTATTTCTAATACATTTTCAGATTTTAAAGATGGAGCTTCGGCAATTAATATTCAGCCTACATTTAGCCCTATAAAAGAAGTTTTAAAACTTCACGAAGAAAAAATTGCGTTATACGAACGTATGCTGAAAGAAAAAGATGAGATGATGCAGAGACTTGAAAAACTGCTCAACAAATAATTATACGTAAAAAGCTTCAGAGAAATCTGAAGCTTTTTTGTTTTCAAAACTTTTATTCGTTGTGTTCACGAGCGAGACGCTAGCGCTAGTGGGGTGTATTGGTGGCAGTTTTTATTTCGTCCGTTTTGCTTCTATCTTATTTCCATTCTGTAATAAAAACAAATTTGAAATTTCTCCTTTTTCGTTCTTTTCAAACTGAATTTGTGCATCTACTACTTTATAGAAAAATAACATTTCACTTTCTACAAATATCGGGAACACATTTTGTCCTGTCAATTGTGAAAATAGTTGGTCTTTATCTAATGAAATTTTGATTTCAAAATCTTTTTCAACTTGATAAGTCCCAACAAACTTTTGAAGTTCTTCAGTTGTAATAATAACTTCTTTTCTGATTTTTTGCACAGGTAATGGTTTATTATATAGAATACTTCTAATTGCTTTTGAAGGAATTGTAACGTTGTTGTGATTTTGAAGTATTATTATTGTTTTATCATTTGTAATATGTCTATCGATAAAAGTTACATAACCGGGCCAACCACCATTATGGTTTGCAATTTTTCCAAAATCAGCATTTTCTTCAATTCCCCAACCAAAACCATAATTTCTTTTAGCTCCGTCTTTTAAAGTTGTTACTTCAAAAACTGCTTTCATTCCCTCTTTTGTGAGTAATTTATTGGTGTATAATGCTCTATCCCAAATCAGCAGATCCTTTACAGTTGAATTAACTGTTCCGTCTCCAACAATACCATCAAGCCAAATAACCATATTAGTTTCTTTCAATTCGTCTGGTAAAACATATTTTTTCAAACTATCTGAGTAAACATAACCAAAAGCATAATTGTCAATTTTCTTTGGCGATAATCTACGAGTGTACACAAAGGTATTTTTCATTTTCAACGGTTGGAAAATAGCTTTCTTTAGATAGTCAGCGTATGTCAAACCCGATACTTTCTCAATTATTGATGCCAATAGTGCATAGCCCGTGTTGCTATATTCCCATTTAGTATTTGGCTCAAATAATATTTTTGGCTGCTGTTTACTAAATATAGTAATTATGTCTTTGTTAGTAGCAATTTTAGATTTGTCAAATAAACTATCCATAAGCTGCATATAGTCTGGTAGACCTCCAGTATGATTTAATAAGTTTCTTACAGTTATACCTTTATAAAAAGAAAGTTCGGGTAAGTATTTTTTGATGTCATCGTCCAAATTCAACTTCCCTTTTTCTTTAAGTATCATTATCCCCATAGCTGTGAACTGCTTTGAACAAGATGCCAATTCAAAAATCGAATTTTCGTTCAATTTATCTTTTGTTGTTTCGTTTGCAAGTCCAAAACTATGGCTATATATAACTTTCCCTTTTTCTGCAATTAGAACATTTCCATTGATTTTCTCTTTTGAATAAAGGGAATTGAGTAAACTGTCAATTTTTTGAATTCTGTCTTGTCCAAATGTAAGATGTCCAATTAAAAGAAGTCCGATTGTAATTGTTAATTTCATTTTTTATTTCTTGTTAATTAATGTAGGTTAGAAGTCTCGCAAAATTGCCACCAACGTATTTATATGTGTGATAAATTTCATATCTTATTTATTTTCAAATATATAATATTCCCACTACAAACTATCAAAAGGATATTAAATTGTATTGATGCTTTTTAGCACTTATAGGAGTGGCTATACAAACAAAAAGCATAGAAAAAATTAAGATGCACATGCTAAAATATTGTAATAATCCAATATAATCTGGTTAGATATTTGAATGCTTCTCCGCTACTAAGACAAAGCTTCATAGAAATCTAAGGCTTTTTTGTTTTTGGTAGTACTTGTGGGGGAAATTCCAATATTTTTAAATTCCAAATTCCAACTTTTTGCGAACCCAAATCTGCGCTAACGATTGTGATGACAGATCTACGGGATCGGGTTCACTGAATCATACTAAATACAAAACCAACTTTACATTAAGCTTAATAACCAAATCCTTTGTAATAACTGCTATGCGTTATTTTTAATTTACACTATAAACTTCCGTTTTCCATCCATTGTATTCAAATACTTCTGTCAAAGTTTCATTTTCAATTTTAAATATCTTTGAGCTACCTTCTCCATTATTTTCCTTGCCTTTATAAATTGCAATTCTGAAGTATTTTTTATTTTCAGAAAAAACAGGAATTGAAAAACTGAAATAAGATTGATCTTGAATGTTTTTTTCTACATTTTCTATTTTTTCAGTAGCTTTTCTTATTTCCAATGTGGTTTTTTGTTTCCCCCATTTAGGGTTTATTATTACGACAATTGTATTTGGAATGTTTAAATTTATGATGCTATCATATTCTGATTTGTTTTTTACTTCAATTAAATAGCCCGACTTTCTAACCAAATTAATGCAATCGTTTTTAGAATATATTTTACAATTATTCAATTTGAAAGTTTTCCAATTTATACTTTTTTCTTCTTCTTTTGGTGTCGTTATTAATTCAATTGGAAAAAGTGAATCTTTAATAAATATTTCTCTTTTTTCATAATTCTGAATACTATAATCAAATTCTTTTACAATTAAGTTTTCGTCTGCAAGGTTTATATATTTAAAATTACTTGGTGTAATTTCTGTGATTATTAAATTTATAGTTTTTTCCAAATCTACATTCTGCCCATTAATTTGAAACGAGCATAAAAATATAAACAAAATGAGTTTTTTCATTTTAGTAGTTTTTGAGTCAAAATAACACACAACTTATTTACATGTAACAAGCCACGCAAAGCTATCCAAATTGGATTAGATATATGCGATAAGTATTATTGTTTTTTCATCGCAATTATCAAAAAAGCTAAGATATATGTAAAATACATTATAGTAATCTTGAAAAACTGGTTAGATATTTGAATGCTTCCCGCTACTAGGTAAAGCTTCAGAGAAATCTGAGGCTTTTTTTGTTCATATTACTTTTGCGAAAACTTTATTACATACTGTTACGGGTGCGAAGTCATAGACATTCGCCAGCGTTATAGTTAATGAGAACACTTCGAGGAGCGGACTTTAAAACAATTTTTCATATTGTATCACTAATTACCTTCAAGTAAACACTATACCAATCTTTTAATTTTCAAGATACACGAACATTAAATAATGTAATATATCATTAATTTATAATGGCAAGTCATCGCTAGTATTGTGATATTTAACAAATAACCTTCCCAAGCTTGTTAACTGAAATTCTGCTCTTAAAAACTCATCAGTATTATAAGCGTTTTCAGTTACTTTAGCGATTCCTAAAGGGTCATAAATCAAACCTTTACTTACTAAAAGAAAACTGTCAGAAGTGTTTTTTAATCTGAATAAATAATCTTTAGATAAGTTTTTCAAAACTTTTACAGAAGGATCAGTAAGTTTAGAATTAATTTCATCAAATTCATCTTTTGTTTCTAGAAAAGGCTCTAGTATGATTTGAAACGCTTTGACTTTCTTTTCTAACTCTAATATTATGGTTTTACTAGAATCAATTTCATCATTTAAATTTTTCTCGCTTACTGTGCGATCCAGTGATATTCTTGCAGAAGACTCCTCTAATTTCACAATTTCCTCGTCTCGAGTTGAAACTTTATTGTTTAAAATTGAAATTCTTTTTTCCAATTTAGTTTTCTCATCCTTAGTATAAATGGCATTTTTATCAATTCTCGTAATCACAAAAGGTTCTGCAATCTTGTAAAAAAAATCTGTTATTGCCCTTGAAATTGTCATTAAAAAGTAAGAAATAAGCAAAATTAAAAAAGAAATTAAAGCAATATTGCATAGTTCCCACCAAAAATTTTGTTTTCCAAAATAATCAGCTATAAAATTTATTTTATCCTGCATTGTACATTCCTTGTCGAAATTAAATAATGCAAAAGGGATTCGCCAATTATGAACTAACCAGACACTAATAATTGTGCCTATAAATGGATTTTTAATTTTCGTACTATAGTTGTCAAAAAGAGAAGAAATTTTATCTAGCATATATTTTATTTTTCATTCAAACTTACAATAAATCCCGTAAGAAAAAAAAGCACTTGATAAGACAGTTTTCTAAGTTAAAAGCTAGGATTCAAATTAGAAAAATTGATGTCATATGCTATTAATTCTTTTCAAATCATCTTGAAAATGGCTCGGAAATTGTCCCGTTAAAGCTACTAAGACAAAAGCTTCAGAGAAATCTGAGGCTTTTTTTATTCTTATTTTTCAAAACAAAATAACCTCGCTCCGCAAAGTGTACCCTTGAATCGCTGGCAAATGTCTTCGACTTTGCGCTTTTTAAAAAGTCTTAAAATCACAAACCTCTATAAAGTCTCTGACTTTAAAACAAATTTATACATTACTCTCTTTATGCAATTAAATTAAAATAAACTGAATACAAATCTTATTTATCATCATAACACAGAAAAAAGACAGTTATAAAGCTGTCTTTTCTTTAAACTCAAAAAACTGAAACCTCTAATCTTTTGGCTTGTGGATATGAGGTTTTAAATCTGGATGTTTTGGCTGATTTGGAGGTGTAACTCGCCTTCTTTCATCAGGTGTTCCATCTGGAGTTTTTGGCTTTGGCCCTGGCTTAATAGCTTCAATTTTTTCCATAATAAATATTTTTTTTTTAAATTAAACAATAAACTCTTCAACCAAGAAGAGTACTAAAAGCAAATAACATTAATAAATTCATAGCTTTATTATGGAAATCCATAATTACCTTATATTGTGGAGTTTCTTGCGAAGATTTCTCCTTCGTCGAAAGGACAATACTGGATAAATTTGGTTAAACTATACACTTTTATGAAATCTACGAAACCCTGTTGTGCGAAGTCTCCCAACTTCATCCCCATAAACTAAGAACAATTTAGTAAAAGTCTCCAATAAGCTGCATAGATATTTGAATACCTCCTGGCACTAGCCAAAAGCTTCGGAGAAATCTGAGGCTTTTTGTTTTTAGTCATACTCAGAGGGTAAATTCCAATATTTTTAAATTCCAAATTCCAACTTTTTGTGAGCTATTTTCCTATTCAAAAGTTGAAACATAATTTCTAATAAGCCAAAAAGCTACGCAAAGTTCACAGGGACCTTTGCGTAGCTTTTCACGGGAATACTCCACAGAGCTAGTGTATTACCAAATTGTTATTCTGTCTTTCTTCGGCAAAAACATTTTATCTTTTGGTTGTACATTAAAGGCGTCGTAAAAAGGTGTCGTATTCATTAGAGGACCATTAACACGCCAATTTGGTGGAGAATGTGGGTTATTGTTAATCAACAAACGCAGGAACTCGTCTTTCATTTTTACTCTCCATATTTTGGCTATAGAAATAAAGAAGCGTTGGTCTGGAGTAAAACCGTCAATTTTTGTATTTCCTTTTCCTTCTTCAGTCATTTTAAAAGCATCATAAGCAACTGCTATTCCGGCAATATCCGCCGTATTTTCGCCAACTGTCATTTCGCCATTAACGTGTAGATTGCCTAAAACGGTATAGGTACTGTACAAATTGATAACCTGTTGCATTCTTGACTTAAACTTTGCATAGTCCTCTTTTGTCCACCAGTTTTTTAAGTTTCCATCCTTGTCATATTGGGCACCTTGATCATCAAAAGTATGGGTCATTTCGTGGCCTATAACCATTCCAATACCTCCATAGTTAAGCGCATCGTCTGCATTATTATCAAAATACGGGGGTTGTAAAATACCTGCAGGAAAAACAATTTCATTTGCAGTTGGGTTATTATAAGCCGCAACTGTTGGAACTGTAGTATACCATTCTGATTTACCGACTGGTTTGCCCAATTTTGCCAATTGAAATTGATAGGCAACTGTAGCAGCCGAAACTACATTCTCAAAATAGGTATTCCTCGCTATTTGTACATTGCTATAATCTTTCCATTTGTCCGGATATCCTATTTTCTTAGTCATAGCTGCCAATTTTTCTTTGGCTTTTTGTTTTGTACTTTGACTCATCCATTCCAATTTATCAATTCTTTTGGCATACGCTTTTTGCAGATTATTCACCAGTATCAGCATACGCTTTTTCGCATCTTCTGAAAAATATTTCTTTACATACAATTCGCCCAACGCGTCGCCTAAGTAATTATCAAGGACATTCGCCATTATTTCGCCACGTGATTTTTGAACAGCTTGACCGGAAAGCACTTTGGTATATTCAAATGAGGCATCTACAAAAGGCTTACTTAAATCGTCTGCATATCTTTCCAGAGAATTTGCTTTCAAGTAAATTTTCCAATTCGTAATGGGAATGGTTTTTAAGAGTTTATTAAGGGCATCGTAATAGGCAGGTTGGCATACATTAATAGAATCGGTTTTGGCACCTAAATTATTTAAAAAAGTATTCCAGCCTATGTTGGGATGTCTTTTTACAAGATCTGTCACAGCCATTTTATTATAATTTGCCTGCACGTCCCGAAGTTCAACTTTTGTTTTATGTGAAACAGCCAGTTGTTTGTCAATATCGTAAACCACATTAGCAT
Source organism: Flavobacterium sp. FlaQc-52 (assembly GCF_044007495.1). Taxonomy (NCBI): domain Bacteria; kingdom Pseudomonadati; phylum Bacteroidota; class Flavobacteriia; order Flavobacteriales; family Flavobacteriaceae; genus Flavobacterium; species Flavobacterium sp. FlaQc-52. The sequence goes on along the minus strand of NZ_JBIPCV010000006.1, from coordinate 239,150 downwards.
TCTTTATAGCCTCTTTGGCATTGCTGCCTGTTTGTTGAAATAATGCGGCAAGGTATTTTTTGTACGATTTCTGTATGGCAACAGTTGATGAATCTGATTTGAAATAATAGTCCTTGTCAGGCAAACCGATACCCGTTTGGTAGACTTGGGCAATGTTCATACTGCTGTTTTTATCATCGGGTAACACTCCGAAACCTATAATAGAAGAATTGTCCACTTTTACTTCATTAACCACAAAGTTCATTAAGGACGGCACATCGCTAATTGCTTCAATTTTGGCTAATAGAGGTTTGATAGGTGTATAACCGCGTTTATCAATGGTTACAGTATCCATACCTGATGCATAAAAGTCTCCTACCTTTTGTGCTATACTTCCTGCCGAATTCTTGCTTTGCGAAATACTGTCCAATATTCCTTGCAAGCGCATTCGTTGTGGGTAATTCATAAACATACCAGCACCAACTCCGGCTTGAGATGCAGGTATTGGCACAGAATCATACCATTTGCCATTTACATATTTAAAAAAATCATCACCTGGTCGCAGTGTGGAATCTATTCCGGTGATCACAACATTTTTTTCCCCTTGATGTTTTGAACACGATGAAAAAGCTAAGAATGCAATGAAGAGTAGTAATGAATTTTTCATGATTTAGATTATTTCTATTAAAATGAACGGAAAAACATTTGAAGACAGCTATTCTAAAGCGTATCTGTTTGATATATATAATTTTAGCAGAACAATATACGAATTCAGTTTTTAATTTTAAAGTTTTTGTTGGAAGGCTTTCTGGTACTGAAATAAAGTCTTGGTGAAATCTAGGGATTTCTTGTTTTTAGCAATACTTATAGGGGAAAATTCCAATTTTTTAAATTCCAAATTCCAACTTTTTATGAGCTATTTTCCTATTCAAAAGTGGAAACACAATTTCTAAAAAACAAAAAACTTGCGCAAAGTCCACAGAGACATTTGCGCAAGTTTTCATGGAAACACTCCACAGAACAAGGGTATTACCAAATTGTTATTCTCTCTTTCTTTGGCAAAAACATTTTATCTTTTGGTTGTACATTAAAGGCGTCGTAAAAAGGTGTCGTATTCATTAGAGGACCATTAACACGCCAATTTGGTGGAGAATGTGGGTTATTATTAATCCACAAACGCAGGAACTCGTCTTTCATTTTTACTCTCCATATTTTGGCTATAGAAATAAAGAAGCGTTGGTCTGGAGTAAAACCGTCAATTTTTGTATTTCCTTTTCCTTCTTCAGTCATTTTAAAAGCATCATAGGCAACTGCTATTCCGGCAATATCTGCCGTATTTTCGCCAACTGTCATTTCGCCATTAATATGTAGATCACCTAAAACGGTATAGGTGCTGTACAAATTGATAACCTGTTGTATTCTTGATTTAAACTTTGCATAATCCTCTTTTGTCCACCAGTTTTTTAAGTTTCCATCCTTGTCATATTGGGCACCTTGATCATCAAAAGTATGGGTTATTTCGTGACCTATAACCATTCCGATACCTCCATAGTTAAGTGCATCGTCTGCATTATTATCAAAATACGGGGGTTGTAAAATACCTGCAGGAAAAACAATTTCATTTGCAGTAGGGTTATTATAGGCCGTAACTGTTGGAACTGTAGTATACCATTCTGATTTATCGACTGGCTTGCCCAATTTTGCCAATTGAAATTGATAGGCAACTGTAGCGGCCGAAACTATATTCTCAAAATAGGTATTCCTCGCTATTTGTACATTGCTATAATCTTTCCATTTATCCGGATATCCTATTTTCTTAGTCATGGCAGCCAATTTTTCTTTGGCTTTTTGTTTCGTACTTTGACTCATCCATTCCAATTTATCAATTCTTTTGGCATACGCTTTTTGCAGGTTATTCACCAGTATCAACATACGCTTTTTGGCATCTTCTGAAAAATATTTCTTTACATACAATTCGCCCAACGCTTCGCCTAAGTAATTATCAAGGACATTCGCCATTATTTCGCCACGTGATTTTTGAACAGCTTGACCGGAAAGCACTTTGGTATACTCAAATGAGGCATCTACAAAAGGCTTACTTAAATCATCTGCATATCTTTCCAGAGAATTTGCTTTCAAGTAAATTTTCCAATTCGCAATGGGAATGGTTTTTAAGAGTTTATTAAGAGCATCGTAATAGGCAGGTTGGCATACATTAATGGAATCAGTTTTTGCGCCTAAATTATTTAAAAAAGTAGTCCAGCCTATATTGGGATGTCTTTTTACAAGATCTGTCACAGCCATTTTATTATAATTTGCTTGCACGTCCCTTAGTTCAACTTTTGTTTTATGCGAAACGGCCAGTTGTTTGTCAATATCGTAAACCAAATTAGCATTCTTTATAGCCTCTTTGGCATTGCTGCCTGTTTGCTGAAATAACGCGGCAAGGTATTTTTTGTACGATTTCTGTATGGCAACAGTTGATGAATCTGATTTGAAATAATAGTCCTTGTCAGGCAAACCGATACCTGTTTGATAGACTTGGGCAATATTCATACTGCTGTTTTTATCATCGGGTGACACTCCAAAACCTATAATAGAAGAATTGTCCACTTTTACTTCATTAACCACAAAGTTCATTAAGGACGATACATCGCTAATTGCTTCAATTTTGGAAAGTAGGGGTTTGATAGGTGTATAACCGCGTTTGTCAATGGTTGCAGTATCCATACCTGATGCATAAAAGTCTCCTACCTTTTGTGCTATACTTCCTGTTGGATTCTTGCTTTGCGAAATACTGTCCAATATTCCTTGCAGGCGCATTCGTTGCGGGTAATTCATAAACATATAAACACCAACTCCGGCTTGAGATGCAGGTATTGGCACAGAATCATACCATTTGCCATTTACATATTTAAAAAAATCATCACCTGGTCGCAATGTGGAATCTATTCCGGTGATCGCAATATTTTTTTTCCCTTGATTTTTTGAACACGATGTAAAAGCTAAGAATGCAATGAAGAGTAGTAATGAATTTTTCATGATTTAGATTATTTCTATTAAAATGAACGGAAAAACATTTGAAGACAGCTATTCTAAAGCGTATCTGTTTGGTATATTTAATTTTAGCAGAACAATATACGAATTCAGTTTTTAATTCTAAAGTTTTTGTTCGAAGGCATTCTGGTACTGAAATAAAGTCTTGGTGAAATCTAGGGATTTCTTGTTTTCAGCAATACTTGTAGGGGGAAATTCCAATTTTTTAAATTCCAAATTCCAACTTTTTATGAGCCTTTTTTCTATTCAAAAGCAGAAACTATCAAAATAGAAAAAGCTATAAAATCCAAATTCCAACTAACGGATAACATAATCAAACAATTTACAAATCAGAAGATTATTTATCCGACGTCTCTGACATAGATTTGAGTCTTATTCTCGCTACTAAAATAAAAGAATCTAAATAAATAAGTCTTATAAGTGATTTTAATCGAAATCTCCTTTATTTTTGCCAAATGTTAGAAATTCTTTACCAAGACGAATATATTATAGCAATCAATAAACCAAGTGGATTGTTGGTTCACAAATCATTTTATGCGCGCGATGCAAAAGTTTATGCTATTCAGGAATTGAGAAATCAGATAGGGCAACATGTTTACCCTGTTCATCGGTTGGACCGAAAAACATCCGGTGTCTTGTTATTTGCTTTGGATAAAGAGGTCTTGAAAATTATGAATGATCGTTTTGCTACACGCGAAGTCGAAAAAAAATATTTAGCAATTTTACGGGGTTGGTCACCCGAAGAACTAACGATTGATTATGATCTAACCAATGATGATGACATTAAACAAAATGCAATAACATACTTTCGTCGTTTGCAAAATGCTGAAGTTGAGTTAGAGTTTAACAATAAACCAACGTCGCGATATTGTTTGGTAGAAGCGATTCCTGAAACTGGACGTATGCATCAATTACGAAAACATTTCAAACATATTTTTCATCCCATTTTAGGAAGCCGTCCACATGGTTGTAACAAACAAAACAAATTATGGCTGGAGAATTATGACCTGAAAGAAATGATGCTTCATGCACATCAGTTAACTTTTACTCATCCGAAAAAAGAGGAACAACTAATCTTGAATGCAAAGATTAATGAAGAGTTTAGTAGAGTTGGTACTATTCTTAATCTGGATTTGAGTAAGTACAAATAGAAATAGTCATTTGTAAATTCTACTATTTTAAATTCCAACTTAATTGATGGTTTGGATTGCAGACCCATACTGTTTAGCGTAAAAAATTCAAACTGTTTTGTCTCGTCGCTATCGCTCGAATCGAAATTTTAAATTTTTATAGCTCTTTTTCTGTTCTAAAAGCAAAGGCTTGAGAAGAAATCGACAACTAAAGACTGGAATTAAAAGAAGACTTATTAAAAATCGCAACGAAATACAGTAAGAATACTCCTTAAAAAACAACTATTTTAAATTTTATGGAAAATTATTTATTTTAATAACGAAAGGAAAAAACGGTCTTCCTCTTTTCCTAACACAAAAACAAACGATTATTAATCAAATAAATACACATTACTTAACTCAATCACTTTACGATTTCTTACTTTTCAATGCCCTGTTTTCAGAAAAACTAAAAAAATAAATTTTCAAAATCTCATTGTGTATTCCAAAAATAGTTGCATTTTTGCACTCGCAATAACAAAGCAGGCCCGTTCGTCTATCGGTTAGGACGCATGGTTTTCATCCATGTAAGAGCGGTTCGATTCCGCTACGGGCTACTAAAGACAAAGCTTCAGAGAAATCTGGGGCTTTTTTGTTATACACTGTTTTTAGAAAAAATCAATTGATTCTTTTTGGATCAAGTCCAAAAGGTTGTGGAGAAGCTAAATCTCGCAAAGCCGCAAAGTTAAAAGGTTACGCTCTCCGTTTATCCTTTTGACAAACTAGAAATCTTCTTCTTCTTTTTTACAGAGATTTTGAATCTAGTCTGTTTTTTATTTTGCTACAGATTAAATGAATTAAAAAACCTTAATCAACTATACTAATTAAATTATGAAGATTAAAACTTTAAACACTGTCCCTTTTGTGATCGCCTATATGATTTCCTTACCTATTGAAGGATTTATTTTGACCCTTTTAGGCTTTAAAACTCTAACTATTCCATTGCTTGTTTTTAGTATTACGTCTACCATTTTACTATTCCGTGCATTTACCGGCACATTGCGCATTGATTTACAAAATGAAGCAGAAATAATTATAATACAATGGGACAAAAAGCCCTTATTTTCTACAATGGAAAATCAAACGATTAAGCTATCAGATATTAAAAACTGGAAGTTTTACAGTGGTCGTATTGCCGATAGACTGAAAATATACTTTAATGACAATAGTTCTCTAAAAATAGATTTTAACAACATGATTGACTTCGGAGAAAATGGTAAAAACACCGAGAAACTGTTGCTTTTTTTAGACACAAAAAACATACAACAAGAGTAATCTGAATGTGAAACTAGTACTCAACAATCCTTTATACTATTGTTTTTTATTAAACAAATCTGACCAGTTTTTAAAAGTTATTAGATTTAATTATTTACGTATTAGTAGTAGATTACAAGGAAAACAAAAGACTTTACGAGCGTTTAGTTCAATCTAAAAAGCATAAAAACGAATATTTAGAAAAATTACTGAAAGAAAAATACTCTTTTAAAAGATATAGTGATTCCAAAAAGAATTAACTACTAAGACAAAGCTTCAGAGAAAACTGAGGCTTTTTTTTGCACTAAACACAATTCTTATCTTAATTTTATTCTTTTGAAGTAGCGGAAACCTTTACCGGCAACTCCGATCATGTAAGTCCAAAATACTTCCTAAAAATAAAAAGTATCAGACGATATTTTTGACTTAGTATTTCGCTTCTTATTCTTATTCAACACTTTACAAACCTACGTATGTCCATCCATAACTTTGAAACACCCTACCCGTAATTAAACCCTATATTTTTTTAATAACTGAGTTTGTATTCGTAAAGGTTTTTATAAATTTGCAAACTCAAATTTAACAGTTTTTACTACGCCGTTTTAGGCCAGGTAACCAACTATTATCTTTCATTTTATAATTTACACATTCGCAACCATGATATCCTTTTTTACTTTGAAGGCTACTCTAAAAACTAATCCATTCTTCTTGAAAAGTATACCGCTGCGGTCCTAAATTATTAGCCTCTAAAACAACAATAACCTACATATCTATGATTTACAAACAAACACAACAACAAATTACCCTAACTACTTTATTCAAAATTATACTAAAACCGTAATTAAATCCAATGTTTACAAAAAACAAACCCCAAATTTTATTTTTCATTCTTTTTAGCTTATTATTTTCCATTAATACATTTTCTCAAAAAAATATTTATGCCGGAATTGAAATCGGACGTCGTGCGATCAAAGTTTCCGTTTTAGAGATGAATAATATCAAAAAAGCAGAATACGATATTCTATACTTTTCGAATAACAGACTTAGTCTTGCCGATCATATTTCTGCAAACGGTGAGCTTACTCAGGACGACATCAACAAATCGATTAATATAATTGTTGACCAATTACAGAAAATAAAAACTGAATTTAAAATTCGCGAAGATCATATCTTTATCGTAGCGGCTCCCGTTTTCTCCTCTGCCCGCAACGTTGACGTCTTAAAAAATAAAATCAGTACGCTAACCGATAAAAATTTAGATATAATGAATGTTAGCGAAGAGGCTAAAGTATTAGTTAAAGGCGGTATTCCTCCTGCTAATTACTCTAGTGCTCTATTACTGGATATTGGTGCTCAGAGCACAAAAGGGGGATACATTGATGAGCTTGAAGACAACAAATTAGAGTTCATTCCTTTGGAACTTGATTTCGGTACGATGACTCTTACTGATGCCGTACAAAAAACGGTTGTAAATCAAAGTCAGGTTAATGATCTTTCGACATTTCAAGAAAAGTCGTTTGATTACAACACGGTACTGCGTAAGAAGATAAAAGAAATGCTTGATGCTAACCCTCTTTTACTAAAAAAAGATAAAATCTACTTATCGGGTGGCGCTGTCTGGGCTTTTGCAACTCTTTATTATAATGAAAACGTTAAAGATCATTATATTCCTTTGACCTTAGAAGACGTTATCAATTACGATGCTATTGTGAAGAATAATTTCAACAAACTTAATAGCCTTTCTAAAACCAATAAAGAAGCAGCCAGAGTTTTGAGTACCTATGACCAGAAATACCTTATCTCTGCAAACAACATACTATTGTCTTGTCTGGAAAGTATTCCAAGTTTAGAGACCAAAGAAGTGTACTTTGTGAAAGAAGGACAGGTAACCTGGCTTATCTCCTACATTGCAGATCGCTCTAAAAAAGTGAACACTAATTTTTAAGCAACTGCTTTACGGCATTACAAGGCCAATAAATCATAAAAGCCCGATCAGATTTGATCGGGCTTTCATTTTTCTTATTATATTATTTTTTTAATCTCGTTTAAGTGCTCTTGCAGCTTCTTTTTGCAAATCCTGATATTGTTCTTTTCCAACAGAGACACCAACACCCAATATCGTTCCTCCTTTGAGGGTTCCAGGGGTTTTGTACTCTTTACTTACGGCATCACCGCTATCAAAACCTACACAAAGTCCGTCTCCGGAAAGTGTAAATTTACCGGGTTGCGTTTTCATTGGCCCTGAAGCAACTTCTTTGTCATTGATGTATAATTTCATCTGACCGATTTGTTCTCCGTGTTCACCTGTTTTTTCTCTGATAAACTCCATTCCTAAAGTATATTTACCCGGAGCAAGTGTAGTCGAAGAAACAAATTTTTGTTCGGGTTGAATTCCTAAGAAATTGTATACGTAATTTAATTTACCGTCTTTTATAAACAAGGTATGTCCACCAAAACGAGAACCGTGTGCAAAAATTACTCCTGAAGCCTTAGCATCCTTAATTTCTACATCACCAACAATTTTAAAAGATCTTCCTCTTACGTTTACAGCCACCCCTTCCGGTACTGGAGCTGTTCCTGGATAGTACACGTATTTTTCACGTGGTGCTTCTTCAGAAGGTCTTTCTAATCCAATAATTTCGATTGCAGTTCTGTCATCAAGTGGCAACACTAAGTTTTTATCTGCTTCATCGAACCAGGCGTCAATTAATTCTTTTAATTTATCCGGATTTTTCTTTGCTAAATTAGTCGATTCAGAACGGTCAATATTGGTATTGTACAATTCCCATTCGTCTTTATCAAAATGTCCTTTACCGGTTAATGGTGCATGAAGCGCAACTGCTTTCCAGCCGTCTTTCCAGATGGCACGAGAACCTAACATAGCGTAATATTGAATGTGTTTTTCTGTAGCATCATCCGGTTTGGCTGCAAAACTGTATTTCATAGATACTCCCGAAAGTGGATACTGCCCCACCCCATTATGAACCTTTGGCATTTCAAGACCACAGATATCTAAAATAGTAGGAACAATATCTGTAGAATGGTGGTATTGATTACGCACTTCACCTCTGGCTTTTATTCCTTTTGGCCATGATATTACCAGTGGATCAGCGGTTCCTCCTGCGTATTCGCTGTAACGTTTAAACATTTTAAATGGAGTAGAAAATGCAGCTGCCCATCCTGTCGGATAATGCTCGTACGTATCTGGACCACCTAATTTGTCCAGTAATTTTAAATTTTCAGCCAATTCATCCGGATATCCGTTAAAGAATTTATTTTCGTTTACAGAACCGTTTGGAGACCCTTCACCAGAAGCACCATTATCGGCTGCATAAATTACAACTGTGTTTTCTAACTGGCCTGTTTTTTCCAGATAGTCAACTACTCTACCAACCTGAGCATCTGTATATTCAGAGAAACCGGCATATACTTCCGCTAATTTTGAGAATAATTTTTTCTCTTCCGGTTTTAATTTATCCCAAGGGCGCACATAATCGGCCTCATTGGCAATATTTGGTGGTAAAAAGTTAAGATCCGTTAATTTAGTATCTTTTGGTAAAATACCTTTCGCGATCATACGAGGTAAAACCCATTTACGATACGATTCATATCCGTCATCAAACTTACCTTTGTATTTATCAATATACTCTTGTGGAGCATGGTGTGGCGCGTGATTGGCTCCCGGACAGTACCATAAAAACCATGGTTTCGAAGGATTCGTCGCTTTTTGATCTCTAATATACTCAATTGATTTATCTGCTAAATCTTTAGATAAATGATAACCTTCTTCCGGGCTGTAAGGCGCTTCGGTAAAATGATTATCTTCCACTAAATCAGGATACCATTGATTGGTTTCTCCACCTAAAAATCCATAATAACGGTCAAAACCTAACTGAGTTGGCCATTGTTTACGACTCGCTCCCGAAGCTACATCTTGCTCCGGTACGTTATGATCTTTTCCAATCCAGAAAGTACTCCAGCCATTTTCCTGTAGAACTTGTCCAATTGTAGCACATTGTTCCGGAATACGTCCATGAGCTCCCGGAAATCCGTTAGCCGTTTCTGTAATAGCCGCATTACCCGTCAGGTGATGGTTTCTTCCTGTCAATAAAGTAGATCTTGTTGGCGAACATAAGGCTGTTGTGTGCCATTGGCTATAAATCAACCCATTATCTGCCAGTTTTTGCAAGGTCGGCATATTAATAGCCCCTCCGTAGGGAGACCATGCTGCCATACCGGTATCGTCATATAAGACAAACAGTACATTCGGTGCTCCTTCGGGTGCCTTTTTTGGAGTATATGGCGCCCAGTCGGCTTTTGAATCTCTTACATCGAGTTTGATAACTCCTTTAAAATTTTCTTTTCTAACTTCTCTTGGATCTGATTGTGCGTGTGCTTTTTGAGAGAGAACAGCAAAAAAGCATACCATAATCAGTAAAAAAATGGGCTTGAGCATCGAATCTTGAATTGTCTTCATAGTTAATAAGAATTAAATTATTATACGTTTCTGAATTTAGAGATGCTGTTATCTTATGCATTTATGAGTGAAAAAATTAGTTACTTTCTATCATTAATTTTTTCGAAAAAAAATGAATCAATAACAATTCTTTCAATTGATAAAAACTAAAAAATCTTCATAAAGAAAAGACCAAACATCCTAAAATATGGTATCCTTTCAAATTTCCTGATTTCATTTAAGTCTACCTCTTCAATTAACTCCGATTTGGTTGCAAGTTATAAGATGAAACATGTTTTTCAGCAAAAAAAAAACCAAACAACACTAGTGGTCAACTACTTTTATTATATTTTTTAAATTTCTTGCCACAAGAAGAAGATCATAAATACAACACTCCTTTTTACTAAAAAAACGACGTAAATTATTCCATTAATGAAGCTCCTGTTTATGGAAAACACAATAAAGAAAAAACGATTTTTTAAAACTAAAAAGAACTGCAAATGAAAATAACAGCTTTACTTGTCATCCTGCTCTTAAGTTCATATGTACATGCACAGGAAGAAAATAGCGAACAAAGTGAGAAAGGAAGCCATCGCGTTTCGTTAGGCCTTAGCCATGTAAATATAGCACAAGGCGTAAAAGATTCCGGATCAAAATGGCTTTCGGTACCTGCATGGTCTGTAGATTATGACTACTGGCTTTCTGACCAATGGGCAATTGGTCTACATACCGATATAATTGTAGAAAGTTTTGAGGTAAAAGCAAACTTATCAAGCGAAGAAGAAACCTTGGAACGAAGCTCTCCAATAGCACCTGCAGCGGTCGGCATTTATAAGGCCACGAAACACAGTAGCTTTCTTTTTGGCGTAGGGGCTGAATTTGCCAAAGAAGAAAATCTATTCTTAAACCGGATTGGGTATGAATGGGGCACAGAAATAAGTCCTAAATGGGAACTTGGACTTTCTGCCTGTTACGACTTCAGGTGGAATGCTTATGATAGTTTTTTAATTGGCATTAGTGTTTGTCGAAAATTCAAAGCTAAAAAGTAGAAAATTTAAAGTTCTTTTTTCTTGAAATAAAAATAAACCAGTAACAAACCAGCAATTTAAAATTTGAAAACAATGGTGAAAAACTGCATTTTAAAAATCTCAATTTTCTTATTTTTCTTTTTTCTAAGTCCTAAAATTTTTGCTCAGCATACTGATTTAGTTGATGATTCGCAGACTCAGATTTTAGCCGATACTACCCGAACTTACTTTATTCCTGATGCCACTCATAAAGGAATGAGGTGGTCCAGATCGCATAACAAATGGTTTTCTACCAAACTGGGATTTGCTCCTATTTTGGATTACAATACCAGTTTTCAAGATCAGGATAGTAAAAATCAGGTAGGTACTCAGGAAAAGAGATTTGATATTAGAAGTGCAAGAGTAATGCTCAGCGGGAAAATCAATTTCAAGAACCCCTGGAAATACTTAATAAGTGTCGAATACAAAGGATTCGACAGAGCTGAAGACGATCCGAATTTTGGAATTACGGATTTGAAATTTGTAATCCCATTATCTGAAAACAGTGATATTACCGTTGGAAAAATAAAAGAAACCTTTGTGTACGAAATGGTCGGAGATGCTGCTAATCTCCCTCATTTTGAACGATTGCTTAATCCGTTTTTTAACAGTCGGAATATCGGAGCCATTTATCATCATTTTTTTATGAACAACAGATTAGCTGTTGCTGGTGGTGTTTTTAAAGATTTTATAGGCAATGATAAAAGTTTTTCAAATTCAAACAACACTTTTACCACCAGAATCACCGGACTCCCAATATGGAATAACAATGGAAAAGAGTTCATACACATTGGAGTCGGTGTGCGTTACGTTGATGCTAAAAATGATGTTATTCGTTTGAAAGGAAAAAATGAGTCCAATATATCATCCAATTATGTTGACACCGGAAATCTAAATGCTTCTCACCAATGGAATATGAGCTTAGAACAACTTTGGAGCTTAGACAATTTTTCGGTACTAATGGAATACGCACATAACTGGACGGCAACAAAAGACTTTGGCACGGAACAATTTAGTGGTTATTATGTAACTGCCAGTTATGTTGTAAGCGGAGAACAAAGACCCTACGACCAAAAGGCAACCTATGCCCGAAGAATCAAACCAACAGGGAAATATGGTGCATGGGAAATTTTCACAAGGGTTGGGCAAAATGACTTAGAAACAAAAGAAGTCCATGGCGGAACAAACAATCGCTATGATTTAGGATTAAATTGGTGGGCAACGCAATACTGGAAAGCCGGAATGGTTTATGGCATAGGTAATTTAGATAAAGACGGAATTACGGGTATAACCAATAATTTTCAATTCCGACTACAATGGATTTATTGAAAATTTTATTCCTGAATTAGTCAGACAATACACAAGAAGGCTTTAACAAAACAGAAAACAGAATACAATTATCCCTTTATAAGCGACAGAAAATACTTTGTTTCTAATCTTCCCAATCCTATAAGTATCGCGTTAATCTCTACTGTATACGGTTGTTTTTTTATCACCCTGTTTAATGATGATTCCCTGTTCAACCGCTTTTTTCAAATCTCTGCTGGCTGTTGCAGACGATAAATCCTTAAAATAGTTCAAGTACTCTTTTCTTGTAAACTCTCCTGTGAAATTTTCAAGAAAAACTTGAATTCTATTTTCATCAGAAAGTCTTTTTGTCGAATTTTCCAGAAGTTCACTCAAAGATTGATCTATAATATGCAGCATGTACTCGACGAATTTTGTCGACTTCCCTTCCTTGTCTGAAGCTGACAATGAATCATAATAGGCAATTTGGTTTTTCGAAATTAATGTTTCAAAAGGCAAGAATCCAAAAACAGGGTATTCTTCTTTTAAAATTAAAGTCTGCCACAATCTTCCCATTCTCCCATTTCCGTCCATAAATGGGTGGATAAATTCCATCTCATAATGAAAAACACAACTTTTAATTAGTGCTATTTCAGATTTATCTTTTAAATATTGAAACAAATCTTTCATTAAAAACGGAACATTTTCATAGGGTGGTGCAATATGTTCCACTTTTGATCCTTTTACAATTCCAACGCTTTTTGTTCTATATTTTCCGGAATTTTCAATAAGATCTTTCATTAGCATTTTATGCGCTTTTAGAAAATCTTTCTCAGAATAATGTTTAAGAAGATTCAAATTTTTATAAACTTCTAAAGCATTCAAAACTTCTATTATATCTTTCTGTGGCCCAACAACCCTTTTGTTTTCTACTATTGCTGTGATTTGCTCTTCAGATAGTGTATTCCCTTCAATACTTAAAGAAGAATATATCGTTTTTATTTGATTTTGCTTTCGTAAGCTTGGATTGGTTTTGATTAAATATCGGACATTTGCTTCTCCAATTTTTTCAGAAATTGAAGAAACATATTTTAACATTAATGACGTTATTTCGTAGGGAGGTTTCATATTTTGATAGTATCAAATGATACTATCAAAAATACAAATTTAATTCAGTGTTTATTACGGAAGTGAAGAAAAAGTACACAACAGTTTCGATGTTTAACTTATCACCTAATTAATTCAAGTTACTAGTTATTTTTTTTTGAATCTGTTACTATTTGAATAGCCTCCTGCTTTAGCTGGAGGTGAATTATTGAGAGGTGTCTAATTGGCTTTAGCCGAAAGAAGCGCAGTATATTTTGTTTCATTTTAGGGATAACAGAACTAGTAACTTGAATTAATTACCGCGAGTTGAAAATTAGACCTAAATAACTGAAGAAACAGGAACGTATAAATCCAGTCAGATAAGTCTGCTTTTCTATTTCTGAAACTGTGAAAATTGTTGAAAATAACAGAAACTGTTTAAGAAAAAATCCTAAAGTGTGATACATTTCTTTCTAATTACAACTATTTTTGATAAACTATTTAAGCAACCAAAATATGAATATAGATTTTACAAATTTCCCTGATCTAACAACCGAAAGATTACGTTTAAGAGCGATATCAGAACAAGATGCCGAGGCAATTCACAAACTGCAATCAGATCTTGTTGTCAATGCATTTGTAGGCAGAAACATTACTTCTACTCTTGAAAGTGCAAAAGCCTATGTGTTACGAATGCGTACTTTAGTTCAGAAAAATGAATGTATATATTGGGTAATTGCTTCAAAAGACAACAATACATTTATCGGCAGTGTTTGTTGCTGGAATTTTGATCTCGAAAATGAAATTGTAGAGATCGGCTACGAAATGTTACCTGAATTTCAAGGCAAAGGTTTTATGACGGAAGCCTTGAAAGCAGTAATTGAATATACTTTTGGTACCATTAAAGCCAACCTTATAACCGCTTTCCCATCATCTGATAATAACAATTCTGTTGCGATATTAGAAAAGCTAGACTTTGTTTTTGAAAATGAATCGTACAACAACAAACATCAAAATATAAAAAACCTGACGACTTACACATTGAGACCCCAGACTCACTAAAAACAGAAAATCTGATTTTTTTTTGCCTCAAAGTACTAATTCAAATTTTAAGGTATCAGCAACAAAATCAATGTCTTTTTCATATTTTGCCACAGATTAAATGGATTAAACTGATTTAATTCTTTATTCTTTGCTCTATATTCTTTGCTCTATATTCTTTGCTCTATATTCTTTACTCTATATTCTTTACTCTATAATTCCTCTCCTAAATCCCCAATCTCCATATATAAGCAATTTGAAAGTTCCCTGAAGCCAAACCTGTACTATTACCATTATTAGTACCATCACTGTCCTGTGAGAAAGAAGAAAATATAAGGTTATTGATATAGGACAGTCCGAGAGACCATTTTTCTTTATTGTATCCTCCAGAAATTCTGGGAAAAAAGGTTGGATAAATCTCTATCTTTTTTTTGCCAAAATCATTTATTCTTTCGGTGCCAAAGTTAACACCCGCTGTTATCGATCCACTAGTAAACCATCTTTTACTAATTGCCCAGGTATAAGCATATCCTCCGCTTACACCAAATTGAAAGTTTCGCAATGAATTTTTAGACTTGTGCACAAAAGAACTATCCGAGTCTATTTTTGTAAAATACACCCCTCCACCCAATAACCAACTCCCGGCAGATTTTAACTGTCTTTCATTTTGATTAAAGGCCGCTTTATAAGAGAACTTTTTATTGTTAAAAATATACTGTCCAAAAGCACCATACTGCTGAATCTTTAAATCGGGATACAGCTGTATGTTTTTATTGGAGTTGTCTGCCGTATAAAATCCGCGGTATTTTTGAATGAAAAGATCAACTGTGAACTTACGCCCGTAGTTGTGAAGCTGAAAATCAAAGGCTTTTGTTCTTCCTTTTTTGTCATCTCTCATAAAACCCAAACCATAGCCATAACTAAAATTGATTATAGTATTGTTTACCGTAACTCCCAGACCTAAACTCATAGGAGTGTTTGGCATGAATTTTTTAGTTTCCCCGTTTGTCTCTTGTTCCAGTGAAAGGAATTTCAGAGCTAAATAAGACGACACAGAAAATTTATTCTCGAAGGGTTTTATGTACGTCGTGTCAATTTGTGCTGCACAAAAAAAGGGAGACACAAAAATAAGTAAAAGTGAAAGATATAATTTCATTGTGGTATTAAACGGAAAAAAATTACTGCTATTACTTCGGGTACAACTATTTTTTTTAAGGTTATAATCCATTAAAAAACAATCTAACAGAAAACAAAAATAAAGCAAAAACCAAAAAAACTTCAAAGAAATATACATTATTATTGATAAAATAACAGAACCTGTAAATTAGTAAATTTTAAACAAAATACGATCCAACTTGTAACCGGTTACTCAAACAGTGCAAGACAATAGCTATGAAACGCTTTACAAATAACCGCCAGAACCTCTACGAAGAGTAGTTTTTTGTACCGTTATTATTTTATATATTCGTTCAACATAAAGAAAACGATTTCGAAAACTAAAAACCATTAATAATCAACTAGTTACTTTTAAAGTTAACATAAAAATTAAATAAACAATATAATGAAACTAGCATCAATAGATAATAATACAAGAGACGGAGAATTAGTTGTTGTAAATAAAGAATTAACAAAAGCCATCCGCGTTCCTGAAATTGCCTCAACCATGCAACTTGCAATCGATAATTGGGCAGACAACGAAACTAAACTTCAAAATATTTACGAGCAATTAAACTCAGGTACACTTCCAACGGGAACTTTTGATTTTACAACTGTACGTGTTTTAGCGCCAATTCCAAGAGCTTACCATTGGGCAGACGGGAGCGCTTATGTTACCCATGTTGAACTTGTTAGAAAAGCAAGAAACGCAGAACTTCCTGAGTCTTTTTGGACAGATCCTCTAATGTATATGGGTGCTTCTGATGCTTTTATTGGAGCTCATGATGATATAGAAATTGAAAATGAAGAATGGGGAATCGATTTTGAATCAGAAGTAGCGGTAATCACAGATGACGTTCCGGCTGGAGTAAGTGCTGAAGATGCACTAAATCACATTAAATTCGTCACTATTATAAACGATGTTTCACTGAGAAATCTAATTCCAAACGAACTTTCGAAACAATTTGGATTCTATCAATCTAAGCCTTGGACTTCTTTTGCTCCGGTGATCGTTTCGGTTGATGAATTGAAAAATGAATTTGTCGATGGAAAATTACATTTACCCTTAATATCTGCATTAAACGGAGAAGTTCTTGGAACTCCAAATGCGGGTATTGATATGACCTTTAATTTTGGTGAATTAATCGCTCACGCTGCAAAAACCCGTTCATTAATGGCTGGTACTGTTATTGGTTCCGGTACAGTAGCCAACCAGGGAAGTCCAACAGGTTCCAGCTGTATTGCCGAAATCAGATGTTTGGAAACCATAAAAGACGGAAAACCTTCTACTCCTTTTATGAAATTTGGAGACCAGATTGAAATCGAAATGAAGAACGCAGCCGGTGCTTCTATATTTGGTAAAATCAATCAAAAGGTAAAAAAGTACGAAAAGAAATAATTTGAACAAAATCCTACTATTAAAATTGATGAGCTCGATATTGTATCGGGCTCATTTCTTTTTAGGTTTATTCAATCCTTATGATGTTTAAAATAGTACTGTAATATTTTATCGAACAAGTTATAGCGCTTACTACTATAACTTTACTAAAAAAGGATAGGAAAATAGTCTATTGCAAATAAATTTACTCGTCCCTTTTTCTTCTTTCGTGTTTGATGACACCAATATTTCACAGCAATCCGTTTGAGAAAACTCCTTATTTATCTATCAACGCAAAAATAAAATCAAACAGATTTAGAACGATTCTTTTAAGCCAATTTTTCTTTTTCTCCATTTTATTTTAATGAGTTAAACCTAACAATGCATTCGCTTGAGTTGGCAAAATACCTAAATTGGTTTCAAACATTCAAATAGAAAATGGTTTTTCTTTCCTTTTTTTTTAGCTATCCATAAACATAGTACAGGAAAGTTAATTTTCAATTTTTTATACATTAATAAAAATTTCAATTTCAAATTAAACTTAATATCTTAGCTAAGCCTTTTAAACACTGATTTAAAACCTCTTACCCAACAAACCAAATTTCCTATGACTAAAAAAACAATCATTTTAATTGGGTTTATCATTCTAAAATTTGCTTTACAGTTCGTTTTACTGAGTCCCGAGTATGATTTACAGCGTGACGAATATCTCCATCTCGATCAGGCACATCATTTGGCTTGGGGCTATTTATCGGTTCCGCCTGTCACTTCGTGGATTTCTTATATTATATTTTCACTCGGAAATGGCGTTTTCTGGATTAAGTTTTTTCCTGCTCTCTTTGGTGTTTTAACGCTAATCGTAGTCTGGAAAACTATAGAAGCTCTAAAAGGCAACCTTTATGCTTTGGTTCTAGGAGCAACCTGTATCGTATTTTCCTCCTTGCTGCGAATCAATATGTTGTACCAACCCAATTCTTTAGACGTATTGTGTTGGACCGCTTTTTATTATGTCATAATTCAATACATCACCACCGAAAACACAAAATGGTTTTATATTGCCGCTGTTGTATTTGCTTTTGGTTTTTTAAACAAATACAACATTCTCTTCCTGCTTATCGGCTTCTTGCCTGCTCTTTTGCTTTCCGGTCAAAGACGGATTCTGACAAAGAAAAAACTTTATTTTGCCCTAGTTCTTGGCTTGTTATTGATTCTGCCCAATCTTTTATGGCAATACAACAATCAGTTTCCTATTATCCACCATATGAAAGAATTAGCCGAAACACAATTGGTTAATGTAGATCGCATTGGTTTTTTGAAAGAACAATTATTGTTTTTTATCGGAGCTTTTCCAGTTATTCTTTTCGCTTTATATGCCCTGCTATTCCATAAACCTTTCTCGAAATACCAATTCTTTTTTACTACAATACTCTTCACATTACTCGTCTTTTTATATTTCAAAGCAAAAGCCTATTATGCCATTGGCCTCTATCCCATTTATATTGCTTTTGGCGCTGTTTTCCTTTCTGATATTCTGAAATCAGGTTGGAAACGTTACTTGCAACCTGTATTTATTCTGATCCCCCTGTTATTTTTTATACCGATGTACAATTTAGCTTTTCCAAATAAGAGTCCGGAATACATCGTAAAACATTCAGAAAAACGCAAAAAAATGGGGATGCTGCGTTGGGAAGATGGAAAAGATCATGCACTACCACAAGATTTTGCCGATATGTTAGGCTGGAAAGAACTTGCCCACAAAACCGATTCCGTGTATGCTACTTTAGCAAACCAGAAAGAAACGCTGGTCCTTTGTGATAATTATGGACAGGCCGGAGCTATTAATTACTACTCCAAAAAAGGAATCAAAGCGGTTTCGTTTAGTGCCGATTATGTTAATTGGTTTAATCTTGACATCCGGTATAAAAACCTCATCAGAGTGAAAGAATACAAAGAAGAGAACAACGAATTTAAAGAAACCAGTCCGTATTTTGAAACTTCTCAGATTGCGGGCGAAATCACCAATCTATATGCTCGTGAATATGGGACAACTATCTTTGTATTTACTGGCGCTAAAGTCAACATTAACAAAAGAATTGAACAGGAAATCAAAGAAGAGAAAGATTATAGTAAGTAAAACCCAAATAACTACCAAAAATCTACTCTTATAAACCACTAAAGGCTAGTAAATTATCAGATTCTATTAAATAAAAACAAAAAAAAAGCACTAATTCCTTTGCTAAACTGTATTTAGTGTGTATCTTTGCACCCGAAACAACGCGGGATAGAGCAGTAGGCAGCTCGTCGGGCTCATAACCCGAAGGTCACAGGTTCGAGTCCTGTTCCCGCTACTAAAGTAAAGCTTCAGAGAAATCTGATGCTTTTTTTTTGCTCATAACTAATAGGGGAAATTCCAATATTTTTAAATTCCAAATTCCAACCTTTTACAGGATCAAGACATATTGTTGTAGAGGAACAAATATCTTGTAGTTCTGTAATTCCGAGTCAAGTTGAAAAGTTGTGAAATAATTTTTAGAAATTTCTTTTGTTAGAAGTAGCAGATCATATACTTTTTGACCGAGCTTTTTAAGTACCTAATTTTCTAACTTCTCGCTTTGACGATCTCGCAAAGACTCCAAGTCGCTAAGTTTTTTTCCTATTTTTAAGATCACCTTTCTGTTTTCTACTTTCTCGCTTTGGGTTTCTAAAAATATTATAGAGTCTCAAAGTTTTTTCTGTTTTTTCATTAAAACTTTGCGATTTTGCGACTCTGCGAGATTTTACTTCCCACAACTTTCTGACTTGATCCCTTTTACAGACCCTTTTTCTATTCAACAATAGAAACTGTCAAAATAAAAAACTATTTAAAATCTGGAACTGGAAAATTTCTAAATTAGAATCCGTAGGGCTCAAAGTCGTCGCCGCGAACATAAGTTCAAGTCCTATTCTCACCGCTAAAGTAAAGTTTTAGAGAAATCTGGGACTTTTTTTCTTTTGGTCGTACTTATAGCAGAAATTCCAATATTTTTAAATTCCAAATTCCAACCTTTTACAAACCCAAAAATAGATTTTATTCATTTCTGTATAAAAAACTAGAAAAAAAATGAACATATATTCCACAATAAGAATCGGAGATTACCACCAAAATAACTGTGAAGACCATCTATATATAAATGAATATGGCAAAAATATGATTTTATGTGCTGTTATGGACGGCTGTACAACAGCATTGGAAAGTCACTTTGCATCTACCTTAGTTGGAAAGATATTAAAAAAAATCTGCATAGAAAAAGGCTATAAAGACTTTGTAGATCCTGAAAGTTTAGACGATATTGACGAAAGTTTAAAGTCAATTTTAAAGAATTTACTAGTCGAACTTAAAAATATAAAAAATGCATTAATGCTGGACACCAAAGAATTATTGACAACAATGCTAATAATGTTGATTAATAAAAAAAGTGAGGAAGGAGTCATTCTTGCTATCGGCGATGGATTTGCAATTGTAAACGGGAAAAAATACGAATTTGACCAAGACAATAAACCAGACTATTTAGGCTTTCACCTATCGGAAGATTTTGAAAAATTATATGATTCTCTGGAACAAAAAATAAAATTTAACAAAGTACATGACATATCTATTGCAACAGACGGAATATTTACCTTTGAAAAATTAAAACCTGCCAAATCAGAGGAAGTTATTGATACTATAGATTTTTTAACAATTGAAAACACAGATCAAGGTAAAGGTGAAATGCTTCATTTAAAACTAAAGAAATTAGAACATAACTATGGCTTAGTTCCTACTGATGATCTCTCTATCATTCGTATAATAAAAACAGAGTAATAAAATTTTGCGTAGTTTAAAAAAGATGATTAACAATATATTCGAT
Source organism: Flavobacterium sp. FlaQc-52 (assembly GCF_044007495.1). NCBI lineage: Bacteria > Pseudomonadati > Bacteroidota > Flavobacteriia > Flavobacteriales > Flavobacteriaceae > Flavobacterium > Flavobacterium sp. FlaQc-52. The sequence continues at coordinate 218,334 of NZ_JBIPCV010000006.1, read as the reverse complement.
AAAAGTAAAGCCTCAAAAGAAATCTGAGGCTTTTTTTGTTTATACACGTTTATGATTCTCTTTGCACGGATTGTAAATCTTCGCTAATGGAATCCAAATCCTTTTTCACTAAGAAAATACAATTATGTTTTTCCATAAAGGGCTCTTTTTTGGATTAGCTACATTTAAAAATATAAACCCTATCAATTCTTTTCAAGTAAAACTTGTATCGAAGTACTGATTTCCTCTAAAGTATTTTGTTTGTTATTTGATACTAAAATAATTGTTAATCCAGGATTACTGACTAACAGAGCTTGATAATTGAAAGCACTCCCATCATGTATATGGTTTATCACTTGGTTTTGTTGAATACTTCCTTCTCCAAGACCTGTTTGATTCCCAGTGGAAAAAGGTTTTAAAAGTTCAATTGTTGATTGGGGTGTGATTAGTTTAAATGAATTAATAGCTTCAGACCATTTGTAAAAATCTTCCAGATTTAATGCTGTCCAACCCGAGATATTATATTTAAGAACATCTTGTTTTCCGCTATTATTAAAAGACTTTGCAAAAAGTTTTTCTCCTTCACCAGGATCTACGACTCCATTTTTTATTCCGATTGGCGGAAATATCTTTTTTTGCACAAAAGAATTGAAAGACATTTTAGTGATTCTTTCTATGATTCTACGTTGTAAAAACACATTATTGTTATTATAATCATATTTTGTTCCCGGTTCAAAATCAAGGGATTTTGTCCTTTTTAATTCTTCCATGTTGTCAGAATCGTTATTGACTTCATTCCATTTTATTTGTGGAAGGCCACTTGTATATTGAAGCAAGTGAATGATTTTAATTTTGTTCGCCCAAGAAGGAAGTTCAGGAAGAAATTTTGATATCGTATCGTCAAGTTTTAACTTTCCTTGTTCTTTGAGCATCATAATTCCAACAGCATTAAATTCTTTTGCAATTGAACCTATATGAAAACGATATTTTTTATTTAATTGAATTGCTCCGCTTGCGTCAGCTTGTCCAAAAGCTTTTTCGTATATTGTTTTCCCGTTTTTAGCAATTAAAACGTTTCCGTTGAATTCTTTTGATTTATTTGCTTTCAGAAATAAACTGTCCAATTTTGTTTCTTTTTGTGCAGACTGACTATAACAATTAATACAAATTGTTAGAAAGATAATAAAAAGTAAAAACCTGTTTTTTTTAGTTAGATCCATAGTTTAAATTTCAATAAATATAAAGAATAATCCTTACTAAAAAACATTGGATTAATTTAGAACAAAAAAACAGTCTGCTAATGAAATGCTTCTACGCTATTTCTTTGTAAGTATTTAGAGCATTGCGGATTAAATGAGTTTACCCGAATGGCAGCATATTCAGCGAAAAAAAGTTGTTTTTTAACGAGTGGCTCCCAAAATATCGCTCATTCACAAACTCCCACCGCTATTTAAAATTCGTAATAATAAATAAAACCAGTAAAGTTTCCCTTACTGGTTTTTCATATGTAAAATTGGTTGCTTTATCTTTGAAAGAAGAAGGCTTTCTTTTTTTAATCTCCTTCAAAGTTTCGATAACACTTTCAACAATTTTGTCCGGGTAAATTATTCCGGACAAATAAAGGGATAGTGTACTTCACTTATAATTGGCTCGATACCGAAAAAGTCATTCAGAACAGACTCGGCTGTACAAAAAGCACCTTCTACCCAGGCTTGATCATTTGAATAGGTTTCGCCAACGATAAAAATATCACAATCGGTTTTTGGAATAAGCTGTGATGGCTTTCTGATCTTTCTTTGCACATCGCCCAAATCATAATGCGATTTGTAGGCATGATAACCTGCGTTAAAAGGAGGCAGCGACCAGTCCATGTATTTTGTTTCTAAAGGTTCCGGTACCGCAGAATAATCGGTTTGTGGACCAAAATGTAAGGATGCCAGCTGTGAGCGAAGCATTTTTACCATTACCGGTGTGGCTGTTCTTGGTCCTATAAGCGGTTGAAGGTCTCTGGACTCCGGAATTTCGCGTGTTGCTTTTGGCCCAAGTTCTAAAGCTTTCCAAAATGTTGTATATAGAATATCATCATAACTAGCCAAAATACCATATACTTTTTCTCCTTTTTCTTTTAAGGCATTATCCCCAAAATAGACCACTTGTCGGATCGGCATATCGGTAATACTTGGACCGATGGTATCTAACTCGGCTACTGCTGAGATTTGACCTTCCTGTTTATAGGTTAAACGCTCTTGAATGGCATTTTCTACCGCAGCTACAAAACTGGCTTTATCGTTAAACGGATTACCTATAATCTCGGGACTTTTAGCTTCTGCTATTTTTTTAAGGTATTCAGCAGGGAACTTCTCTTGTTTTAATTTTGCTATTCCTTCATCCGTTAAGAAGTAACTCGTTAGCTTAGCCGGATAAGTTGGGCCACCTTCCGGAGTTTCTCTCCACCATGGTGTTTTGAAAAACATCCCTACTTTGTACGAAGGCTCCATAATTACGGATTCTAAGTACAGCTGCACTTTTTCATGATTTAATACATCCAAACCTTCTTTGTCGATATATCTGCTGGCCTGAGCTACTAATTCTATCGCCGCTCTTGGCATAGCAAGAAACGCAGCATCACATATTTTACTTTCTGCAAGTTTATCCGGAGCCTTGCGTGTTGCTGTTGTAAAATGTGCTTTGGACTTATCGTGCAAAATAGAACGCAGTCTGGTATTTGGAAAATAACTCAGTGTAATTCCTTTCTTTTTAGCTAATTTTTCAACTTCATTAAATAAGGCATCAAATAAGCTGGAATATCCTTTTATTAAAGTTTTGTATTCTGTACCGGGTGTAAACTCATCATTGACATTAAACGACTGGGCACTATTACTGTTTACTACGTTTGAACTATAACCATTACCATCGGACAAATAACCGAAACCTTCTTGTCCAAGCATATCATAACCCAGATTCCAATAGCCAATTTCTTTTAGTAAATCTCCTTTTTTAAAGATCGAACTTTCCGGCATTTCGATATTGATTCTTCCTTCATCATAAAATTTGCACCATTCTCTTCGGGTTGTAGGCCCTGAATCTTGTGTAATCGCTACCGATTGTATCGTTGTAAATCCATCATCCGGTGGAGCATCTTCACCGTAATTGTTTGCCGCATAGGGAGCGGGCTGATTAGAACTAACAGCGGAGACATACATATTCTTAGCACGCAAAGACATTAAGGGATCAGCGGACTCATTAAAGGGAATTGAATCTTTCTTTAAGTCTAATTTTTCAATGGTTTTAGTAACTACACGATGCCCGGCTCCCATTGGAGTACCGTTCCAGTACGAATACCTCATACCGCCCAATTCCAGATACGAATTGTCTTTATTATCTTTATAATGCCAGGTACAAACACGTGCTCCCGGTGCTCTGGTCCCCGGATCTTTTTTAGAAAAATCGTATTCTCCCCAATCATAAAGTTCCAATACATCGCCTTTTTCAAGCATTTTTTCGTTTTTCTTAAGCTTGGAAGTTCCGTCCAGCAACCTCCAGGCTGTATAGAGCCCGGCTGCACCTGCTCCAAAAATAGAGTATGTTTTTTTTGTCATTGTCGTATGTTTTATAGTTGTTAATCGTTTGATTTGTAATTGTCTTTATTCCTCTCCCAGCCTTTTCATTTGTCGGGCGAGATCTTTTTCCGGAATTACGATTTCTACTAAACTCGGAAGATTTGTTTTCTTCTTAAGTTTAAGAAGCACTTCGTCTAATTCTGTAACCGTTTCAGCGCGGTAACTGTTTGCTCCAAATGCTTTAGCAAGTGCCTGATAATCCCATTTTGGAAGAATATCAAATGCATCAAACTTATGAGACGGCCCCGGTTTAAAGGCATCCATATCTACATATACCTGCTCTATCGCATACACTCCGTTGCTCATTACAAAAATTACAGAATTGATATTGTATCTCGCAAGAGTCGAAAGCGACTGTGCGATCATCATAAAACCACCATCACCCGCTACAGTCCAGGCTTGCTTACCACTCCCTAATTGAGCACCGGAAGCTGCACCGGTTTCAAAACCAATACACTGCCACGCAGCCGAGGAGATATAAGCGTTCTTAGACAAACCATAAATATTAGTCGCCACATACATAGACGTACTTACACCATAAGTCATCACAATTTTGTCGAGCATTTTCTGCTTTTCTAAAAAGGAAACGGTATGTTCAAAAAAGCGGTTAAAGGTTATTACCTCAGGTGTTGCATCATATTTCGGATCGGAGTTGGATCTCCACGGTTCCGGAAATTTTGGTTGAGGTGGTGCCACGACTTTTAAAGGATAAGCAGCAGCTAGTTTAAAACGTTCTGTTAAAGCTTCAATAAAGTCTTTTAAGGTTACGCCATTGTACGTAAAATAACCCACTCGCATTTCCTGCGTAGTAGCCTGAATCATGTCCGAAAATTTATTTTCTACCAACCATAAATAATCATCGGTAATGATTGTTCCTAAAGACAGTATACAATCAGATCCTTCAACAAGGCTAATCACTTCGGGTATCGAGGCCTGATCCGAATAAGTTCCTATAAATTTATCTCCTTTCTCATCCAGCACCGTTTTTCCCAGTGACGTTGTAGTGTACAACATCCCACTTTCTTTAATAAGTTTTTCTAACTGGTTGGTTAAATCATGTCGCAAGAGCTCTACACCGGCCAAAATTATAGGCTTTTTTGCCTGCGTAATTTGAGTCCAGGCTTGAGTAACCGCATTATCAAGTGCCGCTGGTTCACTCTTTATGATTTCGGCCTGTAGTTTTTTAGCCGGTGGTTTAGGACATGGTTCTCCCCACACCTCTTTATAACAGGCTATGTACACCGGACGTTGATACGTAAGTGCTGCAATAAGTAGTTTATCGATTTTTTCGGGAGCACCTACCGAAGTACTTAAAGTCTCGGCAGCAACCGTTACCCTTTCGTACACTTCCTGATCTGCGTTGAGGTTACCTGTTGAGTGGTGGTAAAGCACATTGTACATACTTCCTATTTGTCGGGCATCTGATCCGGGAGTGGCGCTAATTACAACAACGGGACTACGCTCTACATACGCGCCTGCAATCGCATTCAAGGCGCTAAAAGTACTAACCCCGTATTGCAAAGACACCGCACCTAAACCTCGGGTACGCGCGTAAGCATCTGCCGCATAGGAAGCGTCTAATTCGTTAGTAGTTCCGATGGTTTCGATTCCATTGAAATCTTCTAAGGCTTGTGTAAAATGTTTTACATAATCCCCCGGAATTTGAAAAACTTCGGTAACATTTAATTGTTTGAGTCTAGTGAGCAGATAATCTGCAACTGTAAATTCTTTCTTCGCTTTCATCTTTTTATATTCTAAATTAAAAGTTGTATTTGTCTGTCGGTTAAGGATTTCTTCGTTTTTCTTTTTTGAAGACCTCTCTATTTTTATATTTTACATTTTTATAAGAATCTGTAAACTATCAACCTCATCCGGCCCATTTTTTTTAACTGATCGCTAAAAAAACATATCCTGAAAATAAAGCTAACAGGACTTGTATTTCCTCATAAAAATACAAGGACACAAAAGTTTAAATTGAAAAATAGGTATGAGTACCGGATTCTTATCCGCAGGAAACCGAAATGGCAGTATAAAATCGTTTTTTACATTTTTAGAACATCCGCTTTTATTTAAACATGCCTGATCCCTCTATAAAATTCCTTTTATCACCTTTATTTAAAACAAAAAAGTATCCATTATTTGATTCTCAAATGTTTTAAAGGAATCAAATGTAGAAGAAATAGACTACATTACACTAAGTATAATTACCCGTTTTATATCTTAATTGTGCATTAAAAAAATTAAAACAGCAATACTATTTCCCGCCTGTAAAAAATAAAATGGTATTCGAATAATTTTATAAACTACTCCAAAAAAAGAAAGAGATACTTCCGGAACTAACAAAGGAGATCACTTCCCTTTATTTCTTTAAGTCTTACACGAAATAGCCCTAAAATTTTCTACAAATAACAAGTCCAATAATTTCAAGAATAACTACTGACTTAAAAATGAACACTTTATAGTTTTCATACTATAATTTTTTAAGGTTTGTAATAAAATACGACGGTTTTATTTTTGCAGAAATTAAAGCTGAAATTTGCAATTACAACTAATTACCTGATAATCAATATTTTATAAAAAATAAATTAAACGAAAAAAGGGTAAAAATACCCTTTTTTGATGCCCTTTCTTTTTTCTAACTTAGACATAACTATCAGCCATACAAACCATTACAATTTTAAAGTAAAATCTACACCCCCCTCTTTTACTTTTTAATCTACGCCTTGGAACTAATCCCTTTTAGTCAAATTTTATATAGTGTTAGTACAATTCGGATGTCATGAAAAAAGCAAAAAAACACTTATTTGATTCCTAAAATAAGGGAATAAATCAAAAACTGAATATCGATTATATCTAAAAAAGTAAGCTCAAAATGAGCATACAAATACTGCTTTTAAACAGTTAGAAATTAGGAATTATACCCTCGCAAAGTAGGTTTGTGTATAAGGCAATCAAATTAGTAATAAGTATAGAATATTTAAACTTTATCCCAAGATGATTTTTGAAGTTATTCAGATAATTACAGAACAAGTAAACAGCTATCTCGAAGAAATTGGGCTGGAGAAAACGATTGTGGCCGAAAATATCGCTTTTTTAGAGTCTCAAAACGAAACCATAGCGACAAATTTAGACGATAAAGTAGCGCTTACGTTAATTAATCTGGACGAGGAAGCTACTTTAAAAAATGTTCCCAATCACGCTATTGAAAATACTAAAACAATATACAAAAACAGTATTATCAATTTAAACCTGTACATACTTTTTAGTGCCAACAGAACGAAATACATCAACTCCCTTAATGACATTTCGAAAATCATTGCCTTTTTTCAAGGGAAAAAACTATTCACGCAAGCCAACACTATTTACAACAGAAATAATGTTGCCATGGCCAATATTGACAATTTCAGATTCACAGTAGAACTCTATACCCCCACTTTTGAGGAATTGAACTATATCTGGGGAACATTAGGCGGCAAACAGCTTCCATCGGCTTTATACAAAGTCAGCATGATACAAATTGAGCGCAATATTGCACAAGGAGAAGGAGAATTGATCAGCAGAATTAAAGGTGTAACAAAAACAAGCGAGCAATCATGAGTTTTAACCTTACATATGGATTGTTATTTGAAGTAACCGTTTTTCACAATTACTTTCTGAACAACGGCGAAGAAACTTTTGCGGCCATGTCGGGCGCTGACAAAGAAAAAATGCTGCAAAATTACAGCGCCGATGACTTTGTAACGATAACGCCAACTTTAGAAACCAATACAACGCTCAAAAATTACAAAATGGTATTCAAAAAAACCAAAACAGGTTTTAGAGTATACATTAAAGTCAAAGAAGCAGACGAATTGGATCCCTTTATACCAACTCCCGTTGATGTGAACTTAAACTTCTTAATAAGTACAAACGACTATCAATTTGAAAATTATACTGATTTAGACTTTGCCTTCGATCAAGTATTTTTATTCAGCAACGTCAGACCTGCGAGCGAGCCGGTCACTTTTGAATACCTTCCAAAAATAAGCGACAACAAGTTGATTTCAAATGCCTTTTTAGTATCTGAAGCAACCACTGTCGATTTAATAGCCACACTACACCCATCACAGAAACAAGATGTCTTCGGACTTGTTTCATTGACGCTGCAAGGCGACAATGCTCCTGATAATATTATTGACTTGGGCAAATTGAATAGCCCGCACTATAAAATTCATTTTGACAATCGAAAAACGCTTTGGAAATACATCAACCGCAAAGCAGCAACTGAAATTGAAACCAATGCTGCAAAACCACTGACTTACTCGGGTTTTGTTGAAATTGATCCTCTTACCGATTTTACGCCTCCGGAACCGGCCAGCAGCCATTATCCTAACCCATCCGTAAAATCAATAACAAAAAACAATGGTGATTACTATTCGGAAATATTTATCTAATAATTAAAAACAATCAATTATGGCAACAACTTACAAAACGCCTGGAGTATATGTTGAGGAAATCGTAAAGTTTCCTCCTTCCGTTGCCCAGGTAGAAACAGCGATTCCCGCTTTTATTGGTTATACTGAGAAAGCTACGAACAAGATTAATGGAGACTTGAAATTGAAACCGACAAGAATAACATCTCTCTTAGAATACGAACGCTTTTTCGGCTTTGCAAAACCAGAAACAACCATTAGTGTTACCATTAATGATGTTTCAACTGATACTGGCGACACAAGATCTATTATTGTGGATCAACCGACTTCAAAACAACCTTTCTTGATGTACTATTCCTTACAACTGTTTTTTGCAAATGGTGGTGGTCCTTGTTACATTGTATCGGTAGGTCGTTACGGAAATGATTTGGATGATGCAGACAGTCCTGTTATAGCAATCAACAATAGCGTAGCGTTGAACAATGGATTATTAGAATTAGAAAAAATTGACGAACCCACATTAATCTTGTTTCCGGACGCCACAAAAGTATCCGCAATAACAATCACTGATTTCTACGGATTGTACAACAATGCCTTAGCGCAATGCCAAAATCTTCAGGACCGATTTACTTTAATTGATACCTTGAATTATGATGAAACAAGTCCAACAGATACTAATATAGATGATTTAAGAAATAAAATCAGTTCTGAAAAAGATACTATTAAGTACGGAGCCGTTTATTATCCACACTTAGAAACCATATTGGACTATGCTTTTGATACTACCAAAATAATATTAAAACATTACTCTTATACGGCAAAAGCTTATGATAAAATCGCTGCAGCACTTGTAGCTATTGAAAGTCCTGTTACCGGAATTGCGGCAACGGTAAACAAACTGGTTAACGAACCTGTTGTGGGAAACATTGCGGGCCAAATAAGTAACATGTTTTTACAGATGTACAATAATGGTCCGAACGATTTTAACCTGGCAGTAAGTTTTACCAGTGACGCTACCAAAAAAACAACGTTTTTGAACAACCTGAATATTTTACTTGCAACCTTAGAAGAATTATCCCTTTTGAGAGATGCATTAAACGACGAAGCAAACGCGGCAATTAGTACAATATCAGACGAAGATATGGTTATTGCAGGTACAATTTCAAGTACTTTGACAGCCTTTAACTTGCTTTTTACGGCGAACAATAAAATCGATTCTGTATATAAAAACTTAAAAACATTAAAGAAAAAAATACAGACTGAGAACGCAACAGCTAAACTGCTAAAAATTGTTCAAACAGATACCGTAAGTTTTGATACCGAATTAAAAAAACTGGTAAACTATACTCCTTTAACTACTCAAGTAGCCATTACAGGGCTTACAAGTAGTTTTACAGGTTTTACCGTGGCCTTACCTGCGCTTATAAATGCCATTAAATCCGTTAGTGGAAAAGATTTAAATAATGGTGAATTAAACGGAAGGAAATTAAGCACTCTAGAAAGCATTGACAACGCTACTTACAACAAAATTCTAACAGAGATTTACAACCTGCCAATCACACTTCCGCCAAGTTCTGCTATAGCCGGAATTTACGCCAGAGTAGATAAAGACAGAGGGGTTTGGAAAGCACCTGCAAATGTTAGTTTGAATTATGTTATAAGACCTACTGTTAAAATCACCAACACCATTCAGGACAATCTAAATGTTGATACAGTTGCCGGTAAATCCATCAACGCCATCAGAAGTTTTACTGGAAAAGGAACCTTGGTTTGGGGATCAAGAACCTTGGCAGGTAACGATAACGAATGGCGTTATGTTCCGGTACGTCGCTTCTTTAATATGGCCGAAGAATCCATCAAAAAAGCATCCGAACAATTTGTATTTGAACCTAATGATGCCAATACCTGGATCAGAGTGAGAGCCATGATCGAGAATTTCTTAATTCTTCAATGGCGCGCCGGAGCATTGGCCGGAGCAAAACCTGAACAAGCCTTTTATGTTAGAATCGGACTGGGACAAACCATGTCGGCTATTGACATTCTGGAAGGCCGAATGATTATCGAAATCGGAATGGCAGTAGTACGTCCGGCAGAATTTATCATTCTACGTTTCTCTCACAAAATGCAGGAATCTTAATTAATATCAACATTAAAAATATATAGATCATGAGTTATCCGCTACCAAAGTTTCATTTCTCAGTTGACTGGGGTGGAACAAAAATAGGATTTACAGAAGTTTCCGGATTAGATGTAGAAACTGAAGTTATCGAATACCGCCAAGGAGCAAGTCCTGAATACAGTAAGATCAAGATGCCCGGCATGCAAAAATTCTCCAACATCACATTGAAACGAGGAACCTTTGCAAGCGACAATGAGTATTACGCCTGGTGGAACACGGTAAAACTAAACACCATAGAAAGAAGAGATATCACGATCAAATTACTGAACGAAGAGCACGCACCTGTGCTGATCTGGAAAGTAAAAAATGCGTGGCCAACAAAAATTCAATCCACCGATTTAAAAGCTGACGGAAACGAAGTCGCTATCGAATCTATGGAATTGGTGCACGAAGGTTTATCCATTCAAAATGACTAATCATGGCTAACTATTATCCACCTGTCGGTTTTCACTTCTTAGTTGAATTTGAAGGTCTTGGTTCGAAAGAAAAAGACCATCAGTTTCAATCTGTTTCCGGCTTGTCTGTTGACATTGAAACCGAGGAGATTGCCGAAGGTGGAGAAAATAGATTCAAGCACAAACTCCCTGTAAAGACAAAATATCCAAACCTGACTTTAAAGAGAGGAATACTGATTGATTCTGTTGTTATTGATTGGTGCAGAGATGCTATAGAAAACTTTTCTTTCAAACCCGTAAACCTGACCATCAAATTGCTGAATCAAGAACATCAGCCTTTGATTTCGTGGAACGTGGTTCATGCCTATCCTGTAAAATGGTCGGTGGAAGATTTTAATGCCGAAGAAAGTAAGCTTGTAGTGGAAAACTTTGAGCTTACCTACAATTATTTCACCTTACTTAAAAGCTAGTTATGCCCATAGAAATAAAAGAGCTTCACATTAAAATAAACGTGAACGAAGGATCAAAACCGGCAACTTCTCCCAGTACTCCAAAAAGTACCGATGAAGATGCGGTAGCCGAATGCGTAGAACAAGTACTGAAAATCATCGAACGTAAAAAAGAACGCTAGTCATGTTAGGAGAATTAGAAAAACTAAAAGTCGTTGCCTATAGTGACCCGGAATTTAACAACAAAATTTCCGACGGTACCTTTTCTACGCTCATGAATCCGGAAAAGTACACGTATCACTATAAAATCGAAACCGATAAAACACAGGCATCAGGAACGAGTACCATCGCTCCAAAGTTCAATAAAAAATTGCCTGAAAACCTCGAACTCGATTTTGTTTTTGACCGATCCGGCGTAATCAACGGCTACGAAAGTTCCGACGATGGCATCATTGATGACATTGAGAAATTTAAAAAAGTGGTTTTAAATTACAACGGAGACAAACACAAACCCAATTACCTGATTATTTCGTGGGGAACATTGCTCTTTAAAGGAGCTTTGACTGAAATGGATGTAGAATTCAAACTCTTTAAACCCGACGGAACACCCATCAGAGCAATTGCAAAAGTGAAATTTCAAGGTTTTGTTGAAGACAATTTAAGAGCCGCAAGAGAAAATAATAAGTCACCCGATTTAACGCATTACAGAACGGTAAAAGAAGGTGATACATTACCCTTGATGTCTTTTCAGATCTACGGCGATTCTAAGTATTATCTCGAAGTCGCCAAAGCCAATAACATTGTCAATTTTAGAAAATTAAAAACAGGGCAAAAACTATTTTTTCCACCCTTACAAAAACAATCTTAATGAACAATAGCGGAGTCATACAAACCAGTAAAAGTGCCGATTTAGTAACACTTAAAATTTTAATTGAAGGCGAAGAATTATCTAAAACCTATCAAGTAAAAAGTATAGTGGTGCAAAATGAAGTCAATCGGATTCCTATGGCTCAAATTGTTCTGGTAGACGGAGAAGCTTCTGAAAGAGAATTCAAATTGAGCAATGAAGACCTATTGATTCCGGGCAAAAAAATTGAAATTCATGCCGGTTATCACAGTGATGAAGAAACCATTTACAAAGGAATCATCATCAAACATTCCATTAAAATAAAAAGCAGTGCTTCTTTACTTATTATCGAATGCAAAGATGAAGCGGTAAAACTCACTATTGGAAGAAAAAGCAAATACTTTTATGAGGTAAAAGACAGCGAAGCATTTGAAAGCATTATTGATCTTTACGGGCTGGAAAAAGACGTTGAAGCGACTAATTTCAGTCATAAAGAACTCGTTCAATACAATACCTCCGACTGGGATTTTATTGTTTCGAGAGCACAAGCCAATGGCAAACTTTGTTTTGTTGAGAACGGAAAAATTACCATCAGCAAACCTAATGTAACAGCTTCGTCTGTTGAAACGATCACTTTTGGAGCTACTATACTTGATTTTGATGCCGAAATCGATGCCCGAAATCAATTTGCCAAAGTGTCCTCCTACAGTTGGGATTATACCAATCAGGAATTAGTTGAAATTGAAGCCAATGACCCAAGCGTAAGTTTGAACGGCAATCTTTCGGCTTCCGATCTATCTGAAATTATCAAGCTTGAAAACCTTGAATTACGTCACGGCGGTACCATTACCGAAGTAGAACTTCAGGATTGGGCCGATGCTAAATTATTGTTTCAACAATTATCTAAAATCCGTGGAAGAGTTAAATTTCAAGGCATTCCTGCCGTAAAACCGAATACCATAATTACGCTGGAAGGTGTTGGAGATCGCTTTAACGGTGATGCCTATGTCACAGGTGTTTTTCATGAATTGTCAGAAGGAAACTGGACAATCGATGCCCAATTCGGATTAAATCCGGAGTGGTTTTCTGAAACGTTCGACATTCATACGCCAACCGGCTCAGGAATCATTCCCGCCATAAAAGGACTGCATGTTGGAATTGTCACCCAATTAGAGAGTGATCCCAATGGTGAAGATCGCATTTTGGTAAAAATCCCCATCATCAATAACGAAGAACAAGGCATTTGGTGCCGGGTAGCTTCACCGGATGCGGGGGAAAACAGAGGTGTTTTTTTCAGACCTGAAATAGAAGACGAAGTCATTATTGGATTTGTCAACGAAGACCCGAACAATGCCATCGTATTAGGAATGCTTCACAGCAGCGGAAAACCCGCTCCAATTGTAGCTTCCGATGACAACCACCAAAAAGGAATTGTAACCCGAAGCGAAATGAAGGTTTTATTTGACGATGAAAAAAAATCCATCGGAATTGAAACTCCTGCCGGCAAAAAGATCACACTCGATGAAGACAAGGGCGTGATTATAATTGAAGATGAAAATTCAAACGTAATCACCATTGACAGTAAAGGAATAAAAATGGAAAGTGCCGGAAACATTGAGTTAATCGCCACCGGCGATGTAACGATTGAAGGCGCAAATGTTTCCTTAAAAGCAAAAGCACAATACAAAGCAGAAGGAAGCGCAGGTGCCGAAATGTCATCGAGCGCCGTTGCGATTGTAAAAGGAAGTATCGTACAAATAAATTAAAATTATGGGAGCACCAGCCGCCAGAATTTCAGATATGCATGTTTGCCCAATGGTTACCGCAACGGTTCCTCATGTGGGTGGTCCGATTTTACCTCCGGGTTCACCAACCGTATTAATTGGTGGAGTTCCGGCAGCATGTGTAGGCGACATGGCCACTTGTACGGGACCACCGGACAGTATCGTTGCAGGCTCTGCAACGGTTTTAATTGGAGGCAAACCCGCCGCACGAATGGGGGATTCAACCGCACATGGCGGCACAATAGTAGCCGGATTAGCAACGGTTTTAATTGGTTAATTATGGAAACGGAACAAGATTTTTTAGGTATTGGATGGAGTTTCCCTCCTGAATTTAATGCAGGCAGCAAAACAGTCACCATGCTCACTGATGAAAACGACATCAAAAGCAGCCTGGAGATTTTGCTTTCAACCAAAATTGGCGAACGCATCATGCAACCCAAATACGGCTGTAATATGGATGAGTTGCTGTTTAATCCATTGAACCAAACCTTAAAAACGTTTGTTTCTGAATTAATTAGAACAGCCATCCTCTATCACGAACCAAGAATTGACGTTGAAAAAATTGACATTACAAAAGGCGACGATTTGAATGGCGAATTATTGGTACTAATTGATTTTATAGTACGCGCCACCAATTCGAGAATAAATATGGTGTATCCATTTTACAAACAAGAAGGAACCGATTTATAAATTGTTAGAAGATGAGTAATTGTACCAATATAGTGAGTGTTTTGACTTCGAATGGCAGCGACCAAAAGCAGCGCTATATCAACGCGTTGCAGCCTGAAAACATTCGTCTTAACGATTTCGAACTGACCGACTGGGTTTTATTTGCTTATAATTTTTCTGAGTATGTAAATTATTTCGAAACGGCTAATCCCAAAACCCCTTCAGGTGATTGGAAACCTTTTTTCGACTTTTTTAAATTAACGGGAAAAAATCCATCCATAGAAAATCAATTGTTACTGGATCGGATTAAAAAAGAACTCGTTGATCTGATTACGGAACAAAAACAAGAGTTTGCCATTACCCCGCATTTGACTTTGTTTATTACTTTTTTGATGTTGTTGGAAAACAGCAAAAAAAGATACAACAACCTCACCAAACGCCATCTTGATTTTTATTACAATCAAGTTTTACATATTGACAAACTTCCTGCGACACCGGACAAGGTGTATCTTGTTTTTGAATTAGCCAAAAATGCGGTTCAGGAAAAAATTGACGCCAAAACAGGCTTCGACGGTGGCAAAGATGCAATCGGAAAAACCAGAACTTATTCTTCAAACAACGAATTGATTGCCAATAAAACGGTTGTTTCTTCATTGAAAAACATTTATAACGATGTCCTTTCCAAAAAAATAGTAGCCAGTCCGGTTGCTAATTCTTATGATGGTTTAGGAAAAGCATTTCCCGATAAAAACAACACCCAATGGTGGCCTTTTGGTTATGTGAAAGACGACAGTTTCCCAACAGAATTACCTGATGTTACGCTGGGGTTTGCCGTTGCCTCTCCTATTTTTTCATTAGCCGAAGGAAAACGAACCGTACAGATCAGCTTTACCTTTCAAAACAACATCACTAATGTCACTTCTGCTGCCCTGAGAGCTTGTTTAAGCCTGCAGTTAACCACCGCCAAAAAATGGTTTGAAGTGGCTGAAATTTCAGAGATAGCTCCCATAAAAGTTGGGGAACCTTTCAATACTTCCGTTAACGGAAAAATCATGAAAATTGCTTTTGTGCTCGATGAAAATGCAGACGCCATTACGGGTTATAACCCCAAAGTACACGGCGAAGAATTTGCTACGGATTTGCCTCTTGCAAAATTCTATCTCGATACAACAGAAGCCGGTGGCTATGATCTTTACAAATCATTAGCCCAAAACAAATTAGAAACTATCACGATAAACATAGATGTACAAAACATTCAGAACGCGGTTTTAGAAAATGATATGGGTACTATCAATGCGGTAAAACCCTTTTTCCCTTTCTCAACACAACCTGTTATCGGTTCGAATTTTTACATCAAATACGACGAGGCTTTTACAAAAAACTGGAATGCAATCAACACTGAAATTTTTTGGAAAAATACACCTGAAAACTTTAAAGATCATTATAAAGGATATAAAAAAAGCAACTACAAAGTGATTAACCGTGTCAATTTTGCCACAAACGATGCTATTGCAGCCCCAACAGGAGATGTCGTTGACATTGTAGCAGATAAGAATTATTTTAAATACAGCCTTTCCGTTTTAACCAATAACATTTGGAAAAATAACGGATTAGATGCAGTTTTATTTAATGAAATTACACCCATTAGAACCACCTTCACGTTTAACAATGCAAGTTACATTACCGAGAAAAACGGGCAATTAAAATTGACCTTAACGAATTCTTTTTTGCATGACTTATATGCAAAAACCTATGCGCTGGCCATTTCCAATGACATCAAAACGGTCGGAATTCCAAATGCGCCTTACACCCCAATGGTGGAGCGTTTTGTTCTGAATTATACGGCTTCAGAGACCACTCGTTTTATCGCCTCGGGAACACAAACCATTGAACAGGTTTATACCACAAACAAAGCCAAATTATTTCATATACATCCTTTCGGACATGCAGAAGAACATTCTTATCTAAAATCAACTTTAGATTATGTAGAAAACAAAAACTCGTATTTGCTTCCTACCTATTGCAAAGGTGGGGAATTGTTTATTGGTCTCGAAAACGTACAGGAATTACAGCAAATCACCTTGCTTTTTCAGGTATTGGAAGGAAGCGAGAATACCTTAACCCCCTCCTTCACCGCAAAACAGAAAATAGAATGGTCTGTTTTGGGTAATAATGAATGGCGTACGCTTAACTATTCTGATATTTTACTGAATGAAACCGATAACTTATTGCAATCGGGCATCCTGAAATTCAGTTTACCCAAAGAAGCCACTCAAAACAACACCAGACTTCCTAAAAATTATATCTGGCTCAAAGCCAAAATGCATAAAAAATACGATGTCGTTTGTAAAATGATCGGCATTCATTCGCAAGCGGTTTTGGCTACTTTTCAAAACAATTCCAATGAACTTTCGCATCTCAAAACCGGATTAGAAGCCGAAACTATTTCCAAACTAATCCAGAGATTGAGTAATGTAAAATCGGTAACACAACCGTACAACAGTTTTGATCACAAACCCGAAGAATCTAACGAAGAGTATTACAGAAGAATAAGCGAACGCCTTCGACACAAAAACAGAGCGATTACCATGTGGGATTACGAGCATATCGTACTGCAAAAATTTCCGGAATTGTATAAGGTAAAATGCCTGAATCATACTTCTGAAAATTCTTATCAATCGCCCGGCAATGTGACTTTGGTTGTGATTCCGGACACGGTAAACAAAAACGTATTCGATATTTATCAACCTCGAGTAAGTACGGCGACCCTTAACAAGGTCAAAAAACATATCGATCAATTGAATTCGCTGCACGTAACTACTTTTGTCATTAATCCAAATTATGAAGAAGTTAAGGTTGATTTAAAAGTAAAATTCAAACCCGGTTTTGATGAGAATTTCTACTCACAACAACTCAATACCGATATAATCAAATTTTTATCACCCTGGGCACTCGACAAAAATAGTCCGATCACATTTGGAGTCAGTATTCACTCCAGTTTGCTCATTAATTACATCGAAAAGTTAGGTTATGTTGATTATCTGCAAGATGTAAAACTATTAAAGAATGGCGCCCTGTCAGATAAAGTCGCGGTTCCATCCAATCCGAAATCGATTTTAGTTTCAGCAAAAAGTCATTTCATCAGCACCGACATCAAACAATGTACTGTTAACACCATAGAAAACAAAGAAGAATGTCAACTGTAAACCAACATATCAGCATCCCGAAAAACGTCAGTTCCAATGATGACATGAGTTTTGACTTCCTTCGAAAAAAGGGAATCGAGTACATTGAATCGTTAGGAAGCCAATTTTGGACCGACTACAATACGCATGAT
Source organism: Flavobacterium sp. FlaQc-52 (assembly GCF_044007495.1). Lineage (NCBI taxonomy): Bacteria > Pseudomonadati > Bacteroidota > Flavobacteriia > Flavobacteriales > Flavobacteriaceae > Flavobacterium > Flavobacterium sp. FlaQc-52. The sequence goes on along the minus strand of NZ_JBIPCV010000006.1, from coordinate 200,663 downwards.
CCCGGAATTACGATTCTGGAAGTGCTTTGTTATGCGATTACCGATTTGGGTATGAGAATCAATTTGCCGATCGAAGATTTGTTAAGCAATAATTCCACCCCAATCGACGAACAATTTTTTACCGCTGCCGAAATTTTGCCAACACAAGCAGTTACAGCTCTTGATTACCGCAAAATTATAATTGATATTGAACCCGCAAAAATCAAAAATTGCTGGCTTCAAAAAACGACCAAAAAGTTATTTATCAATTGTAAAAAGGGAAAGATTTCGCTCAAAAAAGAAGACTTCGCAGACACCCTACCTACTTTTATTAAAGAATCTGAAATCAAAGGATACTACAACATACTGGTTGATTTTGAAGAAAGTACGGTTGCCGAGAAAAAGCTGCTTAAAGCTAAAATAATCGAAAAATTTCACGAGAACAGAAACCTTTGCGAAGATGTTTTAGAAGTACGTGAAGTAGAAATTCAGCCTATAGCGGTTTGTGCTTTAATTGAAATTATTCCCGAAGCCAATGAAGAATATGTTCATGCCGCAATTACTTTAGAACTCGAAAAATACTTATCGCCAACCATCAGATATTATTCGTTAGCCGAAATGTTTGAGAAAGGTTATTCAAGTGATGAAATCTATGAGGGCCCTTTTCTGAATAACGGATTTATTGATACCACAGAATTAGAAAACTCGTCTTTAAAAACAGAAGTACGCCTTTCAGACATTATGCAAATCATCATGAATGTAGAAGGTGTGGCGGTAATTAAAGACATCTCATTGAATAATTGTGATGCCATAGAAGCAGAAGGAAGTGTTTGGAACATCTGCATTCCGACCAATAAAAAACCAAGTCTTTGTTCTAAAAGCACGCTGAACTTCAGCAAAGGAGTTTTACCTGTTACAGTCAACAAAGTAAAAGCCAAAAAGTACTTAGACGAATTAAAAGAAGACCTTGCCTATTCCCAACAAAAAGCAGCTAAAAACAGGGAACTGAAAATACCGCAAGGCCGAATTGTAGAATCTGATTTTTATACCAGTGTTACCAATAACTTTCCTGAAAATTACGGTATTGGCGAAATTGGTCTGTCAGAATCTGCCAGTGCGGAACGAAAAGCCAAAGCCAAACAGCTTAAAGGATATCTGCTGTTTTTTGATCAGATTCTGGCCAGTTATTTCAAACATTTGAGTAACATCAAAGAATTGCTTTCTATCAGCAACAATCTGCCAAATACCTATTTTACGCAGCCCATTTCGGATATGACGGGTTTTAACGAAATCGTAAACAATACCTATCTGAATTCAAGCGAAGAAAAACTGGACGAATTGTTATTTGGTCATCTGGACGATGCTGTGCAAAGACAAAATGAAATAAAAGACCATCTTATTGCACGATTTGCAGAACGATTTGCAGAATATGCCTTTTTAATGAAATCACTATACGGTGCTGCTTCTGATGAAATTGTACTGCAAAACAAAGCTGATTTTCTAATCAATTACAACACCATAAGCAGTCAACGAGGAAGCGGGTTTAATTACTTCAATCAGCCTGTGTCTAATTTGTGGAATACGTTTAATGTAACAGGATTGGAAAACCGAATTGCAGGTTTGTTAGGAATTAAAGGCGATCAAAATCCGTATACAAGCAAAAGAGGAATCAAAAGAAAAAACATTTCTAATTTATTTGTTCAAATCTATGATCCGAGTCCGGCTGTGCTTCCGAATCTTTTTAGATGGAGAATCAGAAACAGTGCGACCAACATACTGCTAACGGCAACCGAAGATTATCCGAATCAATCGACTGCTATTAAGGAAATGTATCTTGCCATCCTGAAAATCTACGAAACCACTGAAAAAGAAATCGAGCACGCATTTGATGCTCTTATAAAAGACCGAGACAACGGAATTCCTTTTAAAGATACCGTAATGAACACTTTTGAAGTGATTGAATCCAATACACATAAATATTCGTTTCACATCATCAATCCGGAATTTGTCAACGATCTCAACAATCCGGATCGAATCATAGCCCGTCAGTACAAATTGCATCTGACTTTAGAGGATGTAAAAGAAGCGATGCTGGATTTACTGACTTTCTTTAAAGAAGAATTCAGCGATGAGGGCATTTTTCTGGTAGAACATATACTGCTGGTTCCCGACCCCGACAAAGTAATTGACGAAAGTTATTATATGCCCATTTGCATAGAGGATTGTTCGGAGGATTGCTGTGTACCCAATCCGTATTCGTTTAAAATCAGTGTGGTTTTACCCGGTTATACCTATCGTTTTGCAGATGTTGACTTTAGGAATTTTGCCGAAAACGTAATCCGGCAAGAAATTCCGTCCCACATTTTGGGTAAAATCTGCTGGATCGGATATCGAAAAGACCATATCACCCCAAAAAACAATGACTTGATGGATTTTGAAGAGGATTTCAAAAAATTCCTGACCGATAAAACGCAAAACAAACAAGATGCTTTGCCGGACTTCATCAAAACATTATCAAATTTAAATTCTATTTATCCAACAGGCACCTTGTACAATTGTGTCGACGAAGAGGAAGAGATTTCAGGAAAAATAGTTTTAGGAAGAACAAATTTAGGAACATTATAAAAATACAAGGTCATGGCAACAAAACTTACTACCATTACAGGGCATTATCATAGTTATGTAGAAGATCAGGTGTTAACCCACTATCAGCTCAATGAAACTATTGATTATTTTGATGACCAAAATCGATTGGATAGAATCTCTCTTACGGGTACAGGAATTGTTTGTGGCTTTCAGCTTTCTGCCAATGCCGACTATTCTACCGTAACCATAACACAAGGAACCGGAATTACGACAGACGGGGATTTGATAAAATTAAAAAAAGAGACAGACAAGCCATTGTCCATTCTCCTTAAACAAAAATTGTTTACTGTTGATTTTGCCAAGATCGATTACAAATCCTACCGATTGTTTGATAATGATAAAGGCAAGTACCTTCCTTTTAAAGATATCAACAATGTGATCCTGCCGATGTGGGAATTACTGCCTGAGAAACCACTCGGAACTCCTTTGGAAAGTGGCGAATCTTTATTAACCAGTTTTGTTAATTTAAAAGATCATGTTGTAATACTGTATCTTGAAAATTATACCAAAGATGCCTCTTTGTGTGATGAAATTGATTGTTCCAATAAAGGTGGGGAAGAAATTTTCAATATCAGAGTTTTGGTAGTGAGCCAGGCAAATGCCAACAGCATTATTGGTAAAAATGGTTTTCCGGAAAAAGACAGTCTTTACAATAAATATGACGTTTTTCAAAAATACAGTCAGCTTGACGAATTGGGAGTCAAAAAAGTAATCCCAACCTTTAACAGTACCTCAACAACCAATCAGATCAAACAACTTTTTAATACGGTGGTCAATGATAATTCGTTCCGAATTGACTTAATTGCCAATTTAAGTACTGTTCTTTCTTCTTTTGGTTATTCAGCTCCGCTTTTAAGTATTGTTAACCGCATCAATATTTTATTTACAATTGACCCGAACAATATCCCGGCAGACATTCATTATCGATACGATTTATTAAAAGATATCGTGGCGACTTACAAAGAATTGAAAGACCTTTTCATACAACTCAAATCAGAATGTAATCCGTCTATTACTTCATTTCCAAAACATTTATTGCTGGGAGTGGTAACCGATAACAGTCGCTTTAAAAATTACAGACATCAATTTTACAAAGCGTCTCTTTTAGATCAGAATAAAACATTCAGCAATTTTGACTCTTTGGTGCGAAGACTTAAAGGCATTTTAGATAATTATCTGGTAACTGCTAATAGTATTAAAATTACCCCTTCTAAAACAATGGGGAAATTAGGAGCTAAATCGGTTCCTTACTATTATAATGTTGATGACAATTTATTGCATGCCTGGGATTTTGAAAAAAGCAATCTTTATATTCATCAAACCAATTTCAGTTACCACACGACTAATCTGTTAAACAACGATTATATCAAAGCACCGTTGGGGTATTGCATAGACGATTATGATTTTTACCGTATCGAAGGTTATCTGAATGATAGCGTTGATGATGTAAAAACGTTTCTAAATGCAAAGAAAATCGAGTACGGATTGGATTTTGATTTTTACATCCTGGACATCGTTGAAAATGCGGCCGATCTAAAAGTTTTATTCAATACCAATTATTCGTTTGAACATAAAGCCGGTGTAAAAAAAGGAGGAACTTTATTGCTGTTAAAATCAGGAGCCACCTTCATAACCGATTTTGCCATTGAGGGAAAAATAAGTCCCGACAGCGGATTGGGCTGTTGTGCCATTACAGAATGCATGTACCCTTGGATCAGTTCCTTAAAATACATCAATAATTTATCGCGAAGCCTTAAAGGAACACCAAGTAACATCAAGGCAATGCCAACGCATTATATTCTTAATGTGAGAAAGTACAGCATCAACGGGGTGAATTTAATCACTGCTCCGGTCATCGTCAGAATTCCGTTGACCGATGTGTTTTTACGCAGACTTCATGTGGTCATGCAAACACTCAACACCCAATTCCCGACAGGTCTTTTGTTTGATTTTATTGAAGAACAAAAGAAACTCAAAATCATGAAATTGGACAAAGATAAATTTGAATTTGAAGTTCAGGACATCACGCAAAAATCGACTAGTCCTGTCTATAAATTTACGGAAACCGGAGTGACCAGAAATGGCAGAATCTATCGTGCTGAGGGTATTACTTGCTCGGTTCTTAATGCACACAATCAAAACATCTATCGAAAAATTCACAGCAACTATGATCCGATCAATAAGGATGATGACGACTTTGGAAGATTTGATGAAGACTGGAGAAAATGGGAGATCCTTAAAAAACGTTTAATCCGTCATACCGCTATCGCTAACTACCGCAGATTTATTGACAATTTTGAACACTTCGAGAATATTCCAAGCGTAGATGTAAATAAAAGTGTGGGACTTGAATTACGTGAAATTGCACGTGCTCTTCGCGCTGCCGATACAAGAGTTACCGATATTTATATTGGAGGAGACTGGACCAACGGAAACTGGGTAAACAGCACCATGTGCAACTACTATAGTACCATGCCTTGGAGCACCAACGATGATTTAGTTTTATTCATCAACCTTAGAAAAAAATTACATAATGAGGATCGTGTGAGCAAATACATGATTCACATCAACAATAATATAAACATAAATTTAAGTCAGTTGGCCGGAGTAATCAGTTTGTATTCTAAAAAAGCGGAGTTTTATTTTCAGAAACCGACAGAAGGAAATTTTATTAAGATACCGGTATAAAAAAAGATAAGCTTCAGACCAAATAAAGCTAGCGAGTCTGAAGCTTATAAGGGGCGGCAAACCATCGAAAACACATGAAAGAGACGAGATAAAAGATACACGAGTGCACCACACGACGCAAACAAAGCAAACAACAGAACAAATGCCCAGTATTCCCACATCGGGAGTATCAAAGATAGAAAAAAAAATCAAATTACCAAATAAAAATGACTAAAAATTCACATAGCATCCAAAAAGTTTTTTTAGAGATAGACACCCATTCTATGGTGATGGCTGATGCTATCAAAAATAACCTTGCTGTGTTTATAGAAAAGGAGTTGGTTCCTATCTTAGAGGAACAATTTAGTCACATTAAAAACCCTGATAATCAAATCATTCAAATAGAAAAACTGGAAATTTCTATCCAGTCCGATACCGAAAAAAATGATGTTTCCTTCTTTACTAGTGAGACCAAAAACGATATAAAAAACCGAATCGAAAAAGAGATTCAAAAGGCTTTACAGGACGTACAAAAAACGTCTAAAAATGAAGTCGAAGAAGTACCCGAAATGCGCATAATTTCTTCAGACGATAAACAAATCAAAACCTTACTTTATTTCATAGAAAACGGAAGTATGCCCTGGTGGACTACCAGCGAAGAAGAAATCACTTTTTTTGAAATAGTAAATTCCAATACACTTCAAAATGATCGTTTTAAACTTTCCTTTCACAAATTAATACATCAAAAAAGGGTTCAAAAACGTATTATCAATCAATTCTCCAATTCTGAAATTGCGCTTTTGAGTGCCGTTTTTTTAAGTTCCGAAGTGAATCAAAAAACGCTTTCAAAAAACAGTTTATTAGAAGTACTCTCTAGTCAGTCGCACGAATTTAAAGCTTCGTTTTGGCATTTGATTTTTGAGATTTGGACCGATCAAAAAGCAGCTTCCCTTATCCCCTTTTATTACAAAAATCAAGCTCTTTTTTCATCAAAAAACACAACACTTGAGCTTTTTATTCAAAGTATAAAAACATTCTTTCCGCTTCCTATTAATGACGATGAGCTCCTGCAAATAAAGACTGCTTATTTGATTTTTAAAGAAGCCAAACCAATTATAAAGCCCTCTCTTTCAAAAGGTAATAACGAAAAAAACAGGATTAAAGGAAAAGAAAAAGAACAACCTTTTCCTGATACAAATTCGGATACTACTAAAGAAAAATATGCCTTCGAGTTGGCATCAGAATCAATATCAGAAACGTCTTTGATAAAAGAGGAATTATTAATTGAAAAGGAGAACGATGAACTTCAGGAAGACAATAGCGATTTCAAATCCTGTTATGTGAAAAATGCAGGTTTAATCCTCTTGCATCCCTTTTTAAAAGAAATGCTAAAAAGCTGTGATTTAATAGATGATAACAACATCCTTTTAAACAAAGAATTGGCTGCACATCTTTTGCATTATGCCGCTACCAAAAGAGAAAATGACTACGAACATGCCCTGCTTTTTGAGAAGTTTTTATGCGGAATCCCATTGCAGCAGTCCATACGAAGAGAGGTTAAAATTAACGACAAACACAAACAACAAGTAGAAGAAATGTTAGACTCTGCCGTGTATCATTGGTCGGCTTTAAAGAATACTTCTACGGCTGTTTTAAGAAGCGAATTTCTGCAAAGAGAAGGCAAATTGGACTGGAGTGAATCGAATCCAAAATTGTCTATTGAACGAAAGACGCAGGATCTTTTACTCGAAAAAATTCCGTGGAATATTAGCATCGTCAAAATTCCGTGGATCGAAAAATTAATCTATACCCAATGGTAAAAATTTATAGTTATGAGAGCATTTGAAAAACGAAAAAAAGACAACCCTTCTAACACTACTTTTTTTAGCTCTAAAATTCAAAAAAAGCTAAAAACCGGAAGTGTGGGAGATCAATTTGAAGTAGAAGCGGATCATGTAGCAGATAAGGTGGTGAATAAAAGTTCGGCTGATAGTGGTCTTTTACAATCGAAAGAAGAAGTGCAGCAAAAATCTGTTTCAGAAACGATCTCTTCCGTTCAAAGTAAAGAAATGAAAGAGGAACCTGCACAGAAAAAAGCAGAAGAAAAGGAAGAGCCGGTTCAAAAGAAAGCAGAAGAAAAAGAAGAACCTGTGCAGAAAAAAGCAGAAGAAAAGGAAGAACCGGTTCAAAAGAAGGCAGAAGAAAAAGAAGAGCCTGTGCAGAAAAAAGCAGAGGAAAAAGAGGAACCGGTACAAAAGAAAACGGAAGAGAAAGAAGAACCCGTGCAGAAAAAAGCAGAAGAAAAGGAAGAACCGGTACAAAAGAAAGCAGAAGAAAAAGAAGAGCCTGTGCAGAAAAAAGCAGAGGAAAAAGAAGAACCTGTTCAAAAGAAAACAGAAGAGAAAGAAGAACCTGTACAGAAAAAAGCAGAGGAAAAGGAAGAACCGGTACAAAAGAAAGCGGAGGAAAAAGAGGAAAAGAAACCCAAATCCCACGTTGAAAATAATTTAAAAAAAGGAGGCGGAAATCCTCTGGGGCGGGAGATCAGACTGGAAATGGAGAATGCTTTTGGGGTCGACTTTAGTGCCATCAGAATCCATACCGACGAAAATGCGGTTACCATGTGCCAGGAAATGGGCGCACAAGCTTTTACCAATGGTGTGAATATCTATTTTAATAAAGGAAAATACAACCCCAACTCCGGTGAAGGTAAAAAACTATTGGCCCATGAACTGACGCACACCATTCAGCAAGGAGTAACAGGCAAAAAGAAAAAATAAAGTACCAAAACGTAGTTATCATGAGTTCTTTTTCTAAAAAAAATAATTCTCTTTCCAATCGCGCCGTTCCGTCAAAGGAACAGGGGGAAGAGTCTTTTTTTGGAGTTCAGGCAAAACTGAATATCGGGAAATCCAATGATAAATACGAAGTTGAAGCCGATGCTACGGCAGACAAAATAGTTTCAAACAAAGAGAGCAATTCCAAGGGATTCTTTACTCCAACCCAAACTTCTTTAGTTCAAAAACAAGCGGCAAAAGAAGATAATGAAGTCCAAAAAAAGGAAGAAAAGGAAGAGAAAGAACCCATTCAGAGAAGCGCTACGAGTGATACGACTCCTACAAACACTTCCGCTTTAGAAAGTAAACTTCAAAGCAGTAAGGGTGGTGGATCTCCATTAGGAAATGCAGCAAAAAAAGAAATGGAATCAGGTTTTGGAACCGATTTTAGCGATGTAAGGATCCACAACGATGCTACCGCCATTCAAATGAATAAAGAATTGGGGGCACAAGCCTTTGCCAGCGGAAACGACGTTTATTTCAATCAGGGAAAATACAATCCGGAATCACAAAGTGGTAAACACCTGCTCGCCCATGAGCTTACCCATACTTTACAACAAGGGGCTAAACCCGATATCCAAAAACAGAATACGCCAAATTTGGACAGTCTGAATGAAATGTTGGATAGTTTTAATGTGCCAGAAGATGAGGTTATATTGATGTGTTCTCAACTTAACGCCTCAGAAAGAGCCATTGTGTCAAGTGACGGCAGTTATAAAAGAAGAATGGCCAGTGCGCTTGATGTAGCAGAAATGACCAGAGCGGTAAACAATTTAGGATTGCCTCTGAATAAAAAACTGGAATGGGTAAAAGAAGCCGCCACTTTTGGAACTTTCTTTATGGCATACAGTGAGATTAAAGATATGATTACTTCCGCAGATCAGCCGCAGAGAGATGCTTTAAAAACCGATACTTGGAAATCCTTTTTTGTTGATGTTTGCACCGATGCCACTATCATCGAGGCTTTAAACGATTTGCAATTTGATCTGATCACTAAATTAACCTGGCTTAAAGCCGAAGTGATCATCACCAGCTGGGAAGTTGATTATGCCATTATAAAACCTTGGATTACACATGCCAATACCACTCAGACCGAAAGAGATTCACTAAAAACAAATGCTACTGTTGGTTTGAATTTCTTTGTTGATATCTGTACCAATACCACCATGGTCGAAGCTTTGAATGATTTGCAATTTGATCTGGTAACCAAATTAACCTGGCTAAATGCCGAAATGTCCGTAACCAGCTGGGAGCTTGATTACGCCACTATAAAACCCTGGATCATTAGCGCCACCCAGGTAGAAAGAGATTCTTTACAAACAAACACCACTGTTGGTATGAATTTCTTTGTTAGTGTCTGTACCAATACCACCATGGTAGAAGCATTAAACGACCTGCAATTTGATCTGGTAACCAAATTAACCTGGCTAAACGCTGAAATGACCATCACCAGTTGGGAACTCGATTATGCGACTATAAAACCCTGGATTATAGCCTCCAGCACCACACAAATTCAAAGAGATGCTTTAAAAACAAATGACTGGAAAGCCTTCTTTATATCGGTATGTACCAATGCCAACATCATTGAAGCGGTAACCGATTTGAATTTCGACGTCCCAACCCAATTGGATTGGATTACTACAGAAGGAGGTGATTTTGTCATTATACTCACCTGGCTTCTTAATCATACTACCGATTATGATATTATCAGAAATTACATTACCAGTGCTTCTGCCAGTGAAAGACAGGCCGCATTGGCCGATGCTTCCATTCGAACTTTGATAAATTCAAAATTAACGGCACCTTTTTCGGTGGGTATTTTCTCTCATCTACTTTTAAATTCGATGTTTTGGAAAAATCCAGATAATAATGATTTTTTCGCTCACTTTGTAACAAGTGGCGGAAGCGCACCACTGCCAGCAACAGCGACCATGAATTGCTGGGAAAGTATTATGTATGCCGCGTTTTTAGCCAATAAAGTAGATGCGGCCTGGATTCAACATTTTTACAATATTGCTTTTGCTGCAAGTGATCCAAATGCAGTTATATGGAATCAATTAGGCTGGAATAGTGCCTTACCAACCTATCCACCTGCAGTACCAACTGCTGGGCAACTGATTTTTTATACTGAAATTGGTCGTCCTTATCCGGGACACGTGGCAATGGCAATCGATGCGACCCATGCCATAAGTCTTTGGTCACAACCTAATAATACTAATTTTATACAACGCATAAATATTACAGATCTGACAGGTGTAATTCAAGTTGCAAACCCGCCATGGTAAAATAATTCAACATGAAAAAGACATTGTTATTATTATTATTTTTAACATTCACTAAATGCAAAAAACCCGTTAACATGAATATTCAAGCCAAAAATGAACTTACTCTTGAAATCGTCTACAGCCAACAGACCGATTCGATTCCGGTTTTGTCAAAAGACAATTCGGGTACTCAAAAGGGTATTGAATATTCCCGAATTGACATCCCAAATCCTGCCCTTGCATTTCCAAAAACATATCTCGAACTCTTTGGTTCTCCTGAGCATCTTATTGGGCGATATGCTTCTGAAAATGGCAAAAAAGACAATACTTTCTTCACTCTTTTCAATAACAATTTTAAATATGTTGCTGTTGATTCTGATGTTATTGATCTCTTACTTACGGACACCGGAGATTTTTTAAAATTAACTTTCGACTCGATTACTCTGGAAAGAAAAGACGGAACTAAAATTCAATATCCTCTAAGTGGAATGAAAATTATTCCATCTGAAAATAAAGCTATTTGGGTTATTGGTTTAAACGATACATGGTTAATCGATGCTGATTTTAAAACTATAAAACGCTTTGAGTGGACTGGTGGCATCAATACCATTTCATACAACGATAGTCTTATTTGCTTTAATAAATCCCGCGATGCTATTCTTTCGCTGGACAAAAACGGTGTAACAAAATCAGAAAAAACAGTCCTGAAATATGGCTACTTTGAAAATTTAGCAGGCTACTGGGGCAACCAATATATTACTTTGGAAGGTACTACTTTGAGATGGTATGATGGTCCTGAATTAAAAGGAGAAATCGGACTACAATCGGCCGGAGTTTTGAATAATGGTGAAGCTTTTGTTTCCTATACTAAAAACAAAACCACCTATTTACTATCGAACTCCTTATCAAAAAAATGGGCGCTTCCGGAAAATTTCGATAAGCAAATTCTCCCTGTTGTTTTTGAAAAAGAGAATGGGTATTCAGCGTATAATTTATCTAACTATTATGAATTCAGTAAAAATGGAACAACAGCCGAATCCTTGCATGTTATAAATGAAATGCAATACCAAAAGGGTGTTGCCCCTTACAGATGGATAATTGGACAAAGCCACTATTTTAAAATCGTTAATTACAACCAGTTGATTCTATCAATAGCAGGTCCTAAAGAAATAATTTTGATTGAAATAAAGAGCCCTTTTTAGATTATGGAATAACAAATGAAACGAAAAGTTTATGAGTACCTTTCCAAAAAAGTCAAATTCTAACTCAAAACATTCCCCTTCGACAGTGGAGAGAGGAGAAGAATCCTTTTTTGGTGTACAGGCAAAGCTCAACATTGGCAAATCAAATGATAAATTTGAAGCCGAAGCTGATGCTACAGCCGACAAAGTAGTCTCTAATAAAAAAAATAATTCGAAGGGATTTTTTACTCCACCCCAACCCGCTTTAGTTCAAAAACAAACCGCCAAAGAAGATCAAGAAGTACAGAGCAAGGAAGAAAAAGAACCACTTCAAAAAAGTGCTACAACGGATACCAATCCTACCAATACCTCAGCATTAGAAGGTAAACTTCAAAGTAGCAAAGGCGGTGGTTCTCCGTTGGCCAATCAAACAAAAGAAGAAATGGAATCGGGCTTCGGAGCCGATTTCAGCGATGTGAAAATTCACAGTGATTCTAACGCCATTCAAATGAATAAAGAATTGGGATCACAGGCTTTTGCCAGCGGAAACGATGTGTATTTCAATCAGGGAAAATACAATCCCGATTCACAAAGTGGCAAACATTTACTTGCCCATGAGCTTACCCATACTTTACAGCAAGGAGGCAATAAACCCAATATTCAAAAAGAAGATCCACCCAACCATCTGGACAGTCTAAACGAAATGCTGGATAGTTTTAACGTTCCCGAAGATGAGGTGATATTGATGTGCTCTCAACTTGAAGAATCGGAACGAGCAACGGTTTTGGCGGATGGTAGTTATAAAAGACGAATGGCCGATGCCCTTAATGTAGCAGAAATGACCAGTGCCGTCAACAATTTAGGGTGGACTCTGGATAAAAAACTCGAATGGGTACAAGCTGCGGCGACTTTCGGAACTACATTTATGAGCTACAGCGAGATTAAAGGAATGGTAATCGCTGCAGACCAACCCCAAAGAGACGCTTTAAAAACCGATACCTGGAGAAGCTTTTTTGTCGGAGTTTGCGACAATACGACTATGGTGGAAGCCTTAGACGACTTACAATTTGATCTGATCACCAAATTAACCTGGCTAAAGGCAGAAATGACCATAACCAGCATGGAACTCAGTTATTCCACTATAAAACCCTGGATCACACACGCCAATACCACTCCGGCAGAAAGAGATTCCCTAAAAACAAATACGGATGTAGGTATGAGTTTCTTTGTTGATGTTTGCGACAATACGACCATGGTGGAGGCCTTAGACGACTTACAATTTGATCTGATCACCAAATTAACCTGGCTAAAAGCAGAAATGACCATAACCAGTTGGGAACTCAGTTATTCCACTATAAAACCGTGGATCATTCACACCAATACAACGCAAGCTGAAAGAGATTCCCTAAAAACAAATACGGATTTAGGCATGAGTTTCTTTGTTGATGTTTGTACCAATGACACAATGGTCGAAGCATTAGACGACTTGCAATTTGATCTGATCACCAAATTAACCTGGTTACACGCCGAAATGACCATAACCAGTTGGGAACTCAATTATCCCACCATAAAACCGTGGATCATTCACGCCAACACCACACAAATTGAAAGAGACTCCTTAAAAACAGAGGAATGGAAAGCCTTTTTTGGCAGCGTTTGCACCAACGTAACGATCATCGAGGCCTTAACCGATCTGCAATTTGATTTAAAAACTAAAATTGAATGGACCCGAACAGAGGCCGGTTTAGAAGAAGTCAAACAAATTATCGAACTCGCCACAAAAGCAGATCGTGATTTGGTATGGAATGATGCCGCCTACCTCGCCTCTCTTCGTTCAGAAGTTGGAGACGACTATTATTTATGGGTAATTATTAAGTTAAGAATGCTGTTTGTTGGAAGTATTGCGCATACTTCTGCTGTAGATGCTGACGCCGCAATTCAAACGCATCTGTCTGCTTATGTAGGCGGTGGAGTGGCAGAAGGACGTCAAATTGAAGGATTTGTAGCCGTTGTTGATACCTTAAACTGGAATATTGCCGGAGAGAACCATTATGGCGCATCAGTATGGGCAACAAAAAACGTAAGTGGATTTGTAGACAGCGAACGCAGGGTATGGATCGAGCAAAATAGCGGTAACCCCGGTACTATGGTACATGAGGGAACACACAAATATTCGACGCGGACATTAATAAACCTCAGTCAGCCGCTAAATGAAGGAGTGACCGAATATTTTACCCGAATGGTTTGTAACGCAGCCGGAATAAACATTTCAACAAGAACAAATTACCAGGACAATTGGACTACCGCCACAAAATTAGTCGCATTAGTCGGAGAAGCCGTTGTAGCCGCTGCGTATTTTGATGGGGATACAGATACCTTAGAAAGTACTTTTGTTAGTGCCGGAGGTACAGGCTGGAGTACTTTCCTAAATGAAACTAAAAGTGGAAACTGGACTGCTGCCGATGCGTACTTATAAAAAAATAGGATTTTATTGTCTTGTAAGCCTGGCACTGGCTACTTGTTCCCGAAAAGACAACAGAAATAATAACCAATTAAAAACAACCAACATGTCAGATTATTTAGAGCATGAAAAAACTAAAATAGACCGTTTACTGCATTCCTTTTCGAAGCCTCTCAAAGAGATTCCTCCTACTCCTACAGCCAATGAAGCAGCTGCTGAGTATGCCGTGAGCTATGAGGTAATTGACGAAAATGTTGTTTGTGTCATCTATATTTATGAAAATCAGCAAAAACATGAGGATGCTCTAAAATACTTTACCGCTAACCCCAGTGTCAATCTGAAAAATTCATTATTCAGTTCTAACGGACGGCTCTTTTTTTGGGGATATCAAAAAACAGACAATCCAAAAGAGCGATATACTTTAAATGCCTTAGCAGCTGCTTTTGCAGGTGAAGAGTAAATAATCACAGCTTAGAATAAAGGTTCATGGGAGCATTTCACCAAAAAGCAAAAGCAAATCCTTCAAACTCGTCCGGACTAAATTCGAGACAGGGCGAGGATTTTTTTGGTGTACAGGCAAAGCTTAACATCGGAAAATCAAATGATAAATTTGAAGCCGAAGCCGATCATGTAGCCGAAAAAGTAATCTCCAATACGCAAAAGAATACAGCACCGGAACCTTTTTTCAGTCCCTCTCCTATTGCTCAGAAAAAACTAAATGACGTACAGAAAAAAGAAGAAGCTGAAAATACTCTTTCTGAAAAACCAATAGCTGAGAACATCAGTCCGGTGGGTCAGTTAAAATCGGAAAAAGAAGAAACAGTTCAAAACAAAGTTGAGGTTGCGACTCCCGAAATAATTCCATCTGTTGAAAGCAATCCTTCCATTTTGCATTCCAATTCAGAAAAAGAAGAAACGATTCTAAACCAAACAGAAGTTACTGCACCCGAAACAACAGCAGTAGGAGAAAACAACGCTACTCTTTTTCATTCGAGATCGGAGAAAGAAGAAACCGCTCCAAATAGAACCGAAGTTACAACTCCTGAAGCAACTGCAACTGTTGAAAAAATGCCGACACCAAAGCCATTGATTCAACAAAAGAAAGTCGAAGAAGAAGTTCAATCCAAAGAAGAAGAGGAAACGCAATCAAAAGAAGAGGAAAATGGACTCCAAATGAGTGCGGGTGCTGATGCAGATCCTACCGATAATTCTGATCTTGAAACCGATTTAAACAATAGCAAAGGTGGTGGTTCTCCGCTTCCGGAAAATGCCAAAACAGAGATGGAATCAGGGTTTGGAGCCGATTTCAGCGATGTAAAAATCCACAATGATTCCAATGCTGTTCAAATGAATCAACAACTGGGCTCTCAAGCATTTGCAAACGGGAATGATATTTATTTTAATGAAGGGAAATTCAATCCCGACTCTCCATCCGGAAAACACTTGCTTGCTCACGAACTGACACATACTGTTCAACAAGGTGCATCAGCTCCCGCCGTTCAAAAAAAGGAAGAAGAACCCAAAAGTTCATCACCGGAAAATTCAGGAACCGAGAACACCTCTTCTGAGAACGCTTCTTCTGAAAACACCTCTTCTGAAAACACCTCTTCTGAAGACACTTCAACACAACAAAATCAATCGTCTCAATCCAATAATGGAGGTTCAACTTCTGATAGTACAGCAGCCGATCAAAACACTTCTGGAACCGATTCGACTTCGCAATCGGGTACACCCGCAAATGATACTCAAAACCAATCGGTACCGGGGGCAACCACAGATTCAACGAACCAATCAACGACAAATGCAAGCGGAAATGAAGAGGCCAACCAATCAACAACACCAGCAACAGCAAGCCAAAACAATGAGTCTACCAGCAGTGATTCATCAGATGGTACCGGTACAACTTCGTCAGAAACCACCTCAACATCTTCTACAGGTGGTGCAGAAACGGGTGGTGGTTTTGCCAGTTATGATTTGTTTATTGCTTATGTTGAAGAGAAAAAACAAGCCTCTATTACCTATTTCACAAATCAAAAAACAGCACTTACAGACGGAATCAATGAGGAGAAGAGAAAAACCAAAGAGGCTGTTCAAACCGAAATCGACCGATTAAAAGAAACCAAAAGAGCGACTCTTGAAAAAATCAATAAATCCTATGAACAGGCAAGCAATGCTATAAAAGAAAAACGAGACACTGAAATACAACAAGCAAAAGATACCGCCATTGAAGAAATAGCAAGGGTAGATGATGTCATCCTAACCAAAAAAGAGTCACTTACCTCTATCGCCGAGGATAAAGCAAAAAGTGTGACTGCTACAGGAACCGAAGAATCTACCAATGCCCTCAAAACTACTTCTGCCAACATTAAGCAGATTGACGCCATTATTCAGCAGAAACAAAGCCAATACAGCGGCAAGGACAATGCCGGCGACATTATTGAAGCCGCCTGGTCCAGCAAGCCTGATACCATTCAGAAAATTCAGGAAGCGGGTGATCTTATTTCTTCCGAAGTCATTTCGCATTCCTTAAAATTAGCCGGCAATTATCGCGAAGATGCGACGAATGTTTGCTCCGAATTTGGTAACAAAAAAGAAGAAGCAATAAAGGCAATCAATGACAAAAAAGACGAAATCATCAAGGCCGTAACCGAATCTGCAGCAAAATCACTCACTTCTCTGGAGGAAGAAACAACCAAGTTAAAAACCGAGCTAGGAACCAGCATCACTTCGCAAATTGCCGTACTGGAACTGATCCCGACAAAAATAGACACGGAATTAGACGATATTTTAAAAACCGGAATTTCAAATACTGATAAAAATCAAACAACCACACTGGAAGAGATTGATAAGTTCAAAACCGACATCAGCGAAATTTACTGGTATAACGAAGAAGTGACAGAAGCACAAAATGATTTAGGCAAAGCTATTGACGAACATCATAAAGACGTTGACAAATACATTAAAGACGTCATCAAAAAAGTGTCTGATGTTACAACAGAATTCAAGACTAAATTTATTTCAACTCAGGACACCATTAATACTTCTTTATCTGAAACAGCAAGCGGCTATCAGGAATCTGCCGACAAACTAAAATCAGATACCGTAAAAGAAATTAATGGCAGCGCAAGAGAGGCTGAAACCGATACCAAAACCGTGGCAGATGATTTGGGTTCAGGCTTACAGGAACAAATTGATAAAAGCGAAACCAAATGGAACAGTCAACTTACTGACGACGTCTCTAACATGCACGAAACGGTAAGCAAAGGTCTGGAACAGCAAACAGAAATAGTAAACCAGTTTACCGCCAATCTCGACAGGGAATTCAATCGTTCCAGTTCCTGGTGGGATACGTTCACTGATTTCATATCCGGAATGGCAAGAGGTTTTGTGGAAGGTTTTACCACTTTGATCACTACCATAGGAAAAGCAATGGGAACTTTAATTTTCTGGATCATTGTGATCATTATTGTCATCATAATTCTCGTCCTGATCTTTAAATTCGGAATTGCTTTGGCTGTTATCCTGAAAGTACTGCTTGTTGTCGGAATTGTTATAGCGGCTCTTTTTGCCATCTATTACATCTACAAGGCGGTCACTACAGAAGGTTTAAGTCCTTACGAAAGAGGACGATTATTCGGAAGAGCTCTTTTTGAAATTGCTTTAGCCCTCGTCGGAGCAGGTGTTTATTCCCGATTAGTTGGCTGGTTGGCACGCATCGCAAGAATCTCGGCAATTGTAGCAAGAGTTGGAGGGCTGGCGCGATTCCTCAGAATTGTTGTTCTGGTGGGAGATGTAAAAGCCTTTATTGCCCTGATCGACAGCATGGCCAATATTGAAAGATTGCTGCTATTAATCGAAAAAATTAAAGACGTTACGGGGCTGATTAAACTACTGACTAGCGCCGATGATGTAGCCCGAATAATTGAAGCATTACTCGCCGTTGGTAAGGCTGATGAATTACTTAGTATTCTGACCAAAGCAGATGATATTGGCCGGGTTTTAGCCCTTATCGAAAAAGGAATAGTAGCCGGTCATGCCGAAAGCCTGATCACCATAATGGGGAAAGCAAAAGAGCTCGTCAAATTAATTACGATACTGGAACGTTCGGGCGATGATATCGGAAGACTAATAAGAGTGCTGAATAAAGCAACTGACCTGGACAAAATGATCATTGCTATGGAACGTGTCGGAGCATCCAATCTCGGAAGATTAATCACCTTAATCGAGACCGCCGACGATACTGCAGCATTGCTTCGAATTGTAACCAAAGCCGCAGATTTTGCCACCTTACTAAGAATAGTAGAAGAAGCGACAGAAGTAAATAAAATAGTAGCACTATTTGACAAAGTTGCCGAATTGGATAAACTGGTTATCGCTTTTGACCGATTTGCAGACACCGATCGCTTATTGGCTGTATTCAACGGCGTAACAGAGTTCGACAAGTTAGTTACCCTACTGGGAAGAAGCACAGCCTTAGATCGTTTGGTTCCTTTTCTGGAAGGATTATCAGATATAAACAAAGCCATACCAAAACTGAATGGTTTAGCCGGTGAATTGGATGATTTTGTACGATTCCTCGACGAACCGGGAATGACAATTGCCAAACTGGAAAAACTCCTTTTCATGGATAACTTAACGGTAGCCAAATTAAGAAATCTTCTGACTCATGCCGGCGGTGTTGTAGATGATTTAATAAGGGTTTTAGATGAGGTTAAGGACCTTGATAAAGTAACCAACTTCATCAACCATTTCGGTAATTTTGCTGATCTGCTGACTGTCGTTGACAAAGCAATTGCATCTGGTTTATCACGTGCTACTTCGGGTTCCACTTTTATTCTTGACTTTCTTGAAGCATGTCCGACCCATGGGTTCAAAAAAATTGATAAAATAGTGGATTTCTTTGACAGAGGTCTCGCCAGCAAAACTCCCGGAATTACAAAATGGTATAAAGGATTAGAATATGCAATAAACCTGGCCAATGAGTGCAGAGGGGCATCGAACCTTAATTTTCCGGCCAGAGGAGCCAACGGAATAGGTCAGGTTGGTCAGAAAAGTTTACAAATTGCGGACGGAACATTTGTAACTGTTACCATTGAAAACGCTGATATTTCACATATAGCAGCCGGTCATACCTGGAAATACTTCTATGTAAAATCTTTTGCCAATATTGAGTCGAACGTCAGTATGTTTGATCTTGGAACCGATATGGGACAATTGGAAAATCTGGCCCGAACTCTTTTGAATTCCCCTGAAGTAGAAGCTTTAGTAAAAGGTTTAGCCCGAACCGATGTACGACAAGGGACATTAGCTTCAGGACATCAGGTATGGGTAAGTCTGGACAACATTAGAGGAATAATGTCTATCTATCCGCAGGGAAGTATCGGTTTTCAAATTGAAGGGAAACTCATGAAAGCTGCAATGGTATTGTACCAAAGTATTTAATTCATCTAAAAAAAACCTATTTTTACTTTATCCCATTTTAATGTAAAAAACTAAAAACAACTAAAATATAATGCTAACATTTTACCTTTATAATCCGGCAGATGATGATAGTTTCGAAGATGATTTCTTGCCTAAAAGCGCAATCAATATCCGAGATTTTCTTGATAATCCCCCGTTCTGGAAACCCAATCTGGAGAAAGTTATTCTTATATTTAACGGGATTTCGATGTCATCAGACGAAGATTTTAATCCTTTCGGCATACTGGAGCATATACTTCCTCAATTAATTGAGTTAAAAAAAAGACTGTTGAATGGAGAATTTGCCTTATTAAGAACCTGCATTTATAGTGAACCTTTATTTTTTATTTTTGAACCTAAAGGCCATTTAACCTGTTTTTCATCATTGGGCCGCTTACCCTCTCCCTACTATTCTTATTATCCGGCAGCCAAATCTCCGAACTTTTTTAAGGAGGTAAACCAACGAAAAGAATTATATGATTTTGTTGAATCAAACAACAAAGGCAATTGGAAAGAAACGTTGACAGGAAATCTCCCTGAAATTAAAGATATTGAATACCTAACCGATCCTTTTATGACATCGGTTAATGAACAAATAGAATTAGGAAATGAATTAATTGAATTTTTAAGAAAACCATCATGAAAACACTATTTGAGATTCTAAAAAACCAATTCATCTTTCAGCTTGACACTCTTTTTCAGGTAGAAAATCCAGCGGAAAAATTCATCGTCAGAAAACTGGATGCTACGGGATTTGTGAACGAATTCATCATAGAAAATAACCTGTCCGAAACCGATATACTGTTACTGGCATTGGCATTGGTTCCTAATATTCATCCTGATTTTTTAAGCTCCATCATAGCCGAATACCTACCCAATGGTGGTGAATTACCTGAATTCGGCGGCATAAAAACAAAGAACCACCGCGGGATTTTACCAACGGGCGAAACCGCTCAGTTTTTAATCGCAGGAAACCATCTCGAGAATAGAATCTCCTTTTATAATTACCTGCACAACAAGTCTTTCCTTTATCAAAAAGGAATCATCAAAATAGACTCGGTTAGCAATGGCGAACCCAAACTAAGCGGTTTGCTTGTTTTAGATGATGAATATGTCGAAAAATTCATTACCGGAAAAATCCTGAAACCGCAGCTCAGCAGCATCTTCCCCGCACAATTAATCGAAACACAATTAGAATGGGGCGACTTGGTACTCAATTCTACTACTTTAAATAACATTAAAGAAATAGAAACCTGGTTGAAATTTAACGACATCATCCTAAACGAATGGAACATGAAATCCAAAATAAAACCGGGATACAGAGTCATGTTTTATGGTGCCCCGGGAACCGGAAAAACGCTCACCGCCTCCCTCCTTGGGAAGTATACTAAAAGAGATGTCTACAGAATAGATTTATCGATGGTAATTTCAAAATACATTGGTGAAACCGAGAAAAACCTCTCCTCACTATTTGACAAAGCCGCCGACAAAGACTGGATCCTTTTCTTTGATGAAGCAGATGCCGTGTTCGGAAAACGAACCAACGTTCGCGATGCCCATGACAAATACGCTAATCAGGAAGTTTCGTATCTGCTGCAACGCATCGAAAACCATCCCGGATTGGTTATTCTGGCTTCGAATTTTAAGGCGAATATTGATACGGCTTTCACCCGCAGATTTCAATCTATAATTGAGTTTGAAGTCCCTTCTTACGGGGAACGCTTGCGTCTTTGGGAAAATAACCTGCCAAGAGGAATTAGAATTTCTGAGGACGTAAACCTAAACGAACTTTCCAAAAAATACGACATTACAGGTGCCAATATTGTAAACATCATTCAATATGCCTGCCTGAAAACATTAGAAGACGAAAACGAAACTATTAACCTCACGCACCTTCTTCAAGGGATAAAAAAAGAGTATGCTAAGGAAGGGAAAATGATGTGATTCAAATACTACTTTACTGAAAACAAAAGATTTAGCCACAGTATGTCCTGATTTAATTGACAGAACAAGGGAATCTGCTTGCCAAATGCCTAAACATAATGTGTGTTTTTAACTCATCTTACGCTTAAAAAAAGTATCTGCTTTTATTTCTGATAATTGAACTGAAGTCGCAGGAACACCATAAGTGATCAAGCGGTCAATCAAATTTTCGAGATGTAAACTATCCCGCAAAACACATTCCGCAATCAAACAATATTCTCCCGTAATACGTTTACAAGTGAGAATTTCAGGAAACTTTGACAGATCAGTAATGAATATTTTAAACTCATCGTTTTTGAATTTTAAGCTAATAATTACCTTTAATCCGTAGCCTAGTTTTTCAAAATCTATAACTGTACTGAACTGTTTTATCACCCCATTTTCAACCAAATTTAAAACGCGTTCTTTCGTTGCCGATTGCGACAAAGCAATTTTTCTTCCGATTTCAGCATAACTCAATCTTGCATTTTCGTTCAGGATTTGAAGAATTTTATAATCAAAATCGTCTAAAGTTATTTTCATTGCAT
The DNA here is from genome assembly GCF_044007495.1 of Flavobacterium sp. FlaQc-52. NCBI lineage: Bacteria > Pseudomonadati > Bacteroidota > Flavobacteriia > Flavobacteriales > Flavobacteriaceae > Flavobacterium > Flavobacterium sp. FlaQc-52. Next base: position 178,658 of record NZ_JBIPCV010000006.1, on the reverse strand, counting down.
CTTGTTTAAAATAAAATTAATTTAAGCTAAATTAATAAATATTACCATTAAATCCACTTTGACAAAGAAATCAAAACCTTGAACTTTGATTAACTTAAATTTTGAACAATGACAAGAATTAACTTTGCAGAAAATGGAAAAACCTCTTTTGAAAAACTTATCGGACACAATACTCAAATTCTTGAAAAATGGATTGAATTGGAGGAATCTTTTTGGGAAAAAACGTCCTTAGACAACGATTTATTAGAACAAATAAGAAGAGCAATGGCTTTTGAAAATGGTTGTGAATACTGTATGGTAAAAGGAGGAAGACCCAACTTTGATGAAACTAAAATAAAAACTGCAACTGTAACTGCTTTTGTCGAACTGTTTTGTAAAGACCACCAATCCATTTCAAATGTGCATTTTGAAATGCTTAAAGAGTTTTTCTCTGAAAAGGAAATTTCGGAATTGTGTACCTTCATCGCTTTTATCAGCGCTTCACAAAAACTCGGAAAAATTTTCAACTTAACTGAAAATTACCAATTAAATGCAGTGGTACAATTAAAAGACTTAAACTTATAAACGATACACAACTACTAAGGTTTCGTTAGACTTAAAAAGCCAACGAAAAATCTCTAGCGGACTGTAGTAGTCTTTATTTACTTTTCCTCCATATAAAAGCAGCAGATTTTTTAAAACTATGCGTTAGTAGTCCATGCAATAATATAGGAGCCATTTTTTAAATTTGTTATAACTTCATCAATGTCAGTAGGATTTACAGCTAAACAACCTTCTGAGCGACCTGCTCTGCTAGTTCCCTTATAATTTGGGACCACATAATCTGCTTTGTGAATTACAATAGCTCTTGCTCTTACATTTGAATTTACAGCTTCTTGCCCATCTAGCCTTAATGAAAGTCCATGTTCTCCATTATAAGTCTCTGCTGTTTTATATATCCCCAAACTTGATTGATTAGAGCCAATTACATTAGAAAAATTTCTTGCATACGATTCTCCTGAATTCTTTCCGTGGGCAACCAAATAGGATTTGTAATTCTTATTTTTCAAATTAAAGATAAAAAATCTTTTCTCTGAACTTGGTTTATTAAAATCTACTACTGCCCAATAGTTTGCCGTACTTTCGGGATACGAGTCAAATAGTTTTTCAAGTTGCTCCTTCTGTCCTAATTCAGTTGCTTTATTTAACGCAATTTCTTTTAGCTCACTCTTTGGATCAGTAACTGCAATTGGAGCAATTTCTTCTCTTGTATTTTCAACTAGATTTATCTCATCAGCATTGAATCCATATGTATCAACATACTCTTGTACTTGTTTTAAGAGTTCATTGCAGGCGCTATTTATTTCCAACCCTTTTTCGGCATCTCCGTTATGTTTTACAGGAGCCCAATGATTGGATACATTTCTTAATGCGATAGCAGTAAATTCTATAGAAAATGCAGGACACTCTTTTGATAATTTTTGAAACTCGTAAGCGTCTCCGGCCCCATAATTTTCGGTTTCTTCGGACTTAAACCCTTTTTTGAAATACTCTAAAAAACCATTTGTGTTTGACGATCTGTATGTTTCAAACACTTGTGATAATTTATCTCTTGCAACACTCCTTACATTATAACTGGTTTGAAACAATCCCGCTTCCGTATCATCACCATGATCAAAATTCATGGTAATGTCCCTGCCTGCACAATGTTTTCCGTTACTTTCCATAACACCAAGCCCAAACATAAGAACAAACAGATGCCTTAACCTGTCCTCTTCTCCATTATCATTTTTCATCCCTTTACCAGCAAACACAGTATCAAATCTTTTTAGAGCATCTCTATCACGATCTGAATGAAGTGCTTTTGCCATTTCTTTGACAAGTGGATCTCCCTTTTTTAATCTTTTATATAAAACCGCAAACATAAGTGCCATACCATAATAGTAACCCCAAACAGCCTTCCCTCTATTTTTCCAATCTGTGTTAGTAATATCTTTTCTATCTACGATATCTGTTATCGCAATTTCATGATTATTGTCTTGTCCCACTTTTAATTCTAAATCGAGTTTGGAGAGCGTTGTAGTGTCAATAATTCCTGTATCAGATAAACCAGATGAACTTTGAAATTTTTTAAGCGCCACTGCTGTGCCATTGCCAAAAATACCGTCTACTCCATTAGGGTTAAATCCTAAATCAAGTAGTCTTTTTTGTAGCGTCTCAACATGTATTCCTCTATCCTTATTTTTCGGGATAATTGCTATTTTTTTAGTCATAATATTTAGTATTAAGTTTTTTATACATTTAATTAAGCACTTAAAAGCAAAACAAAAATTGTAAGACATTTTCTTTAATAACAATTAAAAAAAATCAAAATAAAACATTCTAAAAATAAATAAATCAACAACTTAACTCAAAATAAAACATTTACAAACAACTAATGTACGACTATTTTTTAACAAGATTAATCATTTTTTTTGCGAAATCATATAGCAGTAAATTTAATTAAATTACCCACTTTCAAAGACTTCTGATAAAACGATGTCCGATAGCTTTTGTTTGTTTTTTAGGATTGCCAGCGAGCATCTTAGTCTCTAAACCAATGCTAACACTAATCTTGTTGCTAACAGAACAAGAACCCAAACATTCTTCCAAAATTTAGTAAAGCAAATTATTTAAAATAAAAAACCATTTTCTCACATACCGATCGGTATTTGTTTCTTATATTTGTCCTACTATTAGTCACAAATCCAAACAAGCCATGAATACTTCTGAATTTATATTGGATAAAATTGCGCCCGTTTTTAATAAACAAGGCTATATTGGAACCAGTTTGTCGGATATTACAAAGGCTACGGGGCTGACCAAAGGGGCTATTTATTGCAATTTTGCCAACAAAGAAGATTTGGCACTGCAAGCGTTTAAACTTAATGTCGGTATTGCTATAATTCCGTTGTTTAAGCTGGTGGCGACCAAGGAAGGTGCTATTAACAAATTACACACCATAACCAACTACCATCGCTCCTATTACGATTTGCTCAAGGACAGAGGTGGTTGCCCGATGTTACGGGTTTCTGTTGACACCAAATTTGTAAATCCTCTATTGTTCGAAGCTGCCGAGAAGTTATCTCAAAAATTCATTAATGGACTAACCGATATCATCAACGAAGGGATTAGCAAAGATGAAATTCAACCGGATACCGATGTAAACAAATATGCACAACTCATTTTAACTATGATAGAAGGCAGTTCTCTTTTGGCATTTACACACAATGACGACTCCTACATTACGCATGCAATGGATTTCATTGATGACATACTAATTAAAAACATAAAAAAGTAAAAAAATTTAACCCTACATATACCAATCGGTATGTGATAATTTAATTAAAAATGGAAAAAGTATTAAAAACAAAAAGAAAAATCAGATTTCAGGATTGCGATCCTTTCAATCATTTGAACAATGCAAAATACCTTGAATATTTCATTAATACCCGTGAAGATCAAATTGCAGAACACTACAATCTTGATATTTTTAAATTGATGAAAACAACCGCGCTGAGCTGGGTTGTAGCTTCCAATCAGATCAGTTATATGAGACCGGCCTCTACAATGGAAACCGTAGTAATCGAGTCTCAACTGATTCAATATACTGATAATGTTTTACTGGTAGAAATGAAAATGTGGAATGAGAATGAAACAGAACTAAAAGCATTGCTTTGGATAAAATTCATTCATTACAACCTTCAAACAACAAAAGTAGCCAATCACGCTGATAATTTGATGCAATTATTCCAATCGGTTGTGGTTCCTGTTGAGCAAACTGTTTTTGAAAATCGTTATTTAGAGATCGTTCAGAAAATGAAAAGTTATGCTTAAACCGGAGATAACCGCACGCAAAGTTTAGTTATAGTATTACGAATTCTTTTTAGTTTTATACTTGTTTTTTTACACGCAGATTTAGCAGATTGCACAAATATTTTTTTGAGAGATAAATAAGATCAGCCTAATCCGCTACCCGAGCGATAGCGAACTGGCTAAGCAAATCTGCGTGCAAAAGAAAATCTTTGCGAGCTTTGCGTTAAATTTTCCGCAATCCAACTATAAAGAATAAAAAAAGGGCAGAACCATTCTATAAGGTTCTGCCCTTTTTACATTTCACACAATTACAAAAAAATCTTTCAAGAACTGAATTAAAATTTACTGAGAGCAAGAATTAAATACTATTGTTATTCACATTCTGGCACTATTAATGTTTACACAGTGTTACATCAAAACTTTATTTATAACCAAAAGAAACCAACACATGAAAGAAACCCTTTTTAAAAATCTAACCTTCTCCCTGATCATAACAAATATTTGGACAATTTGTGCTTTCTTCATTTATTTCTTTGAATCACCTGGCTGGTTTCATGGGTTCGGGGTTTTTGGTTTTTACTTAAACAGTTGTTGGGTTTCCGGGGCAATTGGAGTGATTTTAATACTATTAAGATTCTTTTATTTTAAAAACGACAAGAAGAACAAATTAAGTTTAAGTTTTCTTTATTGCTTTTTCGGCATATTTAATCTGCTTTTATTTGCACTGTTTTTAATACTTGCTCTCTTTGAAATTATAAATGGCGGTTTTTTAGACCTGTTTTTATTTGCCAATCTTATTACTGCAGTTTTTATTCTTTTTGATATTTATAAAACGGTAAAGTTGAGCGATCCTACTAATTAATTCAAGCTGCTAGTTAATAATTAGTTGATCCTATTTGACGAAAACATAAAAGGATTGAGAGGTGTATCTTGTCTTTAGCCGAAAGAACCAATATTTTAAAATTCTTAAAGTACGAATAGAATGATTCATTATCATTTTATATACACAAAACTCCTTAATTTCTTAAGGAGTTTTTGTGTGTATTCTAAAGAAAGTATTTCGCAGTCTTGCCTGAATTAGGGAACTAATATCCGTAGTCTAGTATCCAAAATTCGTTACCTGAAAAGCTTCCATTCTTCTGCTTTGTCCAACAGTTCCGGCAACCTGACCACTGCTTACCCATGGTAACCAGCCTAATTCTGCCACATAAGCTCTGTAGTAACTTGCAGCATATACCTGAATTGCCTCCATTCTTCTGCCTAAACCAACGGTTCCTAATGTTCTCGAACATCCCTGATCGTACCAACCAAGTCCTTCTACGTGAGCAATTCCAATTTTACAAATAGGACTCGGAATGTAACCTCCAAATTCAACAGCCTCCAATTGTCTGCTTTCTCCAATTGTTCCTATTACTTGTCCGTATGGCGTCCATGGCAACCAACCTTTACCTGCTACATGTGCTCTATATCCACTTGTCGCTTCAGCTGCTTTGCCAGTCAGTTTCTTTTCAGTGGCCAGTTCATTCAACTTTTTAAAATAAGCATCGCTTCCGGCTGCTTCTTTGGTTAAATTCCCTGTCTCAAAATCATAAGAATTTCTCAGTATCTCGATTTCACTTTTCTTATTCGATAACTCAAACTCCTTTACCATTAAGCTGATAATTTCGGGTGGAATATTTTGTAAGATCTTGCCATCCGGATCAACGGCAAATTTCAATTCTTTGTTTTGCTCCACAGCCGATGGCTCCTGAGCAATTTCATCTGTTTGACAAGAAATAAAAAGGGATACTAAAAAAGCAACTAAAATAATTTTTGTTTTCATAATACAATGATTGGTTAATTAATGGTTAATACTAATGCTTAATTTTACTTGATTTAACAAAAAATACATTTATACATTATCAGTCAACGACTTAACACTATAACATTTTCAGCAATACATCTTCAAAACAATCTATTTTTAATCATTCTACTATATCAAATATATAAAAATAGTTTTAGTATCATGAGAAATTTCGTATTATATAACCCGCCGTTAAAAAATTTATTCTACCATTTATTTGGGCTGTCTTATAAAAAGGAACCTCGAAAAAGACACTTATTTTTTTTTGAAATTAACATTAAAAGCACCAAAGAGTTTATTTACATTTGTACGCGCAATGGTTCAACTGCATTTTTCGGTGTAGTTGATTAAAAGGGAATTAGGTGCAAATCCTGAACAAGCCCGTTACTGTAAGTTTCATACAACATTTTGACAGATTGCTGTTGATTTTTCAAATCTCCAAAATCTAATCTTTTGCCACTGCATTTTTAGAAATGTGGGAAGGTTGCTCAAAATGGAAACAAGTCAGGAGACCTGCCACTGCTTAATAGTTTAAAGTTTTCGTGGAGCAAAACTTTAAGCCCGAACACAAACATCAAATTCAAATTTGGTTTTCGTTTTCGTTTTTTCGCTTTTAAAGCAAAAACAAGAATAGAAAATAATACTCTTTTCGTTTATGAATAAATTTTTAATTGCATTAGCCACAACTCTATTCCTCACCGGATGTTCCAAAGATGAGACACCTTCCGAAGTGGTATTACCGGAAGTAACATTTGATGAACCAACAAATGGTTTTACAATTGAAAAAATGCAATGGTTTCACCTCCAGCCTAAACTTAAAAATCCGGATAACGTGACTTATACCTGGCTGTTAAATGGAAAAATAATTGCGACCACACTTGATCTAATGTACGTGTTTGCACAAGCCGGAACCTATAAAATTGACTTTAGAGTAAAAAACAATTCCGGTGAAATCTTTAAAAAAATCACCGTTAATGTAAATGAAAAAACCTATCTGAACGGAGTCAAAAATGTCTTTGAATTCTTTCCTGCTCCCGGGCAATTTACAAATGCGCTACCCGAAGCAACTGTAAAAGACACTGACGAAACCATGCGAAAAAAAGCAGAAACGGCACTTACAACAGGAAGCTTGGTAAGTCTTGGCGGATTTGGAGGTTATATCGTAATGGGATTTGACCACACAATTATCAATAAAGAAGGCAACGATTTTATTGTCCTTGGAAATGCGTTCAGCAATTGGGGCGAACCCGGTATAATCATGGTTTCCAGCGATGTAAACAACAACGGAAAAGCAGATGACGAGTGGTACGAAATTGCAGGCTCAGAGCACAATAAACCAACAACAATCAAAAATTACGAACTGACGTATTACCAACCCAAAAGTGAACCTGAAAACCCATCGGAACCCAATTACATTCGTTGGACTGATAATCAAGGACAAACAGGTTATATCTCTAAAAATGCTTATCATAGCAATCCTTTCTATCCAACCTGGAAAGGCACCAGCATTACCCTAAAAGGAACTTTCTTAAAAGCCAATATATACGATAAATCCGGAACAGGCACGTATTGGGTAAACCCCGCCTACGACTGGGGCTATGCCGACAATTGGTCCAACACCGATGAAAAAGCCCAAATCGATATCAGTTGGGCCGTAGACAAAAAAGGAAACCCTGTAAAACTACAAGGAATTAACTTCATCAAAGTCTACAATTCAAACCGTGCCGAAGGTGGATGGCTAGGGGAAGTTTCTACCGAAGTTTCGGGCTTTAAAGATTTGAATTTATAATAGTTTCAAGCTATTGGTTTATACGAGAAACCATCGTGAACTTTATATAAAACCTAGCGCTCTTTGTGGTTATTTTATAGATCATTTGTCTGCTGTTTTTTAACCGCAAAGAGCGCTGAGTTTTTCTTTTTCACGCAGATTTAGCAGATTGAACAGATTTTTTATAAGAGGTAAACAGATCAGCCTAATCTGCTAAATCTGCGTGAAAAAAAAGTACAAAATTTAAAAGGATTTACTATACCATAATTAAACTTCGCACCCTTGCGGTTAAGCCTACACAAGAATCTATATTCCATAAAAAACATACATACATGTGTGATTTCTCCTTACATCGAAAAGACAAACATTACGCAGCAAAAAAACGCAACCAACAAAATGATTCGTGCCAATTCGTGAAATTCGTGTCAAACATTTTTCTTTGTAAAGCACTAATCCTCCTCTATGAAAACAAAAAAAAGACCGTCTCAATAGACAGTCTTCTGTATTTTTACCATGCAAAATGACCTAAGCCATAAACAAAGCGTACTTATTATAATCGTACAAAACCTTATCGTAAGGCACTAGTTTAGGATTTATTACTTCAGAAGAAGCATCAAATTTAATCCCGTTATGTTTTCTGAACAAATAGATCTCTTTCAGGCAATTTGATAAACTCTGGTGAATAGACGTTGTAAAAGTTGGCAATTGCTTGTCACCTACCAATAAATCTATTTGATAATTTGAACTGCTTTTAGAAAGGTTATTACCAATGATTCTTATTGTAAATTGTGTCTCCTTTCCGTATTGTTCGCCTTTATATTGTACTACCATAATTTTATAATTAAAAGGGTTAATTTAAGATTTTATTTTTCATTCCAACATTGATAACTAAAGTTATGAAAAAAAAGCAAATGAATAAAAAATCGCTTCAAAAATAAATGTTATTTAAATCATGTCCAAAAGTTGCAGCGTCTTTGTTAAGATTTCTGTCTACTCAAAAGCGCAAGACCACAAACCAGAAAAATCCTTTTAATCCTTTTAATCTGTGACGAAATAAAAAAAAGATCTGCCACAGATTAAAAGGATTGAAAGGATTACTTTTTTCTACAGAGTGACGAAATCTTTCATTCGAGTCTTCTTTTCATACGGATAAGGTTTAACCTAAAAAAAAACACGAATTGCACGAATTAACACGAATTAATTAGTGGAAATTTGTGAGATTCGTGGCTATAAAAACATCCCGATAAAGTCTAACCTAAAAAAAACACGAATTACACGAATTAACACGAATTGATTAGTGGAAATTTGTGAGATTCGTGGCTATAAAAACATTCCGATAAAGTCTAACCTAAAAAAAACACGAATTACACGAATTAACACGAATTTATTAGTGAAAATTCGTGTAATTCGTGGCCATAAAAACATTCCAGAAAGTTTAGCTTCAAAAAAAAAAAACGCCACAAATTGCGCGAATTGATTAGTGGAAATTCGTGTAATTCGTGTTCATAACAATTCCGTACTCCACTCACTTTTGGGCAGAAAAAAACCGTAACGAATTACGGTTTTCAACAATTAACTAAATATATTTAATCAACTTTTTAACGAGAGTGAAATTCATTCATAAGCATGATTAATTTTGGGTAACAATTGTAGTTTCTTTTTCATTATTAATTTCTAACAAAACCGGATCTCCGTTTTCGTCAAACATCGTCATATTCAGTGCATCTAATAACACCAGGTTTTTAGAAACGGTTCCTTCAAATTTATTGTATGAAAGATTCATTTCAGACAAATTATGTAACTTTTCCAGTCCTTTTGGAATTTCACCTCCAAAACTATTGTCAAACAGACTTAGATTTTCAAGAGCAGAAAAATTAAGTACTTCATTACTTAAGTTCCCGGACATCTTATTATTATTGAGCAGCAATACCTTCAATGTCTGAATTTTATATAAAGAACCCGGCAGTTGCCCTTCCAGTTCATTATTAAACAACGACAGTATTTCTAACTGCTTTAATTTTCCAATCTCTATTGGCAATTCTCCTGAAATTTTATTAGCGAAAAGCTCCAAATTTTTCAGTTTTTTTAATTCGCAAATCGAAGCCGGTAATGTTCCTGACAGCTCATTTAATGAAACATCGAGAACTTCAAGCTCCTTCAGATTTTGAATTGCTACAGGAAGTTGTCCTTTCAGACCATTTTCATGTAAATCGACGGCAATCAGATTTACTAAATCGTAAAACTCACCTGGTAATTCTCCCTGCAAATTATTGTTGGCCAAATTAAGCCCGACAACTTTTCCATTTTCAGCTGTTACTCCATACCATGTAGCTACTGATAATGACAAATCCCATTTTATTTTCCATTGTGATCCATTAGTAGCATGGTACAACTTAATAAGGGCATCTTTTTCTTTGTCCGAAACAGTATCTGCAAAAATATTTAGAGAAAAAACAAGTGCTAAAAAAAGAGTGATATAACTTTTCATAACAGATTTGGGGGTTTGTTTTCAGGAATAAAATTATACATTTTACAGACATAAAGCACATAATGTCGATAAAGTGTTAATAAGTAATTTATTAACGTTATTTATACTACTTATTACAAATTTCCAAAAGTTTTACTTTATTTGATTAAATTTGACTAACTAATCATAAAAACCTCATATTATGGAAATTAACTTTATTGCACTACTAGTTGCTGCTATCATGACACTTGTCGTTGGTTTTGTCTGGTATCATCCAAAAGTCTTTGGAACAGTATGGATGAGAGAAAGTAATCTGACCGAAGAGGTCCTTCGAACCGGAAACATGCTTAAAATTTTCGGATTAACATATGTTTTTTCGCTAATGATTACCATCGTTTTAATGGCATTGACTATTCATCAATCCGGAGCAGTAGGAATGGTCGGCGGCCCTCCGTTGATCGCCAGTGCAAAACCATCGTTTGCCGCTTTTATGGCAGATTATGGAACTGCCTATCGCACTTTTAAACACGGTGCGCTGCACGGTTTTGTCTCAGGCCTGTTTTTTGCTTTTCCCGTAGTTGGGATTAATTCGCTATTCGAAAGAAAATCATGGAAATACATTTTGATTCACGCCGGATTCTGGATCGTCACACTGACTTTAATGGGTGGAATCGTTTGTGCATTTGCCTAACCACATAAAAGAACACAACCCGTTTGAAATCAAAACTCAAACGGGTTTTTCTTAATAATAACTTAAACAGGATTGGTTCTTATAAATATTATCTAATTTTGACAAAATTAGCATCTACTTTTGAGTACAACTTATACTTTCCAATTATACAATAGCGCTTCATCACTGCCTTTAGAATGGGATACGCTAACCACCGAAAACATCTTTCTGACCCGGAAATATCTCGAAGTACTCGAAAAATCTTCTCCGGCCAATATGTTTTGTCATTTTATCGGAATTTTTAAAAATGACAATCTAATCGGAATCGCTTTAACTCAATTTATTTTCGCAGAAAAACTCGAATCTTTTGGAGAACGGGATCAATGCTTAAAAACATCGGTTCGTAATTTTGCGTTTAAGAATTTTGCTTCACATGTTTTGTTTGTGGGCAACAATATGCTTACGGGACAAAATGCTTTTTCTATTGCTGAAAATGCAAATCAGGCAAAAGTGATTAAAACACTCCACAAAGCCATCACTGAACTCAAAAAAGAGCTTAGAGCAAAAGGGAAGAAAGTTCATATTACCAGTATAAAAGACTTTACCGAAAGTGAGATTGAGCCTTTAAAAAGTGAATTCAAAAACAACTTTACCTTCTCTACGCAGCCCAATATGATTTTTGAAATCAATTCGAATTGGAAAACGGAACAGGATTATATTGAAGCACTTTCTAAAAAATATCGCGACCAATACAAACGCGCCCGCAAAAAAGCAGAAGGAATCGAGAAACAAAAAATGTCGCTGGATGACATTATAAAATATGAAGATACGATTTATGATCTTTATTTTCATGTGGCAAAAAATGCGCCTTTCAACACTTTTTTTCTGGCTAAAAATCATTTCCGCACTTTTAAAGAAATCATGAAAGAAGACTTTCTTTTTTATGGTTATTTTTTAGATGGAAAGTTAATCGGATTCAATACTTTGATTCAAAATGGCGCTGTGATGGACACCTATTTCCTGGGCTATGACGAGAGCATTCAGCGTGATAAAATGCTATATCTCAACATGCTTTATGATATGATCGCTTATTCCATCAATCATGGATTTTCGGAAGTTGTATTTGCCAGAACTGCTCTCGAAATAAAAAGTTCCGTAGGTGCAAAACCTGTAAAAATGTACGGTTTAATCACCCACAGCAATGCTTTAATCAATAAAAACATCGGTAAACTATTTGATTACTTAGAGCCCAAAACAGAATGGAAAGAAAGAAATCCTTTTAAATAATTTTAAGGAATGGCTATTTTCATTTGTTTGTGCAGAATATGAATGTCTAAAGAAGTCTGCGCGCCGCAATACTCCCCGTCAATCTGAAAATTAACCGGATAATTGGTTTTAATAGTGGCTTTATCGGTCGAAATGATCACAATATCCTCGGAATCAATCGGCATGTTTCCCGTAATAATTTTTCCAAGCAATAATAAATCGAGGCTTTTAAGAATCACCAATTCAAACTTACCGTCATTCATTGCTCCGTGAGGATTGATCGTGACACCTGTTCCATATTTCTGAGAGTTCGCAATGACAATCATTCTTGCCGTGTGCTCGCTTGTTTCTTTATTGGTCGTAATTGTTGCTACAAAAGGATCATTGGAATCCACCAGCGTCGTGTAGGCCTGCAAAGCGTAGCCCCAGATCCCTCTCCAGTTACTTTCTTCGTAGTTTTTTACTAAATCAGCATTGATCCCGATATCACTCAAGTGAATGCTTTTCTTGCCGTTGATCGAAATCATATCTATTTCCATATAAGAATGCAAAAAAGCAATTTCCAGATTCTCTTCTGTTGAATCCGGTAAATTTAAATCGACAGACAAACCATTAGCAGAACCGGCGGGCAAAATACCGATTACAATATCGTATTGCTCCATTGCTTCGGCAACCATTTTTATAGTTCCGTCACCACCAGCCACTACAATTCTTTGGGGACTGCATTGCTCATAAAGCAATTGTATCGCTTTAACATCGGACTGGCCTGTGGTTTCATACACCACCAAATTGAAGTTATTTGTGATCGAAAACTCATAGACAGCCTCCATTAAATCTGACTTATCCAAATCACCCGAAATAGGATTTACAACAAAAACGATATTCTTTTTCAAAATTTAATTTCTAAAACCGATTAAAATAATTAATTTCCAACTTTATATAAAAGTACACAATTAATGAAGCCAATTCTACAATTATATCGGGGTTATGCTAATGATCAGGAATTAATCGTGATGGGGCATGTCTTTAAAACATTGTATGATTATGATTTTCAGAAGAAAAACTTCAAAAACGCTACTTCTATCGTTAACTTATTTCGGATAAAAACCATTCGGAATTTTGATGTGTACTTAAAATTCGGTCATCAGGAAATTCACTCGAAAACACTCGATGATGGTTATTTCAAATTCTGTATTCCAATTCAGGATGAGCCCAATTTTGGGTGGATGGAATATGAAGTCAGCATCCGATACAAATCAGAAACCATAACCGCCAAAGGCAGTTTTATAAGGCCTCACGAAGGCAATCTTGGAATCATATCCGACATTGATGATACTTTTTTGATTTCTCATACGCGAAATGTCTTCCGAAAAATATACATTCTTTTATTTAAAAATGTCAACGACAGAAAGGTTTTTAATGATGTCGTTCCGCATTATCAGGCTTTAAGTTCTGCCGGAAGAAACAATAAAGAAGAAAAAAATGCCTTTTTTTTTGTTTCCAGCAGTGAATGGAATTTATACAATTTCATCGTAAAATTCACCAAAATACACCGACTGCCCAGAGCTGTTATTTTATTGAAGGATATCAAAACCGGAATCACTGATTTTTTTATGAGTGGCAGAGGCAATCACGATCATAAATTTGACAAGATCAAACATGTTTTAGAGTTCTACCCCAATCTGCAGTATGTTCTCTTGGGAGATGATTCGCAACATGATCCTGTTTTGTACGAACGCATTTGTAAAATATTTCCCGTAACCGTAAAAGCGGTTTACATCAGACAAACAGGCAAAAATAAAAAAGAAACGACCAAAACCATTCTCAAAAATCTGGAAGGTTTAGACATTGCGGTTTGTTATTTTAAGGACAGCAGCGAAGCTATTATGCATTCTAAATCTATTGGGATTATTAAGTGATTTACGAATGCTTTTTTTTATTCGATTGTCACCCTGAGCGAAGTCGAAGGGCTGGTTAGTTAAAAAGGGGCTTCGACTTCGCTCAGCCTGACAGATGGGAAATAGATGAGATGAAATCTGCTTAAAAAAAAACAGATTTTCTATGAATAATTGTACCATAGAAAATCTGTAAACTAAAACTGTGACTGAGACTGTAAACTGAGACTGTAAACTGTGACCGAGACTAAAAACTGCGACTAAAACCTAGACACTAAAATTATCAATCTCTTCCTGAACGATTTCCCAATCTAATAGTAACTGGTCAAGATCTGCTTTTTTCTTGTTGTAAGCCTTGAAAAAAGAAGCGTCTTCTATATGTTTGTCATAATTAGAAGTCAACATTTTGTCGTCGTGTTGAATGTCTTTTTCTAATTGTTTGATTTGACTTTCGATTTTACTTAATCTGTTTTGCAGTGCTTTTCCTTTTTTCTGATCTTCGTATGAAGTCTTGTTATTTTCTTTTGGAGCAGCTACTTTTGCAACGTCTTTTTTCTCGACTTCACGCATGTTTTCAAGATTGCGTTGCTCTAAGAAATAGTTGATATCACCCAGATATTCTTTTATTTTCTGGTCTTTAAATTCATAAACGATATTCGACATTCCCTGAAGGAAATCTCTATCGTGAGAAACCAATAATAAAGTACCACCGAATTTTTGAAGTGCCGCTTTCAGAACGTTCTTAGATTTGATGTCTAAGTGATTCGTCGGCTCATCCATTAGCAATACGTTAATCGGTTGTAACAACAATTTACAAAGTGCCAAACGGTTGCGCTCACCTCCTGAAAGTACTTTTACTTTTTTCTCTACATCGTCACCACGGAATAAAAATGATCCTAACATATCACGAACTTTAGAACGGTTCGTATCTGTTGCAGCATCTTCCATGGTTTGAAGTAAGGTGATTTCACCATCCAGATATTCTGCTTGATTTTGGGCAAAATAACCCAACTGAACGTTGTGTCCTAACTTAATATTTCCCTGGTATTCAAATTCATTAACCAATGCTTTGATAAAAGTAGACTTACCTTGTCCGTTTTGTCCAACAAAGGCAATTTTGCTACCGCGTTCTACCAATAGGCTAATCTCTTTTAGGATTACTTTATCGCCATAACTTTTAGTAACATTCTCTGCTTCAACGACTACTTTTCCGGGTTCTTTTGAAACAGGGAAAGAAATATTCATTACTGAATTATCGTCTTCGTCAACTTCGATTCGTTCTACTTTATCTAATTTTTTAATCAACGATTGCGCCATCGAAGCTTTTGAAGCTTTCGCACGGAATTTCTCGATTAATTTTTCTGTTTCTTCAATTTTCTTGGCTTGGTTCTTTTGAGTTGCCAATTGTTTCTCACGGATTTCGTGACGCAATTCCAAATACTGCGAATATGGTTTATTGAAATCGTATGCTTTTCCTAACGAAATTTCGATCGTACGATTGGTCACATTGTCCAAAAACATTTTATCGTGCGATACAATTACCACAACTCCCGGATAATTACGAAGGAAACTCTCTAACCAAATGATACTTTCGATATCTAAGTGGTTGGTAGGCTCATCCAGCAGCAATACATCATTGGATTGTAATAATAACTTCGCTAATTCGATACGCATTCTCCAACCTCCCGAAAAAGTCTCGGTTTGGTTATTAAATACTTCTCTTTTGAAACCTAATCCTAAAAGAATTTTCTCTGTGTCTCCCACATAGTTATAACCTCCTAAAAGATCAAAACGGTGTGTGTAATCAGATAAGTCTTCAATGATTTGGCTGTATTCTTCACTTTCATAATCGGTTCTGGTAACCAATTGATGATTGATTTCTTCTAACTTTTTTTCAACAATTTTAATCTCAGTAAAAGCTTCATAAGCTTCTTCCAATACGGTTCTTCCTTGTTCGAAATCAATATCCTGGCGTAAAAACCCCATTCGAATATCTTTTTCCTGAGAAATAACTCCTGAATCCGGAGCAAAATCTCTCGCTAACATTTTAAGCATCGTCGATTTACCGGCACCGTTTTTACCAACAAGACCTACGCGGTCTCCTGCACCTAAACGAAAAGTAACTTCTTCAAATAAAAATGTTCCTCCAAAAGAAACCGACAAATTGTGTATATTAAGCATAATGTATGACTATTGTTGTATGCGACAATGACTGAATAAACCATTGTTATTTATTAAATTAACGTGTAAACGGGTCGAAAAAACAACCTTTTTTACGATACGTTTTGAAAGTGCAAAAGTATAACAATTAATTGAAGTTTCTACGTTGAAAAACAATAGCTTTTGCAATATTCTCCCGTACAAAAAAACGGACTGAAAATTACATGTAATTTCCAATCCGTTTTTTAATATGTTTATATTCTTTGTGGTTTTAAAAACCTCTTCTTAAAATTAAGCTTCTTTAACCTCCGGTAACATGATCGAAGCCACAACCGAAATTAAAAGAACGCCTCCGATTACCAATAAAGAGTAAACAGAATCGACATGATAGAATGGCGAAATGATCATTTTTACCCCGATAAAAGATAAAATAATTGCCAAACCGTATTGTAATTTACTGAATAAATGAATGAAATTATCCAATAAGAAGAACAATGCTCTAAGTCCTAAAATCGCAAAAATGTTTGACGTATAAAGAATAAACGGGTCATTTGATATCGCAAAAATTGCCGGAATAGAATCTACTGCGAACAATAAATCGGTAAATTCAATCACCGCAACCACAACTAAAAGTGGTGTTGCTAATTTTTTTCCGTTTTCATACGTGAAGAATTTATCTCCATCGTACTTATCGCTAACACTGAAAAACTTTCTGATCAGTCTTGCTCCTCTTGTATTGTTGTAATCCTCATCTTCGTCCTCATCTCCTGAAGACCATGATTTGATCCCTGCATAAACCAAAAACAATCCGAAAGCGGTCATAATTAGGTTGATATCGTATTTAAATCCTGGGATTCCTGCAAAGCTTAACAATTTATTCAAATAGGTAAGTTCGATTAAGAAAGCACCTGAGAAGATAAAGATCGCTCTTAAAACCAATGCTCCGATAATTCCCCAGAACAAAACTTTATGTTTGTTTTGATTGGCAACATCAAAAAACTTAAATACTAAAATGAAAACAAAAAGATTATCAACAGAAAGTGCTTTTTCAATCCAATAAGCCGATTGAAATTCATAGAATTTTGCCGATCCGGCGAAGTGGTACACTAAACCACTAAAAATCATCGCTAAACTAATCCAAACTAAAGACCAGGTTACTGCTTCTTTATTGCTTACTACGTGACTTTTTTTATTGAAGATTCCTAAATCCAACAATAGCATGATGACTACTGCGATCGCAAAAACGATAACCAGACCGGGATGTTCTGAAAAAATTGGGTGTTGATTCATTTTAGATATTAATTAAGTTAAATTTTAAATTTTATGTATTAGCCATTGTTATTACGATCACTCTTCCTCCTTCTTCTTTTGAAAGAAGTATTTTTTTTCCATTGGTAAGTTCTACCATGGTACCTATTGGAATTTCTTTATCTTCTGTCAAATCTTTCAACGAATTCAACTTCTGATTGACCAATACCCACTTCCCTTTGAAAAAAGTAAAATAACCAACCGGTACTTTTTGCTCCGGGGTCAATTTCTCATTTCTGGCAATATTACGATTAACGTGCCATAGAAACAAATATTGATCATTATAAACCATTAGTCTATGATTCTCGGGCTTCCAAACGGTATCCTGATATTGATAGTACAAGTCTAAAACCGGGAGTGTCCCTTCGTGAGCTGTTCCACAAAACGGGCATCTTGGACGATTTGTATTGTCAAAAACATACCATTTTTGTTCGCAGGCCGTATTATGGCATTTCTGCATTAAATCGGTTGTTTTTAATAAGGCATTTTCCCACTCTTCTGCATTAGGTCTTTGCATTGGATTATGTAATCCGTCTATAAAAACTTTATCGAACAATGTTTTTAAATAAGGTCCCGTGATTGCGTACGGCAACTTGGCAATATCTGCCCAAGGCAAATCCCATTTTGAAACCTGATTGAGTTTGGGTCTGTTGGTAACATCTGTCGGGTGCTCGATAAACATTGCCATCTCTCCCATCGACAACAAATCGTCTTTTTCGGTATCTAAATCATGTACTTTTCCTCCTTTTAATGGATGTCTGTGCAGCAAAAACATATAAATAAGAACGGGCAGTGCATGCAAATCCGTAAGCCTGTTGGGCAATTTTCTATTAGCATCTGATTTGTCTAAATGTTTAGTAGCAAGTACTTCGGGAGCAATAAATTCTGCCGTACCAATTACTTCTGCCTGAAACACACCAGGCACGACCAAGCCGTCTAAATCAATCATACAAGCCGATCGCTCAACGGGATCAATCAAAACATTATTATAAGACAAATCAGAATGCGCCAATCCCATCGCATGCATCTTTTTTACACCTCGTGACAGATTTACACAAACCTGAAAATAACTCAGCCAATCTCCCAACTCTGAATTTGCGACCCGCAACGGGAAGTGTGGATTTCTGAATTTTGGCCCTGCAAACCATTTTCCGTTTTTTTCTTTTCCTTGAATTAAATCGCTCGTCTGATATCCTTTTCTAAAGAAAAACTTCGAATGATAAACCGGAACAATTATCCCTGTGAGACCATTATACCCGATGACATCGGTTGGCCATCTGAACACTTCATTTAAATAATAATCACTCGCTTCACCCTCCTTAATCTGAGCAAAATATTTACCGGTTATGCGCTGCAATCTTTCTTTTTGATTGTCGTCTAACTTGTCTCTAAAAATAGCGACGACATATTTTTTATCGGGACTAAAATAAACATCTTTTACCCCACCGCGCATGGGTTCGCCATTATCAACAAATTGATAGATTTTTGTGGTGTCATTTATTGATTTTACCGTAACTATACTCATCTTCTAGTAAATTATAGCAAGAGTTCTGTCGTCGTGATTTCCGGGACTCCAAAAATCCATCCAGTTCGAGAGCTGTGTTGCAATAGCTGCATTGTCACGCTCAAAATCTACTTTGGCTTTTTCTGCATTATCGCCTTTCAAATCGGATAGAAATGCCTTCCATTTCTCTATTTTTTCTAAGTTGGCTTCAACCTCAAACTTTGGATCATAGATTCCATCAGTCATCAATACCAGATAAGAGAAATCACCTACTATTTTAAAACCAAATCGGGACGAAAAATTCTCGTTTTGAAAGATTTCCGGCATGGTTATAAATCGGGTACCACCACCAAATTCTCCGGCGTCTATAAGGTTCATTAAGCTTACCTCAGTTAAATCTTTGCTGATCAAATTTATCGGGCAATCTCCAACTCCAAAGCTTAAAATAGCATAACCAAAATCATATTTTTTAACCAAAGCAAAAATCAAAGTAGCATGAAAATTCTTCAATTCTTCACCCTGTGCTGTTGCAAATTCTGCTATCTTTTGATTTACAAAATGTGCCGCTTTCGACAAATTAGTGCGTACAAAGTCGTTTGCTTTTTGAATTGATTCCGAATCTTTTTTAGCATAATAATTTAGCGCCAGCTCTTCGAACTTGCTCCAAATTTCAGTATTTAAATGGGTTTCAAAATAGTCAATTATAGCATCACACGCTAATTTTGATCCTTTTCTGGACAGCGTTGCAGAACCTGCACCGTCTGAAACTGCCAAAATGCTCCATCCATTTCCTTCGAAATTTCTGAATGCAAAATCGTCTTCTCTAAAAGAACCTACATTAGCATGACTGCGCCCTCTTTTCGAAGCGACTACAATATTTTTGTCCAAAAACACAGCTGAAACTGCTACATTGTCTTCTTTGCTAAAAGGAGCATTGGGATCACTTTCAATATTTTTCCACAATGACTTTGGATCCGGGTTTATGATCAGCGTAACTATTTTTTCGTTTAATAACGCTTCCTCAGCTTCTCCTTCTATTTTAAAACGGAATTTTATTTTTAAATCGCCGCTTCTTGTTGGGATTCCAAAAAGCAATTTTTCGGCAACATCAAAATAAAGTCCTGTTTCTTCTAAATTTTCAATTTCATAAAAAATAATATCTTCCCAACCCAGTTTTATAAAGTCAATTTTTGATTCATATTCTTTATTCACCGTACCGTTGGGCAAGAAAAAAGAATGCTGCATAATATCGTCAATTCTATTCTTTAACTTCCAATTGTCCATAATCAGCTGTTGCTTTTCTTTTATTATTTTTACTGCTGCACTGTTTGTTTCATCACTAATAAAATCTTCAAAAAGCGATTCTTTGCTTTTTGGAATATCGATTTTATTTTGAAATAAAAAAGACTGAAGATATCTTTTGGTCTCTTCCATAAGTGTTATCCTTGGGTTCTGCTGACATCAAAACCGCCTTCTCCGTAACCATAAGATCCTTGATTATGACACCACGGACAGGTACTGATCTCTTCGTCTCCAATACAATGTATTTTATCGCAAACACAGACTGCAAAAGCAATTTGGTTCCCGCAACAAGGGCAGGTAGGAAATCCTGTGAGTTCTTCTGTATTTACGGTAGTATTAAAGGTTGATTCGTCTGCTAATTCGAAATAAGAATTATCGACTTGGTAAGCGCCAACGAGTTTGTAATTTTTTGAACTCAATTCAACACCTGCATAAATTGACGGCGCAATTGTTTTACGGTACTTCATCAAATAGGGTCTTTTTGAATTTTGACATTTACCGTTCAAAACCACATAATTATCATCAACATATTGTCTAATAGGTTCTGCTTTGGTCAAATCTATTTTAGAAAGTGTTTCTCCTTCTAATTTTGCCAATTCAAAACCTGATGAATTATTCTCGACACTAATACTGCTTGTCTTGATCGAATCAGTAACCCATCTGAAAAACTCTTTATACGATTGTACATTGGTGTTTTTAAAATGAAGTACATTTTCTGTCAACTGCCCCAATAATTTTGTATCGGTTTCGTTTCCGAAAGAAACGGCAATTAAATTAGCGGTTCGTTGCCAATTTTCTTTCCATTCGTTTATGGCGGCCTGACTATCGTCGGTTGGCACTCCGTCTGTAAAAAGGAATACAATTGGTTTCCAGTCTCCCTTTACTTCATAAGTTGTTTTTACAATATTATTTCTTAATTCGTACATTAAATGTCCTAATCCCTTACTCAATGATGTTCCGCTTCCTACTGGAAATTTAGGCGGATAAAAACTCACGATTTCCTGTAAGGGTACCAATGTTTTAGGCTGACCTGCAAAAACAATGATCGAAACAAAAACCGTTTCCAGCGCATGTGGATCTGTTTTTAATGCCTGAATTATAGTGGCTAACCCTTCTTCAACTTGCTGAATGGGTTCTCCAACCATTGATTCCGAGATGTCAATCAAAAAATATATGGGTAATCTTCTCATTTTATGAAGAATTTTAAAACATTAAAAAATAATTATTATAACCTGTTTTGGGGAATTCAGCTAATTTTTTTTTAAACACATAGACACATAGGTTTTGAATTTATAAATTGAAACGTTTCAAGAAAATCATACTTTCTTCACATAAGCTTATGCGATTTATTTTAAGTGAAACGTCTTTTTTTATGCTTTGCTAGCTATGTCTCTATGTGTTAAAATTAATTGAACCCAATGAGTTACTATAACCCGCTAGGTGTAATTCTGCTAAATCTTTTTAACACATAGAAACATAGATTTTGAATTTATAAATTGAAACGTTTCAAGAAAATCATATTTTCTTCACATAAGCTTATGCGATTTATTTTAAGTGAAACGTCTTTTTTATGCTTTGCTAGCTATGTCTCTATGTGTTAAAATTAATTGAACCCAATGGGTTACTATAATCCGCTAGATGTAATTCTGCTAAATCTTTTTAACACATAGAGACATAGATTTTGAATTTATAAATTGAGATGTTTCAAGAAAATTACATTTTCTTCACATTAGCTTATGCGATTTATTTTAAGTGAAACGTCTTTTTTATGCTTTGCTAGCTATGTCTCTATGTGTTAAAATTAATTGAACCCAATGAGTTACTATAACCCGCTAGGTGTAATTCTGCTAAATCTTTTTAACACATAGAAACATAGATTTTAAATTTATAAATTGAAACGTTTCAAGAAAATCATACTTTCTTCACATAAGCTTATGCGATTTATTTTATGTGAAACGTCATTTTTTATGCTTTGCTAGCTATGTCTCTATGTGTTAAAATTAATTAAACCCAATGAGTTACTATAACCCGCTAGGTGTAATTCTGCTAAATCTTTTTAACACATAGAAACATAGATTTTGAATTTATAAATTGAAACGTTTCAAGAAAATCATATTTTCTTCACATTAGCTTATGCGATTTATTTTAAGTAAAACGTCTTTTTTATGCTTTGCTAGCTATGTCTCTATGTGTTAAAATTAATTGAACCCAATGGGTTATTACAACAACTTATATCCTAATTACTAAACTATTTTGATACCGGTTTTCGAAAAACAAAATGGTAGTAAAATTTACGATTGAAGAAGTCGAAAATTGATCTAAGTTACCTTCCAAACTTGTCTTTGTCAGACAACAATTCCAGATGTAAACTTAAAACTGAATTGATCAGGATTAAATGACTACCGTTATTTCGCTTGGTGGTGGTGGCAGCAGTACGCTTTCTCCGGTTCCCTGACTTTTATTCCCTTGTTCGATCGTTTCAGAGACCCATTTAAAAAATTGTTTTAAGGTCGAGCTGTCTGCTGAGGCCAAATGAACGACATTGGCAGTAAGTTCCTTAAGAATACTGTCATCTGCCATGTGACCGGCTGCACAACCTACAACAGCGCCAAAATTTAACGCTTTAATTTCTTGTGTTTTTTCTCTGTAAAACTGAATATCCGAAGGTTTTCCATCGGTAAAAACAAAAAGTAAAGGTTTCCAGTCTCCTTTTTGAGTCGGGGAACCTTTTATTACTTCTGTGTTTACTTTCTGAATTATAAAATCTAATCCGGCTCCTGTATTGGTAGGACCACTTTGAGGGCAAGTAATCTCCGGAAGCTGAAAATGAACCAACTCGGTTAAGGGTACAATCTCTTTTACTTCTCTGTCAAAAGTTACAATACTGATCCAAAGCGAGTCTAAAGCTTGTGCATCTGAACGCAGATTATTAATCATACCGTTCAAGGCATTATTCAAAGCCTGAATAGGTTCGCCGTACATTGATCCGGACGTATCTAATAAAAAATATACTGGTAATCGTCTCATCGTACTATTTTATTTATAGTGGAATACTAAAGGTATGACGCTACAATTTTATGAATAGTTTGTCCTAAAAAAGTATCTGCTGTCGGGTCACCAATGGCACTAAATTTCCATTCGTTATTTCTTTTGTATAATTTCCCCATGATGATCGAACGTTTGTTTACGTATTGCGAATCTGCAGAAACGTTATAAGAGGCAAACTCAGAAACCACTCTGGTTGGAGTTCCTTCGTACATTCTGATTTTAGCGTAAGGAATTTGAGAGAAATCTTCCGTCCCGGCATTATTCAGGAAGAAAAATATCTGGTTTACGTTTGCATTAACTTTCGATAAGTCAACTGTAATAATTTCGTTGTCAAGACCATCATCTCCACCGGTATCTCCGGCAAGATCATCGCCTGTATGTTTTAAAGCCCCGTCAGAGGTTAACAATTTACCTTGTGGCAAACCAAATTGCTGTAAAGCTTCTATTCTGTATAAAGGAGAATACAAATGATCACAAATTTTATTTTGGTCGTCAATTAGCACACAACTTAAATCTAAGTCGATCTCTTTTATGTTTTTAGATAATCCTAAAAAACCTTTAGTTTCGATAGCTCCCCAGTTCACACCAACACAGAAATCGGTTAGTGTTTCACCACTTGATTTTCTTAAATCAATTTTTTGTCCTTTGGTTAAGTTAATTGCCATGTTTGTAAATTGTGTTTAATTAGTTGTATTTATTTAAGTAATCTTGTAAACCACCTTTCATTCCGATACCAACTGCTTCAAATTTCCACTCTTCGTTTCTTTTGTAAATTCTTCCAAATTCAACGGCTGTTTCGATAGAGAAATCTTCATCAAGCTCGTACTTCACCAATTCTACATTAGATTGATCTAAAATTCTGATAAACGAATTTCTGATCTGGCCAAAATTTTGTCTTTTTGTATCGGCATGATGAATGGTAACTACGAAAGAAATCTCAAAAACGTCCGGTGAAATTTTTGACAAGTCTATTTGTATTTTTTCATCGTCTCCGTCTCCCGCTCCTGTTAAGTTATCTCCTGCATGAATAACCGCCTGATCCGGTGATTTTAAGTTGTTGTAATAAATAAAATGATTGTCATTTGGAAGTTTTCCATTTGCACCAACTAAAAATACTGACGCATCCAAATCAAAACTTGTCCCGGTGCTGCTTGCATTACTATCCCATCCTAAACCTACAGTAAATTTAGGCGCATCAATACTTTGTCTTTGTCCTTTCTCTAAGTTAATTGCCATTTTATTCTTTAATTAATATTAATATTCAACATTGTTTTTAAAATATTTGTTTGTTCATCAACGTTCTGTAATTCGTCCAGAAAATCTACTGATGAAATTTTTTCGTGGTATTCTTTTAACACCTCGAGAACTGTTTCGGGCAGCGTTGTTTTTATCGTACTGAGTTCTTTCTTTAACTCGGCATTTTTGGTTTTCAAATCTCTCAAAATGCTTTCTTTGGCAGAACCGTTTTTCGAAATATCAACTCCTAACGTCACTTCTTCATTCCAGAAATAAAACGATTTTTCGTTCGTGACAAAAACAAATTTGTCATTAGAATCCCTAAACTCGTAAATCTCTATGGTCTCGTTGTTGCAAACCAATCCACACAAAAACTTGATTTTAAAATTCAGGATGTTTAACCGTCCTAAAAGTTTTTTTTCAAATTTAGCATGTGCATTTTCGTATACGCTTTTATTGAATTGGGAAAGCTTTTCATATTGCTCAATTGTAATTTCTCTGTAATATTCGGCCTGAATATTTTGAGAAAAAGCCACTATGTCATTCCAATTAAAAAAACTGTCGGTATCTGAAACGAACAACTGATAGAGTTCTTCGATCTTTTTGGACATGTTTTGTGCGTGAAGCTGCATTTGTTTGGCAAACTTGGTCTCACCGATTTCTACTTTTAATTTTGATACAATATCATCATTAATATAAATCTCGTCTGTGATTAAAAGATACTGCTGCTCTTTTGATTTTTTTATTTTTTGAAACAAATCGATCAGACTGTTGGTAAACTGAATATGAAATAATTCTAATTTATTAATGTCTAATATCCGATTGTTTTGAAATAGCGTATGAATGATTTTCGTTCTTACCAAAACCCCAACAAGATCCTTGTGATTAAAGAAATTGGATAACAATTCTAAAATCACAAGTTTTCTGTTACTGTCTTTTATTATTCGAAGATAGCTCTCCTCTTCCTCCTGCATTTATCTAATTTCAAATATTCAATTCTCTAGCTTACGACGCCTTTTTTCAATTCTTGTTCCAAACTTTGTAAACCGGCATCCAATTGTCTTCTGGTTTCTGTACCTTGATCGTGTATTTGTTTTACTTCTGTCAGGGTATCGATCAAAGATTTTGTCGTCATTTTAAGTGTTTCAAGTGAAACGATGGTATTCTCGTTTTCTCTTGCCACTTCGATACTGTTTTGTTTCAGCATTTCTGCATTCTTTTGCAAAATAGTATTGGTCGTTTCAGACACTCTTCTTTGAATCTCAATATTCTGTTTTTGTCTTTGTAAAGCAACGGCCAATGTAAGTTGGTTTTTCCAAACCGGCATTGTAGTGGTCAAAATAGACTGTGCTTTTTCGGCAATAGAGGTGTTGTTGTTTTGCACTACTCTAATTTGCGCCAAAGATTGCAACATGATAAAACGCACAATTTTCATATCGGCAAGACGTTTGTCTAATCGATTAATGAAGGTTCTTTTATCTGAGATTTGATAATCCTGATAATCGGCACTTTTTCCTTCCATTACAGCAAGTTCTTCGTTCAATTCTTTAAATCGAATTTGTCCTGCAATAATGTGTTTTTCCATTTCTTTGATCAGATTCACATTACCGTCAAACATCGTTTGAAGTGCACTGTTATCTTTCACAGAATTGATCATTCCGGCTTTTACCTTATTACTGATTTTATCAATGTTTACCGTAATTCTGTCGTACTCCTGGAATAACTTTTTTACATCTGTAATTAGTTTATTCAACAAAGGAATTTTAGACAAGAACCTTTTAAACGGCCCTTGATCTAACTGATCTACGTCTACATAATTTAATTCGGTCAGTAAATCATTTATCAAAGTTCCTACCTCACCGGAATTGTACGTTCTGACATTGGTCAAAAAAGTATCACTTTGTTTGGCGATCGAGTTTTGAATTTCGGCACCATAATTCAGAATCGAATTGGCGTCGTTTTCATTCAACTGATTGGAGATGGCTTTGTAATTGTTTACATCTGCTTCTGTTACAGAAGCCAGATTTACATTTCCGTCTTTATCAATTAAAGCAGTATTCTCCTGAGTAACTAATTGATTTTCTAACATGATTTTATAAGTGGTTCTGTTGAATAGTAACTATCGTTTGCTCCAGTTTTTTATCGTTTGTCGGTACACCCACTGCGCTAAATTTCCAGTCGTCGTTTCTTTTGTAAAAAACACCTAAAACCATCGATACATTTCCGGCAAAAGTGGCGTCGTTTGCAATATCGTAACGTGCAAATTCTTCACTTACGCGGGTTGGAGTTCCCTCGTAAATTCTGATAGAAGCAAAAGGAATGTCTTTGAAATCCTGTCCTCTGAAACTGTTTATAAAAAAGGCAACGTGGTTAGCAGACGGTGACAATTGAGAGAAATCTAACGTAATAACTTCGTTATCTAATCCGTCATCGCCATTTAAATCTCCTGTCAAATCATCTCCACTGTGTTTCACAGCACGATCATTAGAAATTAGTTTTCTAAAGTTTACAGAGTCAATGTGATTTTTTTTATCATCATAGATCGCACAGCTGGCATCTAAATCTACCGCTTCTTTTTTAGTACCGAAAAATCCTTTTTTCTCAATTGCACCCCAGTTTACACCTACGCAAATATTTTGTAATTTTGTACCGTTACTTTTTTCAAGATTAATACGTTGTCCTTTTTCTAAATTAATTGCCATATCTTAGTTATATTTATTTAAGTAATCTTCTAATCCGCCTTTCATTCCGGCTCCCTTAGCTTCAAATTTCCATTGTCCGTCTTTGTTGTATATTCTTCCAAATTCAACGGCCGTTTCTATAGAGAAATCTTCTTCTAATTCGTATTTAACTAATTCAGTCGTATTCGAATCGTCTACAATACGAATGAATGAATTACGCACCTGTCCGAAATTTTGCTTTCTGTTGTGGGCATCATGAATCGTAACAACAACACAAATTTCTTTTGCTGCTGCATCAATTTTGGTTAAATCTATTTTTACTTGCTCATCATCTCCGTCCCCGTCACCTGTCAGGTTATCTCCTGTGTGAATAACTGATTCATCCGGTGACTTTAGATTATTGTAGAATATAAAATGAGAGTCTGATAATATCTTACCGTTATCTCCCAGAATAAAAACAGAAGCATCAAGATCAAAACCTGAACCTGTACTACTGTTGTTTGTATCCCATCCTAAACCAATGGTGAATTTTGGCGCATTTATATTTTCTCTTTGTCCTTTTTGCAAATTGATAGCCATAATTTAATCTATTTTTATTACGTTAATATTGCTTTTATATTCTAAAATTTGATGATAGTTATTACTAATTGCCAGATGAAATAATTCGTTGCTTTTTGCCGTCGGAATATTGGCTGCCAAAAAAGCAAACTGCTCTGCGTCCAGACTCAAAATAAATTTCACAATTCTGGTATTGTACTGAAAATGCTCACTGTTAATAATAGAAACAATATCTTCTACATTGTGAACCGCAAAATAATTGTAGTGATTTTCGATTTTTGGATGAATTCCTTTGTTTACTAATTCTGCAAAATAAACAAAAACAAAATCTCCTTTTACATCATATTGATCCAGAATTTTTATTACGGTATGCTCATGGCTACCGGTTATCTTGATGTCATCAACAAAAATGCAAAGTTTGCCTTCGATAAAATTACGATCGATGTAGTAGGTATCGTTTGAGATTAATTTAACTCTCTCCTCAAAATCCAAATTCCCATAATCCGTAACATAGGTTTGATTTCTGTAAATTTTAGACTCAATACAGGCCTTTTTACCATTTTTAAACAAAAACCCATTGAGTTCTTTTTTAAAATAGTAGCATAAAAAGTTTGATGCTGTCGGAATGGACAAATAAGGACTTGGTAAAATGACAATCTCTGTATTAGACAAGATTAGGTCTTTAAATTGAACAGCAAATCCTTCAAACAATTCTTTTGCAAATTGCTCTGCATAGAATTTATCTCCAAATTTAAACCTGCTATAGGCTGCCTCCTCAAAGGGGCAGTTTTCTTTTTCTGTTATTTTGTGTAAGCTGTAACTTTTATTCACTTTTAATTTTTTAATAAATGCGCATTAAAACCAAACTCTAATGCTCCATTGTAATCTGCAATAGGATTATCTCCAATATGCAAAACATCTTTTTTTTCTATTTTTTTATAAGTCTCAATTTCATCCAATACCAATTGAAAAATCTCCTGGTTTGGTTTTGAAAACCCAACTTCATCCGAGTAAATCTCAAATTTAAAATACTCCGACAACTCGTAATGTTGCAGTACCTTTCTTAAAGTTCGACCTTTAATAAAAGCGGTATTGCTCAAAATGTTAATCGTTTTACCCTGATCGGTAACGTCTTTAAACATTTTTTGTATCTCCGGATAAATTAACACCGGTTTAAACTCCAGAAACAATTCTTCTGTATGATCATAAAACTGAGACAGTCGATCTGTTCCGTTTTGATCCATATGTACGTCTAAAGCGCTTAAAATTAAATAATAAATCTCGTATGTATCTAAATTTAATCCTGTTTTTTCGTTAATTGTATTGCATAAAACATCATAATACCGAACTACTTCATTTACTTTTTCAATTCCATGGTTAATTTCAAAAAAATCCTTGAATAACAAGTTCCTTCTTTGCTTAAATTCCGGATTTGATTTTATTAAAGTCAGCCACAAATCAAAAGAAAGGTGACTGTAATTTTCATAATTTATTTCCAAAAGTCTTTAATTTAAAAATGCATATTCTAAACGATATCGTTTACTCAAACCATACCCTTACTGTCATTAAGTTAAGAGGTTCTTTCACGCAGATTTTGCGGATTTTTTTGTTCTGCTAAAATCTGCGTGAGCCTTTTTTGAGAATCCTTAACTTAATGACATTGACCCATACTCTAATAGATTCTTGCTCTATTTGAAATCCCAGGTTTTATTTAATAATTTCTCCAGAATAATATTTCTCCAGAAAGAAACTTAAATCGGCTCTATACCCGATACCGGAAGCTTCAAATCTCCAGTTGCCGTTTCGTTTGTACAACCTGCCAAATTCTACTCCGGTTTCTATAGAAAAATCCTCGTCTAATTCGTACTTGGCAATTTCCTGACCGTTGGCATCATCCACAATTCTGATATAAGAATTTCGCACCTGTCCGAAATTTTGTTTTCTGCGTTCAAAATCTTCAATAGTCACTACAAAAAGAATTTCTTCAACAGCGGCATCTAATTTACTGAGGTCAACCTTTATTGCTTCGTCATCATCACCATCACTATTTCCTCCTGTCGGATCGTCTCCTGTGTGCTCTAATGCTCCATCGGGAGAGTTCAGATTATTGTAAAAGACAAAATAATTTTCTCCTAAAAGCTTGCGGTTAGCATTAATCATAATCGCTGAAGCATCTAAGTCAAAATCATGTCCCGTTCCTTCATTTGGATCCCATCCTAACCCAATTGTAATCTTAAACAAGCCAATATCAATTTTTTGCCCTTTTTGTAAATTTATAGCCATTACGATATTTTAATTAGAATTTCTTAAACTATACAATGATACAAAAAAGCCCCTCATGAAAAATGTGGGAGTACGTAAAAAGAGAAATATTTATCAACAAAATCAACAAAAATCATAGAAAACAACACTATTCTGAATATTCTCCGGCAAACCTATTCAGCCCCAAAGCACTAGCGAAAATGACTCAAAATACAAACAAACGAGATTCCCAATTCCATAAAAAAGACAAACTTTATCACTATATTTACATTGAATTCGAAGCAATCAAAAAAAGACGATCGTTCAGTACGAATTATTGAAATTTTAAATCAAGTCCACACTATTTCATAAATACGCCCCATATAAATGTTCAAAAAAGGATCTAAAATAAATAGTATTTTAACAGGAAGTTGTCCAAAATGTCAAAATGAAAGCATGTATGCAGACCAAAATCCGCTTCATTTGACTAAAGTTCTCAAAATGAATGAGAACTGCAGCCATTGCGGATTAAAATATCAAATTGAACCTTCCTTTTTCTACGGTGCAATGTATGTGAGCTACGGATTAAATGTTGCAGTGGGAATTGCCGCTTTTATTGTTTCATTCGTGTTTTTTGAGAGTACTATTGAGCAATCTTTTCTGGCTATTATTGTTACTTTAGTAGTGTTATTCCCTTTTGTTTTGCGCCTTTCAAGAAACATCTACATCAATATGTTTGTCTCTTACGATGCAAAAGCAGATCCAAAAGCAAAAAAACAATAAACTACTTATTTTCTTTTCTTATAAAAACGGTAAATATCAATCACCGGATCCAAAGGCGTTTTGTCTTCAATATAAGCAAACAAATCTTTTGCCATCGCCGGTCCGAGCATTACACCACGTGTTCCCAGTCCATTTAAGAGGTGTAATCGTTGATGTAGGTTATGTGTACCAATAATAGGTCTTCGATCTTTTACCGTTGGCCTTACTCCACCAAAATGCGATACAATCTCGAAATCACAATTGATGATCTCTTGAATACGCTCTGTTAACTCCGCTCTTCCTTCTGCTGTTGGAGTAGCGGTTTTGTCCTGCCAATTGTAAGTAGCACCCACTTTGTATAAATCATCTCCCAGAGGCAAAATAAAGACGCTGGTATTCACAATAACATCCAAATCAAGATCAGGTGCTTTTATAATAAACAACTCCCCTTTTGTGCCATCAAGCGGTAAATCCTGAAAAAATGGATTGGCGTGCAGACCAAAACCTTCTGCGAAGATTACATTTCGGGCTTCAATCCCTTTGTAGGTTACAAAATCTTCTCCAACAATTAATTTAGAATAGTCAAATGATTCCCGTTGCAACAACTTATTCTGAATCAAATACGCCTGATATTTATCCAACAAAAGTCCTGTATCGACATAACCTGTGTGTAATACTTCACCATAATCAAAAGGCGAATCGATTCCTGTATATTTCTTAAAAATCAACTTTGTAGAAAGGAAATTAGCCAACAGTGGCTTATCAGAGGCTGAAAACCAATTGTTCTGCTCTTCAATAGAAAAGAATTTTCTGAGAATAGGAAGCCTAAAATTAAATTTAGTTTCCAATTTAGCTTCCACCTGACTGTAGAATTCATCCATCAAATCTAATTGTTCCTGTGCTTTCCAGACTTCACTAAATCGCTTTAGAATAACGGGATTGTATAAACCTCCCGCCACTCTTGATGATATTTGAGATTTATCATCAATTACTAAAATAGTTTTATGGTTTTGAAGCGCTCGTTCAGCAAACGAAATTCCGGCTAATCCTGATCCGATAATGAGATAATCAATCATATTCAATAATGGTAAAATAAAAAAAACTCTTACTACAAAGGTACTAAGAGTTTTTCTTATAATTTAATTTTACGAGCCTAGTAGGTCCACATATCTTGTTCGAGGTCGCGAATCTTTTCCTTAACCCTTTCAGCCTCCCACAATTGATAGTCGGCATTGTTTTTCATATAATCTTTTATTTCACGATCCCCATAAACGTTTTCTTCTTTGTAGATAACAGCATTAAAACGCCGCGAATTTAAAAGCTGATCGAACGAAATAGGAAGTGCCGAATTTTTATCATTAAAAGCCTTCCCTTCATGTAACACCTCGCGCGCATTGGGAAAGAAAACCCAAAACAATTCAATATAGTCCTTTTCATCACTATTCATCGTATACACATCGGGAGTTACAGGGCAAATACCCAGTAAACGGTATTTCAATTCACTCTGACGTTTGTCAAAATACCAATACCCTTTTATTTTATATTGTGTCACATCAGCAGCAGTAAGGTCTTGTTTCAAAATATATTCGGCAGGAACAGTTCTCGAAGCCGGAACGGTTTGATCAACATACGTCACGCTTTTCTTCTTACCGGTACCGGTCACCACTTTTTTCTTTACAACACGTGTCCTGTAATCGTCCGGATATTGATTAATTAACTCTCTTCCTGCGTCCGTTGTATCAACACGGGATAATGATCCCTGAATGTCTTTCAACGATTTTTTAGTATTGAAATAACTATCCGCATAAACTTCGGTTATTTTACCGTTCCGCATCGCTTTTGTCAAAACATCATATAACGAACGTCTCTCCGAGCCAATATTGGCGGTATCAACCGGAAAGTATAATGGGAAGTTAATTTTTTCATTCAGATCAATGATCTCCCAGACGGTCTTACCCAATAATACATCTCTGTCGTCAACATAACCATAAGCCAGAGGTTTATCATTATCTGATATACGCTGAGCGGGAGTCTTAAGTCCAATTTGATTCGCCGTTTTCGCATTAAGCAAATTGGATTGTGAGTTTGAAGCAAAACTTCCTGCAATAAAAACAATTGTTACTAAGAAAAATCTAATCTTCATCATGATAAATACTATAAGATATTAAACGTAACTCCGTACACTCACTGAATATGCATCAAGCCTCATTTTCCGCAATGCTGTCAATTTCAAAAAAGGAAAAATCTTTGTTTACTAAGCTCGTTTTTACAGAGCCACTTGTGGAGATTTCTTCTTCGTCGAAAGAACAAACGCTGCCTATATTTTCAAAACAAACTAAATTATTACATCCAATTTTACTGCTTCACAACTTCAAGACTTGAACCCTGAATATTCTCGACACATTTATTAAAATTACAAAAAAATAACGACAATACTCCACACCTTATTGAAAACCACGTATTTACACCTGAAAGCACCTCAGATACGACCAAAAAAAAACTCTTACTACCGAGGCAGTAAGAGTTTTTCATATAATTTAATTTCAGAAACTTAGTAGTTCCACATATCTTGTTCGAAGTTACGAATCTTCTCTTTTACTCTTTCAGATTCTAACAACTGATTCTGTGCATTGTCTTTCATGTATTCTTTGATCTCACGATCTCCGTACAAGTTTTCTTCTTTGTACAAAATAGCGTTAAAACGTCTTGAGTTTAAAATCTGATCGAATGAAATCGGAAGCGCTGAGTTATTGTCATTAAAAGCTTTTGCTTCGTGCAATGCTTCTCTTGAGTTTGGATAGAAAATCCAAAACAACTCGATATAATCCTTCTCATCACTGTTCATAGTATAAACGTCAGGAGTTACCGGGCAAATACCCAATAAACGATATTTCAATTCACTTTGACGTTTGTCGAAATACCAGTATCCTTTTATTTTGTACTGTGTAACATCAGCAGAGGTAAGATCTTGCTTCAAAATATATTCAGCAGGAACGGTTCTGGTAGCACCTACAGTTTCGTCAACATAAGTTACTACTTTCTTTTTACCTGTACCGGTAACTACTTTTTTCTTCACAACGTGAGTTTTGTAGTCATCAGGGTATTGGTTAATTAACTCTCTACCTGCATCAGTTGTATCGATACGTGATAATGATCCTTGGATGTCTTTCAGAGATTTTTTAGTATTAAAATAGCTATCTGAATACACTTCAGTTATTTTGCCATTTTTCATAGCTTTAGTCAAAGCGTCATAAAGAGAACGTCTGTCAGGGCCAATATTAGCCGTATCTACCGGAAAGTATAATGGAAAGTTAATTTTTTCATTTAAATCAATGATTTCCCAAGTAGTTTTCCCCATCAATACATCTCTGTCATCAACATAACCATAAGCTAATGGTTTATCATTATCGGAGATAAGCTGCGCAGGAGTTTTAAGTCCTATCTGATCCGGTGTTTTTGCATTAAGCAAATTCGATTGCGCATTAGAAGCAAAACCTCCAGCGATAGAAACAATAGCTATTAAAAAAATTCTTACTTTCATCATGATACCATTATAAGATATTGAACGTAGTTTTACCTACTTTATTATTGTATTTCGTAAATTACCGGAGCAGTTCTTGGTAATAAATAACTACCAGCTCCAACAAGTTTAGTTTTAATTTCAGAAATAGTAACTTGATCTCCTTTACCTGCTCTTGAAAGAATTTGTTTGCATTGTGCATTTAATCTGTTACCGCTAACTACAACTGTAGGTTGTCCAGTAACTTTTAAATTAAATCCAACAACATCTAAACCAACTTCAAAATCAAAATCAAGTAATTTAGCACCAATAGTAGCAATTTCTAAGTTAGATTTAGGTCCTTTAACAACACCCATCTCACCTCTAATTGTTCCTGTTGGTCCAGGAATACCTTTAATTCTGAATGTTTTCTTGTCTGTTACTTTATCACCGTTTGGCAATGTTCCAGTTACAGAAATTGTAGCTTCAGTACCTTGTCCCGGGCTCATGTTATATTTACCTGGTTTACCTGCAGAAACTAATCCAGGAGCACTTGCAACAATTTTGTTTGCATCAACACCAGCGAATGATACAGAAATTGGGTTAACCACTCCTCTATAAACTACATTCATTTTATCTGCAGAAATAGTAGCAGCGTTTGGTCTTGGTACTACAACATACTTCCCAGCAAATTTAAGAGGAATGTTTTTTCCGTCTTCCAAGAAAGTAAATTGACCATTAATATCTTGCTCTCCAACACCTCCGGCAGTTAATGAAATAACCGCTTGTCCGTTAACGATTTGTCCAGGACCTTGGAATGAAGTTGGTTTAGTGTTTTCGTCATAACGACCTAAAACTACCTTACCTGTAACTTTTTCTCCTTGGAAGTAAGCATTTTTGTCTAAAACAACAATTGCTTGATAATTGCTATAAGATGCAGCAGCAACCGCAGCTTTACCTAAAGCACTGTTGTAAACATCAGTTTCCAATTTAGTAACATCATTTTGCCAAGCTGAAAGTTTAGCAGCTGATGCAATTGCAGGGAAACCTTTAAAATGATAAGCTAAGTATTTTTCTTTTATACCGTCTTTGTTTTTAACATCAGATACATCAAATTTTTGATCGATCTCTGAAATAATGTTAGCGTATTTTTTATCTGATCCTAAAGCAGCTTTAATGTCTGCTTTGTATTTTTGAATTCTAGCGATAATCTCATTCCCTTTAGCAGTATAACCGTCTCCTGTAAACCAGTCGTCGATATTATCTCCTCTGTCCATAGACTCGTAAGGTAATTTACCAGTTTCTTTATCTGCTTCAAATCCTTTGATAGATTGTGCTTTTAAAGTTCCGATGTAAGCGTAAAAATCTTTTGAAACTGCTTCAATTTTGTGAGCTGTTACTGCAGCGATAGCAAATTCTCCTTTTGCTTCAGCCGCTTTTTGATCTAAGGCTGTTAATAGAGAGGTATTATTTGTAGTTGCTGTAGTGTTAGAAGCTTCGAATTTTTCGTTAAATAAACCAAAACCTGATATTACTTCTTTCGACACGTTCATTGCCAACATTGCGATGAAAACCAAGTACATCAGGTTAATCATCTTCTGTCTAGGGGTTAATTTTCCTCCTGCCATTTTTTTCTAATTAGTTCTTATTAATAATTTTAATATAGTAGTTAAAAACTAATTATCCTTTGTTACTCATTGCAGAAAGCATACCACCGTAAACATTGTTTAAAGAAGCAATGTTTGCAGTCATTGATTGCATTTGTTCTTTTAATTTAGAGGCATTGTCAGCAATTTCTTTATTAGCATCTGCATTTCTTGCAGCGCTTTCTAATTGTACTTTGTATAAGCTGTTTAATGATTCCATTTGTGCAGCAGCCATAGACAATTCTTCGCTGTATTTTTTAGTAGAAGCGATAGAATCTACAGTAGGAGCAATTCCTTTAGCAGCTGATTCGAAATTTTTAATACTGTTTCCTAAACTTGACATTAATTCACCGTCAATTTTAGCTTCTTTCAACATAACGTCTAACTTTTGAGACAACAATCCTTGGGCATCAGAAGGAGTTTCAACTTTATCCGCTTTTTTTCTAGCTTGTCCATTAGCTAATTCAGGGTAAACAAGAGTCCAGTCCAACTCTTCGTCAACAGGTTCGAAAGCAGAAAGTGCAAAGATTAACGCCTCAGTTAACAATCCGATTGATAACATCAATGTTCCTGTTAATGGTCCAATCTCAAAGTGAGTAATTTTGAATAATGCTCCAACGATTACTACTGCCGCTCCCATACCATAAGCGAAATTCATTGCTTTTTTACTTAATAATGCCATAATACTTTTTTTTAGGTTTTAATTTGAAATAGATTTGATTTGGATATTTAATTTATGAAATTACTTCTTTTTGCCAGTTACCTGAGTACCCATATAATCCTGAACGGTACGGAAACCAATATAACTTCTAGCTGAATCTGCGTATTCGTGGTCACGAGTACTTACTTGTAGGAAGTAAGCAACATCTTTCCATGATCCACCGCGAACTACTTTTCTTTGATTGTTTCCATCAATAACGTTAGGGTTCATTGTTGAAACATATTCGTATGCATTTGGATTGTAAGCTGAATCTGTCCACTCTGAAACGTTTCCTGCCATATTGTACAATCCGTAACCATTTACGTCGTAAGATTTAGCTTCAACAGTATACAAAGCCTCATCAGCTGCGTAATCTCCTCTGCTTGGTTTGAAGTTTGCCAAGAAGCAACCTCTGTCACTTTTCGTATAAGGACCTCCCCAAGGGTATGTCGCAGATTCCAGACCTCCTCTTGCAGCATACTCCCATTCTGCCTCTGTTGGCAATCTGAAAGCATTTACTAAGTCACGTCCTTTTTTCTTAGATTTAATATAACTGTTTTTGTTCAAAGTTCTCCAAGCACAGAATGCTTTTGCTTGTTTCCAAGTAACACCAACTACAGGATAGTCTCCATAAGCTTTGTGCCAGAAATAGTCATTGTGCATTGGCTCATTATAAGAGTAAGCGAAATCTTTAATCCAAACCGTAGTATCAGGGTAAACACTTACTTGTTCTGTTTTAACGAAATCTTTTCTTTTACCTACTTTAGCTTTTGCTGCAGCCTGAATATCCATCCAAGAATAACGGAATTTCAATTTATTTACATCAATTGTTCTTAAACCATTGTAAGACTCTTCGATAGGCAAATACATAGAGTCCATTACTTCAGTGTAATACTCATCCGGATACGCTTTAGTATCTTTAATTAACTTAACTTTTTTATTCAATTTTCTACCTGCATACGGATCATCTTTCGTTCCTACGCTGTAGTAATTATCATACATATACTTATCGTAAGCTGTCATTTTTTCAGGATCAGAATCGTTAAATGCATAATCAGCAATACTACCTGCTTTTTTACCTTTACCATCTCCTGCTCCTTTTTGACCTGTTTCGTCAGCTAAAATAGCCAAACGAACTCTCATTGTAGAGTCTTTTACCCACTCCACAAATTGACGGTACTCACTGTTGGTAATTTCAGTTTCGTCCATATAAAACGAACGAACTGTCACTGTTTTAGTTGGAGCGTCCTCTACATTAGCCAAATCAGCATCTGATTTACCCATAATAAAAGACCCACCTGGAACCAATGTCATTCCATAAGGTTTTTCAGGATGCCATTTTCCTCCTGTAACACCAACTAACTCACCTTTATCACCTGATTTTCCACAGCCGACAACTAGGGTTAATATTGTTGCAAATGCAATAAACTTCTTCATATAAATTTGGGATTATCTATTCATTATTATAAGTCCGTAAACGTATTTATTATTTAGCTAAAAAACAATACTAGTCACGAAATTTATTTCACCGTTCAAAAATAATGTTAAATAAAATAAAAAAAAAATATTTTATCGATAAACTAACGCAAAAAATCGACGTAAAACGTTATTTTTTATACTATATAAATCTTTTCCTACTAATGTTTCTTAACTTTTTTCTCACAACTTTAAAAAGTCCTGATTTTCGCTAAAATTTCCGTCTACAAAGCGTTTTTTCGCTGCGCTTTCCACCATCTTTCCGGTAATTCCTGATTGCAAGCAAGCAAATATTCATCGTAAGAACAGGGTAATAACGTATTTCTTTTTAATTTATTGTGGCCGTTTGATTCGTACGGAATTTCAATCCACCAACGATCGGTTTTGTCACTTTTATAAAATATCAATTCTTCCTCTTCTAAAGGAACAATATACTTTAAATAATTCGCTCTGCTTCCAAATGGGTATTCTTTGGATCGGTAGTGATATCCCTCTATAAAATACCAAACGATCTGGCCAATAATTGCCGCTTCCGGTACAGTACTATTGTGATTAAAAACCCCAAAAGACGAAACTTTATCGCTAATTCCGGCATACCTCGCCAAGGCACAAATCTCTTTTCCATTAAAACCATTCGGTTCAAAAGAAACCATATTCCCCGAAGCCGATGACTTTACCGAATTTAAATCAATACTAACTAAATCAGCATCTCTGAAAACAGGTTCAGCCAAAGCGATTTTATTCGAAATCTCACCTAAACGGTAAGCGTCAAAAAACAGCTTTTCAATTAAATCAATTTCTTCTTGAGAATTGTAATACGTCTGAAATCCAATATTACAATAATTAAAGAGATTATTCGGTTCGTCAATAATAATTTTTGTTAAATAAGAATTCGCAGAAACCGCTTCATCGTCTTTACCAAAATCAAATTTATTATCTACCGAAACCATGTTCACCATTTGCTCCAAATCGTCATAAGCACGATACAAAGCATACGTCAAATCCTGTGAACCTCCTAAAACTATCGGAATCACTTTATTCTTAATTAAAGCTGATGTAACTTTTTTAAGTGCGAAGTACGTATCCTCTACAGAATCTCCTGCAAGGATATCTCCTAAATCTGCTATCGAAGCATCCCAATTACCGGGAAACATACCATAAAATTTCTTTCGAACCGCTGTCAGATTTACCTCATTAACAACACCACTATTACGTCGATCTTCTAAAACACCAATAATCGCAATAGTGACTTTACTAATATCGGGAAACTGATCCTGAGTATGAAAAACAACCTTACTGCCTAATTCCTGAGAAGACAATGAACTAATGAATTTTAAAATTCCGTCATTAACCGGTTCTAGAAAATCAAATTCCATTTTTTATTTCTTTTTAGCAGCTGGTTTTTTAGCTGGAGCTTTTTTAGTTGTTGTTGCTTTTTTTGCCGGTGTCTTCTTTGCCGGTGTTTTTTTGGCGATCATTTCCTGAACCTCAGCCAATGTCAGCTTTGTAGCATCAACCTCTTTGCTTAGTTCAATTTTAATCTTACCTTTTGTTATCACCGAACGGCCCCAACGTGCTTTTTCAACTAAAATCCCTTCATCCTCCCAATTGTGAAGGACTTTATCTATATTTTTCTGTAATTTATCTTCAATCAGTTCTTCAACATCTGTTTGTGATAAATTATCAAAGTTGTATTTTTTACTTACGTTTATAAAAAGACCATTCCATTTAATGAAAGGACCAAAACGCCCCACACCTTTCTGAACCGGTTCTGCTTTGTAAACTGCAATTGGTGCATCAGCAAGTGCTTTTTCATCAATTAGTTCCTGTGCTCTGTCTTTCGAAACACCTAATGGATCTTCTCCTCTTGGCAAAGAGATAAAAACACTTCCGTGACGTACATAAGGCCCATAACGACCATTACTTACCTCTACTTCTTCTCCTTTATATTCTCCTAAACTTTTAGGTAATAGAAACAGATTAAGAGCATCTTCTAAAGTGATGTTTCCAATATTCTGATCCGACATCAAACTGGCGAATTTTTTATCTTCATCATCCGCTTCTCCAATTTGAGCCATTGGTCCAAATTTTCCTAAACGAACAGAAACCTGTCTTCCGTCTGCATCTTTTCCTAAAATTCTTTCTCCGCTTTCACGTTCCGCATTCGCTTCCACTTCTTTTACATTCGGATGGAATTTATCGTAGAACTCCTTCATCATGACAGCCCAGTCAATATTTCCTTCGGCAATCTCATCAAAATCCTGCTCTACTTTTGCGGTAAAATTATAATCAAGGATGTTTCCAAAATTCTTAACCAGGAAGTCTGTTACGATAGTTCCGATATCTGTAGGAACTAATTTCCCTTTATCAGAACCTGTATTTTCTTTTAACAACTTTTCACCAACCTTACTGTTTTGTAAAGTAAGTTGGGTATAATTACGTTCCTGACCTTCAAGAGTTCCTTTTTCAACATAATTTCTGTTGATGATCGTCGAAATAGTTGGTGCATACGTAGACGGACGCCCTATTCCTAATTCCTCTAATTTCTTAACCAACGAAGCCTCTGTATAACGTGCCGGTGGTCTTGAATATCTTTCGGTAGCGGTAATATAATTGTTTGCTAATTTCTCGTTTACTTTTAATGCCGGAAGCATTCCTTCCTGCTCTTCCTCATCATCATCATGTCCTTCTAAGTATACTTTTAAGAAACCTTCAAAAAGTAAAACTTCTCCTGAAGCTGTAAAAATTTCGCCGTGATTGTTGGCTTCAATTTTTACGTTTGTTCTTTCTAATTGTGCATCACTCATTTGAGACGCTAATGTTCTTTTCCAGATCAAATCGTACAAACGTGCCTGATCACGATCAATATTTACGGTGTGACGTGACATATCTGTCGGACGAATCGCCTCGTGTGCCTCTTGCGCTCCTTTGCTTTTATTGGCAAAAGTACGTGGCTTAGAGAATTCTTTTCCGTATGATTTGATGATTTCAGCTTCGGCGGCATCCATCGCATCTTTAGAAAGATTCACACTATCGGTTCTCATATAGGTAATAAGTCCCGCTTCGTATAAACGTTGTGCTAATTGCATGGTAATACCAACCGGTAAATACAACTTTCTGGCCGCTTCTTGTTGTAAAGTCGACGTTGTAAAAGGTGCTGTTGGAGATTTTTTGGTAGGTTTAGTTTCTAAATCTGCTACCTTATATATAGAACCGACATTTTGTTTTAAGAAATCTTCGGCTTCTTTTTTTGTATTGAAGTTTTTTGGCAGTTTTGCTTTGAATGTTTTTCCGGCTTCGTTAACAAATTCTGCTACTACAGAATAACTTGCTACAGCGCTAAAATTCTGAATCTCACGTTCTCTCTCTACGATCAAACGAACAGAAACGGACTGTACACGACCGGCAGACAAACCACCTTTAATCTTTCTCCATAAAACCGGTGATAATTCATACCCCACTAAACGGTCTAAAACACGACGCGCTTGTTGAGCATTAACCAAATTATAATCAATTTCTCTTGGATTGTCAATTGCTTTAAGAATTGCACTTTTGGTAATCTCATGAAAAACAATTCGCTTTGTCTTTTTGGTATCCAGTTTTAGTTCTTCCGCAAGATGCCATGAAATAGCTTCCCCTTCGCGGTCCTCATCACTCGCCAACCAAACCATTTCGGCATTTTTAGATAGTGTTTTCAGTTTACTTACTAAAGCTTTTTTATCAGAAGAAACTTCATATTTAGGTTTAAATCCATTTTCTACATCTACCCCTATTTCCTTTGATGGTAAGTCGGCTATATGTCCATAACTTGACTCTACCTGAAAATCACTTCCTAGAAATTTCTCTATCGTTTTCGCCTTTGCAGGTGATTCCACTATTACTAAATTCTTTGCCATTGCTCTATTTTTCTGCAACAAAAGTATCTATTTTTTTTAAATATTAACCTTGCTTATTCATTTTTGAAGTATTTTAATAATATGTTTCCAAAAATTACAGATTTATCTGTAAACATCGCGATTACATATATAGGTATAACTTTTAAGGGGTTATACTCCAAAAATAGATGATTTTTAACACTCAAAATCGCATAAGTTACATCAAAACAGATACAATTCTCTGCTCCATTTTAACAGCAATCATATCTGCTCTCTATTCACTTCCGCTTCATTTGGTTTCGTTATATTTGGTATTCAAAATAAAATCAAACTAAAAAAAGCATAGGATGAAACGAACAGAACAGCTAACAAAACTAAAACAAACTCAGGAATGGGATGTTATAGTGATTGGAGGTGGTGCAAGCGGACTCGGGACTGCCCTTGATGCCGCAAGCAGAGGATACAAAACCGTTTTGGTTGAAGCAGTAGATTTTGCAAAAGGTACTTCCAGCAGAAGCACTAAATTAGTTCATGGCGGCGTTCGTTATCTGGAGCAGGGAAACATCCCTTTAGTACAGGAAGCTTTAAAAGAAAGGGGGCTACTGGCGCAAAACGCAGGTCATTTAGTCAAAAATCAATCCTTTGTGATCCCCAATTACAACTGGTGGGGCGGTTATTTCTACACCATCGGCCTTACGGTTTATGATTTGCTGGCGGGAAGACTAAGCTTGGGACGATCGAAATACATTTCAAAAGAAAAAACCTTAGCACTACTCCCTACCGTAGAACCAAAAAACCTAACAAGCGGCGTTGTTTATCAAGACGGCCAATTTGATGATTCCCGTCTCGCCATAAAC
This sequence comes from Flavobacterium sp. FlaQc-52, assembly GCF_044007495.1. NCBI lineage: Bacteria > Pseudomonadati > Bacteroidota > Flavobacteriia > Flavobacteriales > Flavobacteriaceae > Flavobacterium > Flavobacterium sp. FlaQc-52. The sequence goes on along the minus strand of NZ_JBIPCV010000006.1, from coordinate 136,062 downwards.
ATTGCACAAACTGCAGTAGAAGAAGGCGCTTGTCTTCTTAATTATTTCAAAGTCGTCAATCTTTTAAAAGACGATCACAATCAGGTAACAGGTGTACAGGCGATTGATCATGAAACTGGTATTAAATACGATATAAAAGGAAAGGCCGTCATCAACGCGACGGGCGTTTTCACCAACGCGATAATGAAACTAAACGACACGGTGTATAAAAAATACATTGTTCCAAGTCAAGGCATTCATTTGGTCTTCGATAGTTCCTTTTTACCGGGTGATCAGGCCTTGATGATTCCAAAAACAAGCGACGGAAGAGTTTTGTTTGCGGTGCCCTGGCACAACAAAATAGTAATAGGAACGACTGATACTTTAATTAAAAAACACAGCCTCGAACCTATTGCACTCGAAGCAGAAATCGAATTCATTCTAGAAACCGCCCAACGCTTTTTAACAAAAAAACCGACACGTGCCGATGTGCTGTCTGTTTTTGCCGGATTAAGACCCTTGGCCGCACCAAAAGAAGAAGGAAAAAGTACCAAAGAAGTATCCAGAAGTCACAAAATCATTGTTTCCGAAACCGGATTAATTACCATAACGGGCGGGAAATGGACCACCTACAGAAGAATTGCCGAAGACATTATAGACAAAGCCATTGCAGTACATCGTCTACCTAAAAAGAAATGTAAAACAGAACAGCTCTCCATTCACGGAAATATAAAAACGGATTCCGCAGCACGAGCAAATCATTTGTATATATATGGAACTGATATTCCTAAAATAGCAGAATTACACAACACGGAACCCGAATTAAAAGAAAAACTACATCCGTATTACGACTATACGATGGCAGAAGTTGCCTGGTCAATTCGCTATGAAATGGCCCGAACGATAGATGATGTACTAGCAAGAAGAGTTCGTTTGTTATTTTTAGACGCACGGGCGGCCATTAGCTGCTGCGAAAAAGTAGCGCAGTTACTGGCGAAAGAACTCGGTCATGATGAAAAATGGATTCAAAGACAAATAGCCGAGTTCAAACATCTTGCCAACGGATTTTTATTATCCGATTTTCACGAAAAACAAACCTAACCACATACCGCCCATTATGCAAAATAAATTAATCTTAACATTGGATCAGGGAACCACTTCCTCGAGAGCCATCGTGTTTAATCATGATGGCGAAATTGTGAGCATTTCTCAAAAACCTTACGAACAGATTTTCCCAAAACCGGGATGGGTAGAACACGATCCAAACGAAATCTGGTCTTCCCAAATTAGTGTTGCAGCCGAAGTGATTGCAAAAGTGGGAATTTCGGGAAGAGAAATCGCGGCAATTGGAATCACGAACCAACGCGAAACCACCATTGTCTGGGACAGAGAAACCAGCGAACCCTTGTACAATGCCATTGTTTGGCAAGATCGCCGAACAGCCAAGTATTGTGATGAATTAAAAGCAAAAGGGCATTCCGATATGATTCAGGAAAAAACAGGACTGATACTGGATGCCTACTTTTCCGGAACCAAATTAAAATGGATTTTAGACCATGTTGAAGGCGCACGTGAAAAAGCCGAACAGGGAAAACTGTGTTTTGGAACTGTAGACACCTGGCTCATTTGGAAACTAACGCGAGGCAAAATGTTCATGACCGATGTTTCTAATGCGAGCAGAACCTTATTGCTAAACATTCATACCTTAGAATGGGATGACGAATTACTCGAATTATTTGACATTCCAAGAGCCATGTTGCCCGAAGTAAAACAAAGTAGCGAAATATATGGCGAAACCAGCACCACGTTATTTTCCTCAAAAATTCCGATTTCGGGTGTAGCCGGAGATCAGCAGGCAGCCCTTTTTGGACAATTGTGCACCGAACCCGGAATGATGAAAAATACTTACGGCACCGGTTGTTTTATGCTAATGAATACCGGAGACAAACCTGTTTATTCTAAGAACAATCTCTTAACCACCATCGCCTGGAAGATAAACGGCAAAACAACTTATGCGCTGGAAGGAAGTGTTTTTGTAGGCGGAGCGGCCGTACAATGGCTGCGCGACGGTGCAAAAATGATTAACTCATCAGACGAAATCGAAGCCTTAGCGGCAAGTGTTCCGGACAATGGCGGTGTTTATTTTGTCCCTGCCCTGACAGGATTAGGTGCTCCGCATTGGGATCAATATGCGAGAGGAGCTATCTTGGGTATTACCAGAGGAACAACGAGCGCACATATAGCACGTGCCACTTTAGAAGGGATAGCTTATCAGGTATATGATTTAGCAAAATCAATGGAAGCGGACTCGGGAAATGCAGGAATAGAATTAAGAGTCGATGGCGGAGCTGTTGTCAACAATCTAATGATGCAATTCCAATCTGATTTATTTGGTTTTAAAGTAATACGCCCAAAAACACTCGAAACAACAGCACTGGGCGCCGCCTATCTGGCCGGATTAGCCGTAGGGTATTGGAAAAGTGTAGACGAATTACAAAAACAATGGTCGGTTGACAGAGTCTTTTCTCCCGAAATGCCAAAAACAGAAGTAGACCAACTCGTACACAACTGGAACAAAGCCGTTGGACGCACAACTAAATGGATTGAAGATTAATCTAACCAACCTCAAAAAACACAAAAATGACCCCATTTACAGCAGAAATAATAGGTACCATGCTTCTTATACTACTAGGAAACGGTGTGGTAGCAAACGTAGTTTTAAAAGACACCAAAGGCAACAATTCAGGATGGATTGTTATTACCACAGCTTGGGCTTTGGCTGTTTTCGTAGGCGTTCAAGTTGCAGGTCCGGTGAGTGGCGCGCACTTAAATCCTGCCGTAACAGTTGGTTTGGCCATAGCAGGAAAATTTTCATGGGCATTAGTGCCTTCCTATATTATCGCTCAGCTAATTGGCGCAATGGCAGGAGCATTCTTAGTCTGGCTATTTCATAAAGATCATTTTGCCGCCACAGAAGATGAGGGGGCAAAATTGGCTTGTTTCAGCACCAGTCCCGCAATCAGAAATCCTTTTTCTAATCTTATCAGTGAAATAATCGGCACTTTTGTACTGGTCTTTGTGATCTTTTATTTTTCCGATCCCAGCATTTCACTAGCCAGTGATCCTTCTGCAAAAATAGGATTAGGTTCAGCAGGTGCGATTCCTGTTGCTTTTTTAGTTTGGGGCATCGGCCTGTCCTTAGGAGGAACTACGGGTTATGCCATCAATCCGGCTCGTGATTTAGGCCCTCGAATTGTACACAGCCTCCTTCCCTTCAAAGGAAGTAGCGATTGGAGTTATGCCTGGATTCCCATTGCAGGACCACTTTTGGGTGCTTCTTTGGCCGCATTCTTATTCGGAATTTTAAATTAGTCCATTCAGGTCATTAGTTCTCTTATCCCTAATATTAAAAAGATTACACCTTATTTTCAGAATTAAAATGAGATAAATCTCCAGCAAAAATTAAAAGATTTGCAAAAGTATCATTTTGAATCTACCCCTACTTTAGCTCAATGTCATTAAGTTAAGGATTGTCAAAAACAAAGTCTCACGCAGGTTTTAGTGGAATGGAATTAAAAAAATCCGCAGAATCCGCAGAATCTGCGTGAAAAAATCTCTTACCTTAATAACATTGAGCTTTAACCAAACTGGCGCTTATTTTGACTAAAGTCATTAAATTCTTAAATCAAACCATACTCTCCCAGCAAAGGCAGGAGGCAATTCAAAATAATGCGATCTATAGTGCCCTTGAAACAGCTTTTTAAAACTCAAAAAAAGCATCAAAACAATGTTAAATCTTCATCTGACATCTTGTCATAATCATTCAAATAATTGTACCTTTGCCACCTTATTAAAATTCACTTCTGAAAGTGCCTTATGGAAAAGATTATTGAAGAAAGCAAACAGGGCGAAAGTCTTGTTTTAGAAAATAAACCTGAGAATACAAAAAAACTTTTTATAGAGAGTTACGGTTGTGCGATGAATTTTTCGGACAGTGAAGTCGTAGCTTCCATTTTATCCCAAGGCGGATATAACACCACTTCGGTTTTAGAAGAAGCCGATCTGGTTTTAGTAAACACCTGTTCTATCAGAGACAAAGCCGAACAAACGATTCGCAAACGTCTGGAGAAGTATAATGCTGTAAAACGAATTAATCCAAAAATGAAAGTGGGCGTTTTGGGCTGTATGGCCGAACGTTTGAAAAGTCAGTTTTTGGAAGAAGAAAAAATAGTCGATCTTGTTGTTGGTCCGGATGCTTATAAAGATTTACCAAATCTATTGGCAGAAGTTGAAGAAGGTCGTGACGCTATCAATGTAATTTTATCGAAAGAGGAAACTTACGGAGATATTTCACCCGTTCGTTTAATGAGTAACGGAATCACCGCTTTGGTTTCGATCACACGTGGTTGCGATAATATGTGTACGTTTTGCGTGGTACCTTTCACCCGTGGGCGTGAGCGCAGCCGTGAACCGCAAAGTATCATGCAGGAAATTCAAGACTTATGGAGTAAAGGCTTTAAAGAAATTACGCTTTTAGGACAAAACGTTGACAGTTACCTTTGGTATGGCGGGGGTCTAAAAAAAGATTTCGTAAATGCGTCTGAAATGCAAAAAGCAACAGCAGTAGATTTTGATCAATTGCTTGAAATGGTTGCCGTTGGTTTTCCTAAAATGCGTATTCGCTTTTCGACTTCAAATCCACAGGATATGCACGAAAGCATTTTGCACGTTATTGCAAAATACCCGAATATCTGTAAACACATTCACTTACCGGTTCAATCCGGAAGTAACCGAATTCTAAAAGAAATGAATCGTCTGCATTCGCGTGAAGAATACATGGCTTTGATTGATAAAATCAGAGCAATTGTTCCCAATGCATCGATTTCACAAGATATGATTGCCGGTTTCCCAACAGAAACCGAACAAGATCACGAGGATACGATGAGTTTAATGGAATATGTGAAGTATAATTTTGGTTATATGTATTCGTATTCAGAGCGTCCCGGAACTTTGGCAGGAAGAAAAATGGAGGATGATGTTCTCGAAGAAACCAAAGCCCGAAGATTGCAAGAGATTGTTGATTTACAACAAAAACACGCCTGGTTCCGTTCTGAAGAGTTTATCGGTCAAACGGTAGAAGTTTTAGTCGAGAAGGTTTCTAAAAAATCAAAAGAAGAATTCTCAGGCAGAAACTCTCAAAGTATCACAGTAGTTTTCCCGAAAGAGAATTATAAAATTGGGGATTTTGTGAATGTAAAAATCACAAGCTGCACCAGCGGAACTCTTAAAGGAGAAGCTGTGGGATTGAGTAGTATGAATTAATATTTTTTTTGCCACAGATTAAAAGGATTAAAATGATTTTTTGTCGTATTTTTCTTTCTTTTTTAACTAGGCAAATAAATTTATGCAACATTACAGAGAAAGCGAAACTTATAAAATTATTGGTATTTGCATGGAAGTACACCGAAATCTCGGACCAGGCTTATTAGAAATAATTTACAAAGACGCTTTAGAAATAGAATTTAAAGAAAATAATGTTCTTTTTGAAAGAGAAAAAGAATATTCAATTGAGTACAAAGGCAAAATTTTGCCTCATAAATTTTATGCAGATTTCATTATTAATAACGATATTGTATTAGAAATAAAAGCAGTAAAAGAATTTTCAAATGAACATATCGCTCAGATTTTAAACTACATCAAAATATCTCAATCTGAAGTAGGGCTACTTGTTAATTTTCAAACAAAATCTCTACAGTACAAAAGATATATTTTATAAAATATTAAAAAAATCTGTGTTAATCATTTTAATCTGTGGCAAAAGATAAAGAAACATATGGAGACCGTTCAAGCAATAAAACAACGTTTTGAAATTATTGGAAATGATCCAAAATTAAACCGCGCTATTGAAAAAGCAATTCAGGTTGCTCCTACCGATATCTCCGTAATGGTAACGGGAGAAAGTGGTGTTGGTAAAGAAAATATTCCACGAATCATTCATTCGCTTTCGCACAGAAAGCATGGTAAATATATTGCCGTAAACTGTGGAGCTATTCCGGAAGGAACTATTGACAGTGAACTTTTCGGCCATGAGAAAGGCGCTTTTACGGGAGCGACGAGCACCCGTGAAGGGTATTTTGAAGTGGCAGATGGCGGAACAATTTTTCTCGATGAAGTGGGTGAATTACCGTTAACCACTCAGGTTAGATTACTCCGTGTACTTGAAAATGGAGAGTTTATAAAAGTAGGATCTTCACAAGTTCAAAAAACCAATGTGAGAATCGTTGCGGCAACCAATGTCAATTTGTTCAATGCTATCGAAAAAGGAAAATTCCGTGAGGATTTGTACTATCGTCTGACTACGGTTGAAATAACCTTGCCGCCTTTGCGTGAAAGAAACGAAGACATCCATTTATTATTTAGAAAATTCGTGGCCGATTTTGCACATAAATACAAAATGCCACCTTTGAAATTAGATGATGATGCCGTTCAGTTGCTGCAAAAATTCAGATGGAATGGAAACATTCGTCAGTTACGAAATGTAGCCGAGCAAATTTCTGTTTTAGAAACCAATCGCGATATTACCTTATCTACTTTACAATCTTATTTACCTACGGAAGGAAGTAATTTACCTTCGGTAATCAGCGATAAGAAAAAAGAAAGTGATTTTAGTACGGAAAGAGACATTTTGTATAAAGTCCTTTTTGATATGAAAAGTGATTTAAATGATTTGAAAAAGCTCACTTTAGAATTAATGAAAAACGGCAGTTCAAAAGTGCAGGATATCAATCCTAATTTAATTCAGAAAATATACGGCTCACAGGAAAATGAAAGTGAAATTGATTTTGAAGAAGAACCAAGAACAGCTGTCATGACACCTACCGCCCGCGAAGACAATTATCGCATGCAGGATGACAACAATTATCTCGATGCCGAAACAATTGAAGAGGAAGAGATTTTACGTCTGGAACAAAAAGAAATCGAAATGATCAAAAAGTCATTAGAGAAAAACAAAGGAAAACGTAAGGCTGCCGCTGATGAACTAGGTATCTCAGAACGAACTTTATACCGAAAAATCAAACAATTCGACTTGTAGATAAAAACTAAATTCCAAAAAATAAATTCCAAATTCCAAATTGGTATATTTGAAAAAAAATTGAAAACTCACAATTCCAAAAACGGCCCTCGCCCAAAATTGGAATTTGGAATTTCAAAAAATTGGAATTTCTAACTATTATTATGAAAAAAATATATTCTCTCTTAGCTCTAATCAGCCTCTTTTTATTAAGTGGTTGCAATGTTTACAATTTCACAGGAACAGGACAAATTGAAGGCAAAACGTTCCAAGTTAACTTCTTCCAGAATAATGCTGCTCTGATTGAGCCGGGAATAGACAGGGATTTTACTTTGGCTTTACAGGATTTAATTCAAAATCAAACCAATCTAAACTTAGTCAGTACTGGCGGGGATTTGGTTTATGAAGGAGAAATTGTAGATTACAGAACTACTCCAATGACAGCAACTGCCGACCAACAAGCGGCTCAAAACCGTTTAACGATCCGTATTAATGTTCGATTTACCAATAGAAAAAAGGAAGCGGATGATTTTGAAAGAACATTTGAATTCTACAAAGATTATCCGGGAACAGAGCAATTGGTAGGTTCTACTTTAAATTCTGCTATTAAAGAGATTTACGACAGAATTACCCAGGATATTTTTAATGAATCCTTGGCAAAATGGTAGTTTTGGTTTAACCGTTACATCTCTTATTCATTAAAATGATGTAACAGTAACCTTCCCGATTAAACAAATAAACAATTCGACGATTAAACAAAAAGAAATGAACGTAACTGATTATACATACCTAATAAACAAACCCGATGCTATTACCGAAAAGCAAACGGAGGGATTAGGCAATGTTCTGAATGAATTTCCGTATTTTCAAAGTGCAAGGGCATTACGATTAAAAGGACTTTATGATCAGAATAGTTTTAAGTATAATTATGCTCTAAAGGTTACTGCTGCTCATACTACAGATCGTTCTGTATTATTTGACTTTATTACTTCTGAGAATTTTGTATCCATTCAAAATGACTATTACGATCAAAAACTGTTGGATCTTTTAAACATTACTGTTTTTGAAAGTGAAATTGTTTTACCCGAAATCCAAAAAGTTCCGGAGATTCGAATCGATCCAATCGAACAATCTATACTGACTTCAATAAGACAGGCCACAACTGTTGTTTTTGAAGAGTCCGTAAAAACAGAAGAGCAACCTGTTATCGAACAGCCTGTTATTATTCCAATAAAAATAGAACCGGAGGTCATTTTTGAAGAACTGATAAAAACCGAAGAACAGCCTGCCGCAATTGTTATTGAGCAACCTTTAACACCTGCAAAAGAAGAAACCGAAGTTGTTTTTGAAGAATTGATAAAAACAGACGAACAAACTGTTCCAACCTATATAAAGGAAGAAACTCAAGAACAAGTTATACCTTCTGCCACAGAACAACCAGTTGCTGTTCCTGTAGAAGAAGAAATACTTACTGTAATTGAAGAACCAATACAAACAGAAGAACAACCTGTTGTAACTTCTACACCGGAAGAGCCTTCAATTGTTGCTGAAGAAACGGTAACAATTCCAGACGTTCGTGTTGAACCTATTGCGGAATCTGACTTTATTTCTTTAAAAGAAGCCACAACCGTTGTTTTTGAAGAGGTAGTAATTACGGAAAAGTCAAAAGAAACAGAAGCTCAGGAAACCGTAAAAATTGCGGAAGAAAATCTGGAAATCGGAAAACCGTTGGATTTTTCTGTTAACGAAAAACATTCCTTTCAGGAATGGCTGCAACTATCCAGAACAGAACCAATTGACCGAACTAGTGAAGGTCCACAAGAAAATACCGAACCAGTAAGTGAAGTTGAGAAGACTCCTGAACCTGTTGTTGAAACTATTGTTCCAATTGAAGAAACAGAAACAATAGAGGACGAGAAAAAGAAAAAAGCGGAATTAATCGATAAATTTATCGAAACAAATCCGAAAATCGCACCGGTCAAGTCCGTAGTAGCCACTACCACTACTCAATTTGACATCAATAAGGAAGAGAATCCATACCTGATGACAGAGACTTTAGCCAGAGTCTATTTGGAACAAAAGAAATATACAAAAGCAATCCAAGCATATGAAATATTAATTTTGAAATATCCAGAAAAAATTAGTTTCTTTGCAGACCGCATATCGGATATAAAGATTTTACAACAAAATAACAATAACAATTAAACAATGAGCACATTTTCAATTTTTTTAGTTTTAATCACAATAGTTTGCTTTCTATTGATCGTAGTAATTATGGTACAGAATCCTAAAGGAGGCGGATTGTCTTCTACAATTAGTGGGACTCAAATGCTAGGTGGAGTACAAAAAACGACAGACTTTTTAGATAAAAGTACTTGGACGTTAGCTACTATCTTAATTGCTTTAATTTTACTTTCAAGCTTAAGCTTTACAGGATCATTAAGTGATACTGACTCTAAACTTATTGAGAAAACGGAAGCTCCTGCTGCCAAAACACCAGCTGCTCCGGCTCAACAAACTCCTGCTCCGGCAGCTCCTGCAACAAAATAATAATTTTGATATAAAATTGAAATGCCAGCCTGTCAAAGCTGGCATTTTTTTTAGGAAATAATGTCAGTTTTTGAAGCATGGCATAATTTCTGAAAGTTTTTGAACATTAAAAAGTATAACCTAAATATAAATAAAATTATGGCTTTAAATATTAAACCGCTTTCTGACCGCGTACTTATCGAGCCTGTTGCAGCTGAAACTAAAACTGCTTCAGGAATCTTTATTCCAGATACTGCCAAAGAGAAACCACAAAAAGGTACTGTAGTTGCAGTTGGAAACGGATCTAAAGATCACACTATGACTGTAAAAGTTGGTGACACTGTTCTTTATGGTAAATATGCCGGAACAGAATTAAAACTAGAAGGCACTGATTATTTAATCATGCGTGAAGAAGATATTCTTGCGATAATCTAAAAATAAAAGTAAGTAATAAATAGTAAGAGTGAAGTACTACGGTAACTTGAAACAACTCAAACTTTAAACAAAAAACAAAAAATGGCAAAAGATATAAAATTTGATATTGAAGCACGTGACGGATTAAAACGTGGTGTTGATGCATTGGCAAATGCTGTAAAAGTAACTTTAGGACCTAAAGGTCGTAACGTAATTATCGGGAAATCATTTGGTGGACCAACGGTTACTAAAGACGGTGTTTCTGTTGCAAAAGAAATCGAATTAAAAGACCCATTAGAAAATATGGGCGCGCAAATGGTTAAAGAAGTTGCTTCTAAAACCAATGATTTAGCAGGAGACGGAACTACAACGGCTACTGTTTTAGCTCAGGCTATCGTAAAAGAAGGTTTGAAAAACGTTGCTGCAGGTGCCAATCCAATGGACTTGAAACGTGGTATCGATAAAGCAGTTGAAGCTATCGTTGCAGACTTAGCGAAACAAGCTAAAGTAGTTGGAAGTGATTCTGATAAAATCAAACAAATTGCTTCTATCTCTGCAAACAATGACGAAGTTATTGGTGATTTGATCGCTACTGCTTTCGCTAAAGTAGGTAAAGAAGGAGTAATTACTGTTGAAGAAGCTAAAGGAACAGATACTTATGTTGACGTTGTGGAAGGAATGCAATTTGACAGAGGATACCTTTCTCCATATTTTGTTACAAATCCAGAGAAAATGGAAGTTGAATTAGACGCTCCATACATCTTATTATACGATAAAAAAGTATCTTCTTTAAAAGAGTTACTACCTGTTTTAGAGCCGGTTGCTCAATCAGGAAAACCATTATTAATTATTGCTGAGGATGTTGACGGAGAAGCTTTATCTACTTTGGTAGTAAACAAATTACGTGGAGCTTTAAAAATTGCTGCTGTAAAAGCGCCAGGTTTTGGAGACAGAAGAAAAGCAATGTTAGAAGACATCGCTATCTTAACCGGTGGTACTGTAATTTCTGAAGAAAGAGGATATACCCTTGAAAACACTACTATCGAAATGTTAGGAACTGCAAAAAGAGTTTCTATCGATAAAGACAACACTACAATTGTAAGTGGTGCAGGTGAAGCGGATGTCATCAAAAACCGTGTGAACCAAATTAAAGGTCAGATGGAAACTACAACCTCTGATTATGACAAAGAAAAATTGCAAGAGCGTTTGGCTAAATTAGCCGGTGGTGTTGCTGTTCTTTATGTTGGAGCTGCTTCTGAAGTAGAAATGAAAGAGAAAAAAGACAGAGTTGATGATGCCTTACACGCTACTCGTGCTGCTGTTGAAGAAGGAATCGTTGCCGGTGGTGGTGTTGCCTTATTAAGAGCTAAAGCGGCTTTGGCTGACTTAAAAGCAGACAATGCTGACGAGGCTACAGGAATTCAGATTGTATCTCGCGCTATTGAATCTCCACTTAGAACTATCGTTGAAAATGCAGGTCTTGAAGGTTCTGTAGTAGTAGCTAAAGTTGGTGAAGGTTCAGGTGATTTTGGATACAACGCTAAAACAGATGAGTATGTAGACATGTTAAAAGCAGGAATTATCGATCCTAAAAAAGTAACTCGTGTAGCACTTGAAAACGCTGCATCTGTTTCAGGAATGATCTTAACTACAGAATGTGCCTTAATTGATATTAAAGAAGAAAACGCTGGCGGAATGCCAATGGGTGGCGGTATGCCGGGAATGATGTAATCGTTCTTAACTTCTTACCTTATAAAACGCCAAATAGAAAATTCTATTTGGCGTTTTTCTTTTATCTATAATCGAAACAACTATAGATTTACTTTTGTTATTTGATGTTTTTAAAAGCTTTTGGAGGAAGTTTTATGCTGTTTTTTGCCACGAATTACACTAATTCCCACGAATTTCTCTTCAAATCATTGCGCACAGATTAGTGCAAATTAGTGCAATTCGTGTCTCTTTAAAAAAATCAATTAGCTCACCACCTTATAAGTTGGATCTTCAATTACATTTACCTTAATCACAGCAGCTGCATTTTTAAGTAATATTCTGCAATCCTCACTTAAATGTTTTAACTCGATTACTTTACCTAATTCGTTGTATTTTCTGGTCAGATTATTTACAGCCTCAATCGCAGACATGTCCGCAATACGGCTTTCTTTAAAATCAATAATCACTCTGTTGGGGTCATTTTGTATATCGAATTTCTCCATAAAAGTGGCTATTGAGCCAAAGAACAAAGGACCGTAAATTTCATAATGTTTCACACCCTCAGCATCCATAAAATGTCTGGCGCGGATTCTTTTAGCGCTTTCCCAGGCAAAAACCAGTGCAGAAACAATTACACCAATCAAGACCGCCAAGGCCAGATTGTGCAGTAAAATAGTAATTACTGCGACCAGAATTCCAACGAAAATATCGTGTTTGGGCATCTTGTTTATAATCCTCAAACTGGACCACTCAAATGTCGTAATTGCTACCATCATCATAACTCCCACCAAAGCAGCCATTGGCAATTTCCCGATTACGGGAGCGCCAAAAAGTATGATTACTAAAATGGTTAATGAAGCAATAATTCCCGAAAGTCTGGCTCTGGAACCTGCCGAAAGATTTACCAAAGTTTGCGCAATCATCGGGCAGCCTCCCATTCCGAAAAAGAAACCATTCAGGATATTAGAACTCCCTTGTGCAATACATTCCCGATTGCTGTTACCACGTGTTCCGGTGATTTCGTCTACTAAATTAAGCGTTAGCAAACCTTCTGTTAAACCTACTGCTGCTACGATTACGGCGTAGGGAAATATTACTTTAAAAGTTTCAAAAGAAAGTGGAATATTTGGAATATGAAACGGAGGAAATCCTCCCTGAACCGAAGCAATATCCTGAACTGTTTTAGTCTCAATATTAAACACTAAAACAAGGATAAAAACTACCAATATCGCGACCAAAGATGCCGGAACTGCTTTGGTAATTTTAGAAAAAAGCAACACTATACCCACTGTAAGTACCGTCAATCCTGCCATAACGTACAAAGAAGTTCCCTGAAGCCAGGTTGTTTGCCCGTTTACAATGGTTTTAAATTGTTCTAACTGTGACATAAAAATAACAACCGCAAGACCATTCACAAAACCAAACATCACAGGTTGTGGAACCAGTCTGATGAACTTTCCAAATTTAAAAAGTCCAATAGCAATTTGTACTACTCCCCCCAGTGCGACGGCTGCAAAAACATATTCTATTCCGTGTGATCTCATCAAGGCGATCAAAACAATCACCGTTGCTCCTGCACCACCCGAAATCATCCCGGGTCTGCCTCCAAAAACAGCGGTCACCAAACCTGCAATAAAAGCTGCGTACAAACCGGCCAAAGGAGGAAATCCGGCGAGAATTGCAAAAGATAATGATTCGGGAATCATCGTCATCGCCACCGTTAAACCTGCTAAAATTTCATTTTTATAATTAACCTTTTGTGAAAAGTCAAAGAGGGAATATGCTTTTTTCATAAGAGCACAAATTTAAAAAATTATGCGCATAAACAGAAGAAACTCTTTCAATCCTGAGAAAAGCCTGAAAAACTCGTATTTCGTGTATCGGTTCTTTTAAAAACGGATTCAATAACGGAAAGTATAAAACTTAATTACTCTAACGGCACACAAATATACCCCAGACAGTTTACATAATCTATTATGTTTTTGGGCTCTAATTCGATACCTTCAACTCTTAGAATTTTGTCACAGTCCTCCAGATCAAAATTGATTTTATAATCAGGAAACTGGGTCTGGATCACTGCAATTATATAATTTTTGTCTGATTCTTTCTGAACATTTGTTTTAAAAACCTCAACAACCATAACGCTATTTTTAAATAATAAAAAACTAGAATTTTTAATTTTGTCTAAAAAAGACAGTCCGATATACCAAACCTATATCTAAGTCCGGATATTTTCTTTCTGATCGTAACCATTCGGTTGGTTTGCTCACCTTCTGCTGTCATTTCTGACCTTAACGTTTTTCACACAAAAAAACGATTGCCTGAGGTGTAACTCGATATTCCTAAGTAACACCGGATTTAAACTCCAGCTGATTGAACTTAAAAACACCTTTTAAATTTGAGGTGCTTAAAGTTAAGAAAAAACCTTCAGACTCCGATTCGGTTCCAAATTGTTTTTTTACAATGATCAAAAACCAAAGCAAATGTAAATGAGAAGTGCTTATTATAACAGCATAATTACACCAATGGCGTCAAAATTTACACCAATGGCGTTCGTATAATTTTTATTCGCTACGCTATTGTAAATTATAATATTGCCCTAATTTTGTCCTTATGACGATTCTCAAAATTTACCAGAACTTTTTTCTTAGAAACCTCATCCTGAATATCATTTTGTTTGGGCTTATTTTTATCTGTGTTTACGATGAAACAAAATTCACCGGACAGGATTTATCCTTCATTACTACTAAAATTGCTTTAGGCTTTTTTCCTTGTATTATCTGGATTACCTTTTTTAATCTTTGTATCATCAGACCCTTTTTGTTTCAAAAAAAAATAAAGACTTTCTTCTTCCTTCTTTTCATCTATTGGACTGCTTTTTATTATTTTATGAACTGGTATTTTCCATTGGTCGGATTAGAGAAATCGAGAACCCTGTCGATTGTATCGCTTATGATAAACGGGATTGCTTTTTACTTTCTTCATATGATTATTATGAAAAAAGTATCTCAGACCAATAAAGACATTATTAATTTCAAATCAGAGCTTTCGTTTTTAAAACAGCAGCTGAATCCGCATTTTTTATTGAATGCCATGAATAATTTATATGGCGAATCCTTGTCTGAACCCGAGAAACTTCCCGACAGAATTCTGAACCTTTCTGATTTACTGCGGTATCAGATTGAAGCAACCAAAAAAGATTTTGTCTTTGTAGCCGAAGAAATAGATTTCATTAAAAAATATATCGAATACTATACGTTCCGGAACGAAAGGCTGGGCATTACCCAAAATTATGAAGGTTCATTTGACAACATCGAAATTCCGCCTTTGTTCTTCTTGCCGCTGGTAGAAAATGCTGTAAAATTCTCTGCTGAAACAACCGAACCCTTTATTACAATAGATTTAAAGGTAGACCAGCAGAATTTGTTTTTCACTTTAAAGAATAATTATCCCGAAACCGGTTCCCGACTTTCGAGCACAGGAATCGGAATTGAAAACTTAAAACGACGTCTTGAAGTATACGGTTTAAAACACGAATTAACCTGTAAAAAAGAAGCAAACATCTTTAGCGTAACACTAAACCTATGGCACTTACCTACCGCTGTCTGATTATTGATGACGAATCGCCCGCACATAAGGCATTGGCATCACATATTTCTAAATTTGACGATCTGGAGCATTCCGGAAGCGCTTTTAGTGGTATGGAGGCATTAAAAATGCTCAATGAAAATACCTATGACATTATTTTTCTGGACATTAATATGCCGCTTCTTTCGGGTGTTGAACTTATGGAAATACAACCCAAAAGACCCCTTACCATTGTCACAACGGCCTATTCTGATTTTGCGCTTTCTGCCTATCAAAATGATGCAATTGATTATCTGTTGAAACCCATTTCATTTGAAAAATTCTCGAAAGCTATCGAAAAAGCAAGAACGTATTATTCCGGAAAAAGCCTGAAAAAGGACGATACTACCAACAAAAAAGTGCTTTCCCTACGCGTAAATGGCCAAATGACCGATGTTGTAATTAGTGATATTTTATACATCGAAAGTCTGGGTAATTACATGAAACTGTATAGCGCTAAACTCAACTTACCACTGCTTATTTACGGCTCTCTCGCCAGTATCACCTCAGAAATTGACAGCACTGACTTTCTTCAGGTACATCGTTCTTATATCGTAAACGTTAATAAAATTAAAGCGGTTACGTTCAAAAACCTAACCATGAATACGAACGAAATTATTCCTGTGGGAAGGAAGTATCAGATTTTATTGAATAGTTTTTTTAAGTAACAATCTGTTTATCAAAAATACACAAAAGCTCAACTTTAAACAGTTGAGCTTTTTTTCGTTTTATAATTTGTTAAAAAAAGATAATAACACCTCACCAATATCTTTAATTTAAGCTTACTTTTACTACAAAATAATTCTAACTGCCACCGCTATGATAACCAAAACTACATTAGACACACTTTATTTAATTAATGATTCCAATCGAATGGTTTCAGTAGAAATAGTAATTGGTGATCAGGGTCAGACCTCTTCTTTGATCGTATCGCTAAACGATGAAGTCATTGTTCCTGACCCTAATAGTAATCCCTCTGAAACGGCCCATAGCGGTAATTTGCCTAAAACAGCCATTAAGGAAAATAAATTACTGCATGGAAAAAATCTTAAAATACAAGCTGTCATAACCGATACCTCTAAAGAAACCAATATAACTTCATTAACTGTAAAATTATCCGGCGGTTTCATAACCAGAACCTATCCCCTATACAAAATGGTCGACAAAGAAGGAGAATCTGCAGATTACTATTGTTATATTGATTTTACTGACTCTACAAAGTTGTGATTATGAAAAAAATAGCTACCCGATTTATTTTAGTTTTCTTTCTCTTTACAAACCTCGTACTTATAGCCCAGGAAAAAGATAATAGTGAGGAATTTGATTTATTAAAAGCTCCAATTTCTCCCGCTTCCAACCTATTAGGTTTTTCGCAAAGCGACATCGACAAACCAACAGATGTCTCTGCTTTTATGACCTCCCTGCAAACAGCAACAAATTCCTTTTCGCAATTGCCCTCCAATTATGCTATCGATATTGCTCCGTTTTGGTTGTTTAAAAAAGACAATCCGGGTGATATCAGTACCAAAGGCCTGAGTAATTCCTCTGGCAAAAAAGTAGTAAAGCAGACTTTGGTCTTATCGTTTGCTGTTAAAAATACAGACTCCATTTCGAATAATTTTGACCCAGCAAGCACCTATGCTGCTTTTGGTTTCCGGTTTTCTATTTACAGAGGTGAGTATGACAGCAAAACTAAAAATCAGTTAGCAGCAATTGCTTTATTACAGCAGGAAAAGTTAAAATTGATGAAAGATAATCACATGGAGGTGTATGAAAACCTTCCGCTCGAAATTGATAGTCTGAAAAAAGTACGAAAAGCTATTTTTATAGGAATTGATCCTAATGATACATCAGACGACAATACCAAGCTTGTTGAATTATTATATAAAAAAGCAGATAAATTAGACTCCATCATTTCCTTGAAAATACAAATTTTATTGGATGACAATATAAGTTCAAAAACAAAGAATGGTGATAGCGATTTAAACAAATTTGAAAGAATCGATACCAAGATAAAGCAACTGGCAAGTCAATTCCAGCTGGCCAGAGTCAATTTTACATGGGATATTGCGGGAGGTATCAGTGCCGAATTCAGAAATAAAAACTTCAACAATTCAAAAGTTTACAATTCGGGAATATGGACCACTTTTGGTTATACTTGGGAAAAATCGGGTTCCCTATTAGGCTTAGTACGATATTTATATAATCCGGATAAAATCTTTGCCTTAGACAATCAGGTAAACGAAATGAACAATGTCTCTACTATTGATACCGGAGTCAGGTACATTATAGGAAAATCACAATCTAAATTTAATTGCAGTATAGAGGCCATTTACCGAAGTGCCTTGTCTAAAAACACCACTAACTCTTCCTGGAGGCTTATGGCAAATGCCGATTATGCTATTTTAAAGAATCAGAAATTGACATTCTCTTTTGGACGCAATTATGACGGAACGACTTCTAAAGATGGTAATCTGATAGCTGCCTTAGGCCTTGTATTTGGATTTGGTAACAGCAGATAAATTAATTTCAGAACATAAAACTTCAATAGTCGAATCCTACCTAAAAAATATTGGTATTTTTGAAAGACTTAGACAATTAAAATTAAACCGGTACTCCCATGGAAACTTTTAAGATTCTCGAAACATATAAGACCCAATATAAAGATCCTATTGTTTTGCATGTAGCCGAAATTGTACATCTTGGAGAAGAGGAAAAAGAAGAAAAATGGAAGGGTTGGATCTGGGCAGAAAGCAAAACCAATAAAGGCTGGATACCGCTGCAGATACTTGAAATTTCGAGCGATAAAAAAACCGGTAAAGTTTTAGAATATTATTCCGCCAAAGAATTAGATGTTGAAAAAGGGGATGACATCGAAAAAATCAAATCTTTAAATGGGTGGACATGGTCCAGAAATGTAAAAACCAATACAGAAGGATGGATTCCTGACGAAATTATCGAATAGAATAATAGTTCATTTTTTGAGAAAAAGTTACGTCGTAAAAACAACAACTATTGGTTGAATTTTTTAGCTTTGCAAGATTATCAAAATTGCCTGGGAAGCAATTTTAAAATCTAAAGACAATGAAAGCCATCACTTCAACATTTTTATTCTTAATGCTTCTTTGTTCAAATTCTTACGCACAATTGAATTCCGATCAAATATTCGACAGTTTTAAACAGGGTGAACGTACCAACTGTTCCTCGATTGCTTTTATTAAGGCTTCTTTAAATGTTTATGGACTGGACAATCTTTTTGTAACTGAAAAAGTAAACGATAACGGGTATAAAATAACATTAAAAAACAATGCTTCTTTTACTTTAAAAAATGAAGAACTTGATAAAGCAAGCTTTTCTGCGGGTTTTGTATTTATTAAAGAGAATGAGGAAAACACCAAAATAAAAGACTACGCCGTATTGGCCTATGCCGTAATGGCAAAATACAAACAAATTATTGACAGAGAATCAACTTTTGACAAAGCATTAGAGGATTTGGAAGATGGTGAAGTATATACGCCAACTATTTATAAATATTTAGGATTCGAAAAAGACAAACAAGTACTGCCGTTAAAACGATTAACAGGAAATGAATATTGTGGTGTAGTAGCATGGTCTACGGCACATGCTGTTTTTGTTTGTGAAGAATATATGGACTATTATGGCAATAAAAAACACATCTGGGGAAAATACCCGGGACGTTTCAGAATCATTAATACAGACGCAATTTCCAAACACTTAGAAAAACCGGATAACGCAAATTTATAATTCTAATTTTCCGTAGCCTTGTCATTCTTCTTAAAAATGGAATTTTAACCCCAAAATTCCACAATCAAAACAGTCCAAACCTTTGTACCTTTGCCTCTTTGCCACTCAAAAAAAGAAGCCCCACCAAAAATTAAAGTTCCAAATCGAATATGACACGAGAACATTATATTCCTTTCAACAAGGAATTCTTACTCGAGCAACAAATAAGTGTTTTTGCTGAAGACCCACAAAAAAGTGATGCTTTTAAAAAATTGTTTGACATTGTTGAACATTACTATCATTACGAAGCCTTTAACCTAAACCGCAATCTAAAACAGAACTACGCTTTATTCGACCCCGATTTGAGTCCGAAAGAGCGTGAAGCTTTTGTTGGTAAAAGTGATTTTTTGATTTTTAAAGAAACGCTTCATAAGGTTTTAGCCCACGGCAATTACACTCGTATAGATCAGGAAACTTTAGACAGGGCCTTTAAAGAATCTGACTTAATTGGCTTGAATCTTTCTATCGATTTTAATGCTTTTAAAGACTACGAATTGTACGTTCGCGGCCATCATAAAGCGACAGAAAAAGTATCTAAATTTGTTTTCTGGAAAAAGGAAATAGAAGTAGAATACTACGATCGTGTGATGGTTTATCTGAATTACAACGAAGCCGATTATCTGAAAGAGAAAAAAGTCAAGCTAGGAAAAATGCCTGTTGACCCGGGTTCTATCGGGTTAAAAATCTTTAAGCGTGTTCCTAAAAACGATCTCGAAACGATATTTCCAAACGCCATTCCGAGAATGTCAACCCGGGATAAATTATTCTTTTGGGTACCGGGAATCGGAGGTGGTATTTCTTTACTGAGTACAACGGTAATTCCGGCATTGATTGGCATGTACGCTGCGTATCAATCGGGCGAAACAATTGATTTGCTAAACAGTAAAGCTTCCTTAAATCAGGGATTAATTGCACTGGGAATATTGTGTGCTTACTTGTTCCGTCAGTACAGCAACTTTATCAATAAAAAAATCAAATACGGAAAAATGTTATCCGACAGTCTTTACTTTAAGAATCTCGGAAACAACAGCGGTGCTTTTTACTCACTCTTAAACTCTTCGGAAGAAGAAGTGCTTAAGGAAACGATATTGGCCTATGCTTTTTTATACAGAAGCCCTACTCCGCTTACCGAAGATGAACTCGATGCTCAAATTGAATCCTGGTTTCTGACAGAACTCCACACTGACCTGGATTTTGATGTAAAAGATGCTTTAGAAAAATTACAAAATATTGGTCTTGGTATAGAAACCAACGGCAAATGGGAAGTTATCGGACTCGATAATGCACTTGTAAAAATCGACAAATTATGGGATAGTGTTTTTGAATATAATCAGGAAACAACCTCAGGATTGAATTGCACCTAATTTTTTTTTAAACACATAGACACATAGATTCTATTTTTTTTAAAGACTATAAAAAGAAAATTCTTTTTATACATATATGCAGACTTTCTGTTTTTTAAATAAGTGAAATACCTGTTTTTGAGTTTCGAAAGCTATGTCTCTATGTGTTAAAAATAATTACACACAAAGACTTGAAACAAAAAAAGAGAACAAAATTGTTCTCTTTTTAATTGTATAATTTTGAAAGTTCTTAATTTTAAACCTCCATAAGATCATCTACCGTCTCTCCCATGTCACCAACGGCAACCAAGGCAGGTTTTGAAGCTTTTAAGGTATTGAATCTTTCCAATTGTGCTAATTCTCCTTCTTCACCACTGAAGTACGGGAAAACGTCCATAATCGGAGATTCTGAAATCGCAGGAATCGTATAATCTCCCATAGTGTTTTTCATTACCGTAATGGTATTATCGTAAGCCTCTTTTACATCATTGGCCTGCACCAAAAGATACATGTTAGTCTTTCTCTCTTTACCACTTTCTTCATCATAAGCCATTAGAGTAACTTTTGATTTAAACCAACGATCGGCGTTTTCAAATGGGTGTATCTCGGCAAAATTTGCCACCTTTATATTCGTGATTTTAAATTCTTCACTAACGTAAGCAGCCATTTCTTCATTGATTCTGCTTTCTGCTTCTGTATAAGATACCGCATCTACCAAATAAGGTTCTGAAGTAACTTTTTGTCCTCCGGTCTCATCGGTTTTTCTGTATTTTACTTTGCATTCGTACCAAATTGCGCTCATTTCTTCTGTTTTTAAGGATGCCAAAGATAGATTTTAAAGGGCATAAAAATCGACAATTTAAAAAATAGATATTCACAATTTCCAATGGTCTTCGAATTACTTTTTTACGTTTTGCAGATTATTATTTTTGAGACACTTAGAACTCATTATTCCTATTTTAAATTATAAAAAAACAAATATTATTTAATAGATTTGTTATATACCTAAATTCAAAAGTATGAGAACATTAGAGCAATGGTTTGAAGAATATGCCGTAAGTCATCAGAATCCAAAAAACAAAGCGATTCATTACGTCTGTGTTCCGGCAATCTACTTTTCGATTGTGGGTTTATTAATGAGTATTCCAAGCGGTTTTATTGCCAGTACCCTACAACTCAATGCTCCTATTGTAGAAAATTGGGCGGTTGTCGTATTGATTTTTGTACTGCTCTTCTATATTCGGCTATCGGTTGCAATGGCGTTTAAAATTGCTGTTCTCTCAGCGCTTTGTCTAATCGTAAATTATTATATCGGACAAGTTTTACCGCTATGGTTGTTCTCCATCGGTGTGTTTGCAATCGCCTGGATCGGACAATTCTACGGACACAATATCGAAGGTAAAAAGCCTTCTTTTCTCAAGGATCTTCAGTTTTTAATGATTGGCCCTGCGTGGGTGGTGGAGAATTTGTTTTCTAAGAAATAGTTTTTTTAGTCGCAGTCGCAGTTTTCAGTCGCAGGCTGAAACCGGGAAGTATAACTGTAAAAATGTCAACTGAAAACTGTGACTGAAAACTGCGCCTAAAAACCGAGACAGTTCTAAAAACGACAATCAAAGTACCTTCTTCACACCGGGGATTCGTAAAATAAGTCCTCCGAGGCCATAACTTGCTCCAAGAACTATTGGAGCTACTAAAAGTAATTTTAAGGCAGGATCAACCTCCCAATTTCTTATAGCCAGCGTCAAACCTACAATTACGAGCGGGTGAAAAATGTATACAACAAAATTAAGACGTGTCAATTTACGTAGCACTACCGATCCGCTGTTCCATTTTGTTCTTCCTTTGATCAAAAGTACCGTCAATATAGAGATTCCGATCCATTGCTCCCAAATGGCATATAACAACGACTGCCAATGAAATCCGCCTGAGTACCAAGATATGGGCATGTTTACTTTTGCGCGGATAAGAAAAAATACAGGGAAAAACAGCAAACTTAACACAATTGATTTCATCAGTCGCTTTTGAGTCAAGTCCGAAAGTTGCGCAAACCAATTGTTTCTGGCTGCAATAATTCCCACGCTAAACAAAGCAATATATTGCGTAAAATGCCCCAATTGAAAACCAACAGGCTCCAGCGCCCATCCGACCGGAAATGCAATTCTCACGATAAAACTGATTATTCCCAATGCAACTGCAAATACTACAATTTGAAATGCTCCCGGTACCGGTACTGATTTCTTAAAATCGATTTTAAAGATGCTTTGCAGAAATACATAAATCAAACTAAATAATAGCAATGCAGCAACGAACCACATTACTCCAAAATCAATCCAACTGTCGTATCCTGACAGATATTGAAAAATGGTTATATGTTGTCCTTTTGCAAAATAATAAACCAAATAACTTAATAATGGAGAAAGTACAAAGGAATAAAACAACAACGGAATACCCAACCTAATCAACCGATCCATGATAAAATGGAAGGCTCCTTTTTTAGAATAAGACGAACCGGTAAAATACGCCGCCAGCAAAAAGAAAAAGCCCATGAAAAAGGACTGATTTATACTCACAAACATTGTCATTGGGATGAGTGCTCCAAAACTGCTTGTTTTCTGCACCCAATACCAGCCACCCGGCCCTCCGTAGGCAATAACGGTATGATGAAGAATAACTAATATCGTCAATATGGTTTTAATATTGTCAATATATACTAATTGATCTGACTGACCGGATTTCGGGATTTCTAATGACATGATGACTTGTTCTAAAATTACTTTACACAACCGGCAATCGGTTGACTAAGGCAAACGTACAACAAGATAAAGGCTTCTATGCATGCCATGTTATGAACAACAAGCTTTTGTGACGAACAACAACCTTAAGCTATATTTGGCTTTCTGAGCTGTTGATAACAGTTATTAAAATTGTCTAACTGTTTTCTGGAAACGGGGATTTTTTCTTCGGTACCTATAAATGATAATAGATATCCCTGCGAATTTCCGGTAACTTTTTCAACCTTGAACATGTTTATTAAATACGTTCTATGGCATCTAAAGAAATGTGGATAAGCTGAAATTTGCGTTTCGAATTGGCTAAGGGAAATTCTTTTCAATTCTGTTTCGATTTTGTTGCTGGCCGATTTTGTTAATTCGATATAATTCCCATCAGCTTTTACAAACAATAAATCGTCTATATTTAAACTAAAATCATCCTGTTTTACCTGTGTCGTAATAAAAAGCGGAGAGGAAACAACTTTTTCACCTTCTTCACTTTTGAGTGGCTGAAATTGAAGTACGAATGGTGAACCTTGCTTGGTCTGAAAATAGAAACTAACGACTCTGAGAAAAAAATAAAAGAAGATTCCCGCGACAAAACAATTTCGAATTTCTTCCCATAAATAGCGTAGCGACCAATTATAGGCATTGTTGTAAATCAAATCACGCATTAAAAAACTCGTTATACCCGCCAAAATTAAAAAAAAACTCATGTGCAGATATTCCCTAAGCAAACTCCAATTAGGTAACAGCTGTTTTTTTCTTCTAAAATAATTCAAAGTGGAGAAGTACAAATAAAAAAGCAGCGCAGGTGAAAAGGCATGCAAGGCACAGATAAAAAAATAGTTCATTTTGTGCTCCGGCTCATACACTCCAAAAGGGGTAAACAACAAAAGAAACAGCAATAGGGTACTAAAAACAACAATAGTACTCTTAAACAAATTCGCTGTCTCATACCTAGACGGATACTCAATCTGTTGTTGCAAATGTTCATTGTTGATGTAGAATCGCATAACTGTATAGTACTTTTGACTGCTTAGCGAATATATGAAATAAAAAAGCAGCATTCAAAAATATTGAAATGCTGCTTTTTTATTCCAAACTGTCAGGATGATTGATCAAATGGCTATTCAATATAGATATCTCGATTCTGCCATTTTAGAATATTTACCCTTATTCATTATCCTTCGTCTTTTGTAATATTAGCCATCAGATCTGGATTCCGACAGTATGCCTCCCTCACCTTTAGTCAAAACTAACAGAACAATAATTTTAGATTCGTCGTTAACAATAAAAGGTAATATTGTTTCTTCGTTAAATTTTATATAATACAACCTCTCCTTATCCTTAAGTTTTATCTCGTTGTTATACTTCTTGTTTTCATATTCTTCTGCAGAATAAACGATTATTTGCTCCCCTTCTTTTTTATATCCTTGTCTTATTGTATTCAAAACAAGGAGACTGGTTTGTTTTCCTTTTTCGGTATATTTTACTGAATTTTCTATAATACTATCGATAGAAGTTGATTTGTCTACTATTTGATTTGCAAAATCTTTAAGTATCTTTTTATCACTCTTCATGTAGTAATAAAAATATCCTCCACAAAAAAACAAAACCAATGCTAGTGCTACTATTTTTTTCATATTTATTTCTCTTTAATTACAAGTTCCTTTATTACTTGCTGAATTTGCCCCAGCAGTTTGTTTAGTACCATTTGCAGGGGTGGACATACTTCGTATATTTTGTCCTAATTGCCCAGGATTACTACCACCGCCACCCGGCCATGTTCCATATGAATCATTTAGATTTAATCCACCTAATTTACCAACTGCAATACCGAAATCAGTACAATTATATGAATTTAAATTATAAGTACTTGGTGCGGTATTAGTAGCATAGTTTATAATATTTGCTAACTGACTCGCATTAATACCAGTAGATATACTTACGTCAAAATAGTGGTTTTCATCATTACCAAAGGCTTTTGTGTCAGTAGGCGACGTTATGGGATCTACAGATGTAGCTGGCCAATAACCTACTACACGTCTAATATTTCCTTGCTGGATAGCTACAAAAGTGTGTCCCACATCTCCTCCCATAGTATATGCATCTGGACTATTTGCTATTGGTTGATCGACATAGATCACTAACTCTGCACCTTTACTTAGATCAAAACATTTTAAATATTCTTTTATATTAGTGATTACTTTTGCAGGGCCAATGATAACTACATTTGCTAACTCAATAGCACCACTATCTCCTGCTCCTGGATCTTGCTCCCAAGTAACCTCTCCACCTCCATTTCCCCCACTGAGATTATCTCCCCAACCGAAATCAGCTATTTCGAAATAATGATTCTTTTTATATCTGTTAAAAACGATTACTTCTGACAATGTTCCACCATCCTCATCACTAGTAGCCTTGTTTGTGGTGCTATTTGAATTTTTCTTTATGTACTTTACAAGTGATATGCCATTCTTCACGCCAAAACCAGTTATGAAATTTCCCTCTAAATCGTATATCAGTGCTTTACCAGAAAAAGGAGTTGTAATCTGTGAACCGTCAGAATGTATTTTATAGACAACGCTCTTAATTACATTGTTAACTTTCAGAAGAAGTATTCTGTCAAAACGTTCTGCATTAGTTCGTTTAAAAGGAATGACGGTTAGCAATTGATCAGTATTACTCAATTTTTCTTGAGTAATTTTCTCTAAGTCAAGACCTGCAATTTGATTTCTTGACAGTTTACCCACAGGATTATTCTGTGATGTTAATAAAAAGGCTTTAGCTTCATTGATACTTACTGTCTGAATTGAACTTTGCGATTGTTCTACTGCATTTTCTTCCTGTTGACAATTTGTTAGTGCTAGTGCCAAAGTAAAAAGAATAATTCTTTTCACCGTTTTAAATTTTTCTAATTTGTTACTTCTCATTCCTTTGTTTTACCATTTCATTTCGCATTTTGCTGGGTAGAATTGGATTTAGTTAGTCCCGTGGTTAATTAAGTTAATAAATTACTTAAACTGTTACCGCTACGATTATTCATAAAATCTTTTAATTGTTTTATCCTAATCACCTGATTTTGAAACCCTGCAGTACTAAGTACAATTTTTTAAAATAAACAGGATAGCGTATTACAGTTTTTTCTTAAAAAAAAACGAAAGTATACATTTTATACATTCAAACCAATTGTAAGAAGTTTTTTATTTTTAAAATCACTGAAACGTAAATTCACCAGCGGTTTTAAGCAAAAGATCCTCTTTCTACTGCAAAACAAACCAGTTACAGTTACACTAATCAGACAAAAGAAGTTGCAAAACTATTGCAATAATATTCTTTTAAAGAACAGGTATAAACACTCCTTGTAAGCAGGTCGACAATTTCGTAACTTGCTTTACACTACACAATTTCAGATAACTACAAACTACTTCGGCCATTTAAGAGAATATACCTCCATCAACTAGTTAGCTGCAATTTTTTTAATAACTTCTAAATTAGAACAGTATGTCTTTTAAAGAAAAACTTATCAGCATTGCAAAAGAAGAATGGGAATTCTTCGGAATGCAGGAAATCCTTAAATACGAAAAGAACTCTCAAGGTGAACCGAAACCCGTTTTTAAAAAAACCGGTCATCTTGAAACGGAAAATGGATATTACCAAAGAGTCGGCACCTACTGGAAAAAAGGCGTTAATGAAAATCTTGATGGTAGAAATGTCGACCAGGCATGGTCAGCAGCCTTTATTTCTTACATCATGAAAATGGTTGGAGCCGGAAGCCATTTTCTCTACAACAATCAACACTCCGCTTATATACGGAAAGCCATACAAGCCAAACAACATAATGATGCATCGTATGGTTTTTGGGGTTACCGACTTACCGATTACAAACCACAGACTGGAGATCTCATTTGTTATGTAAGAGAAGAATCTGTTGGGCATATTACTTATGACAGTACAGAAGATGACTACCCTTCACATTGTGATGTTGTAGTAGATAAAACCGGAAATGTATTAAAAGTAATCGGTGGCAATGTAGAAAACTCTGTAAGTGTGAAACATGTTCAGCTAGCCGATGATGGAACTTTAACAGATACTTCTAAACACTGGTTTACTATTCTAAAAAATAAAATTGATGATCCCAGCGGTGTAGAAACGGTTTCAGTTGTAACTGCAAAAAAATATCTGGTGACAGGTGACGGAGTAAGAATACGAAAAACTCCTGACAAATTAACTGATAATAAAATAGGAGAACTGTCTAAAGACGACACCGTAAACTATATTGAAACCTCACCTGATCAAGAATGGGCAAAAATACAATTTGGAGACATAATTGGCTGGACCTCTAAACAGTATTTGGTTCCATTTGAAACAACACCCACTGGTTCCGTAAATGATGATATTGCCAACATTGTTAAAAATTCAAAAATCGGGAATCACTATTGGGAACACGAAGATCAAGGAATAGCTCCAATTGGGTATTACCTAGGTATGGCATTAACGTATGGAAGAGTTTACTGTAAACTTAAAAAAGGAGATCAAATTGCAATAGAAATGGCAAAAAAGCCAATAGCAGGTAACGAAAAGGATTCCTTAAGCCTTTACAATTCCATTTTTAATAACGATGGCATGGCCAACAATCGAGATGGAGTTGACACCTTACGTCATCTTTTTGTATTAATGATGGGCATGGGTATGCTCGAAAGTTCTGGAAATCATTGCGAGGGAGCTGAGAGAAGAAAAAATAAAACTATTATTAATCCCGGAGCAAACGAAGCTGAAGCCGGATTGTTTCAGACCAGCTACAATGCAATCTATAGTATTGGAGATCCGATGTTAAGAACAATATATGATTATTATAAAGCGAATTCAGCAAATGGTTTTTTGCCGTTTTTTGCAAAAGGTGCCCAATGTGATCCATTAGACAGTATCAATTCAGGAGTTGGTGAGGGAGTAATTTTTCAGGAACTTTCAAAAAAATGTCCCGCCTTTACAGTTGAATTTACAGCTTTAGCACTTAGAAAAACTAGCACACACTGGAGCACCGTAAGAGACAAACGCGCCGAAATTATAAAAGAATGTGATGGGCTATTTTTAAAAGTTCAACAGTACATTGATACTAACGGTATAGAAAGTCTGTAGTATAATATTACAATCGAAAAAAGATTATTATTGAGTAAAACAAAAAAACGCCTTAAAAATAAGGCGTTTAAATTAACATAAAGTAAAAATGTGACCACGGAGGGGTTCGAACCCCCAACCCTCAGAGCCGAAATCTGATATTCTATCCAGTTGAACTACGTGGTCAAAAAAAAAAAATCAATTTTTGAAATTCCAAGTTGGAATTTGGAATTTCAAAAATTGGAATTTAAAATTACACGAGTAATTTTTTAACGATTGCCGAGATTGTTTTTCCTTCAGCAGTTCCGCCTAATTGTGCAGAAGCTAATCCCATAACTTTCCCCATAGATGCAATTCCTGAAGCTCCGGTTTCAGCGATAATTTTAGCTACTACAGCTTCCACTTCTTCTTCGCTTAATTGTGCCGGCAAGAATTTTTCGATTACAGCTACTTGTGCTAATTCAGGCTCAGCCAAATCAGGACGGTTTTGTTCTGTAAAAATTCTTGCACTTTCTTTACGAGTTTTAACTAATCTCTGAAGTAATTTTACTTCATCGTCAGCTGTTAATTCTTCTTTAGAACCTGATGCAGTTGCAGCCAATAACATTTCAGATTTAATGGCTCTTAATGCTTCTAATGCTACGGTATCTTTTGCTCTCATGGCGGTTTTGATCTCGTCCATGATTTGTACTTGTAAACTCATCTTATTTTTTTATTTGAATAAGCAATGCTTATTAAATTGATATTATACTTAAAAATCTGTTCATGACTTGTATACTTGTGTAGCTTGTGTCTGGCTGAGCGAAGTCGAAGCCCTCTACATTATAATCAACCTTTGACTTTGCTCAGGATGATGATATTCATTTTATAAACTACTTTTAAAAGTCAAATTTCTAAATTCTGTGCGAAGATAAAAAAAATAACCCGAAAATTAAATCCAATTTTCGGGTTATCCTATTTATTGTGAATATAAAATTAATCTACGTTGTCGTGCAAGAATGAATTATTCGAACGCAACTGCAAATCATTATTACTATCTGTACCAACAGAAATCCTCGAATTGGTTGTATTTGATTGTGTATTTGAAAGATCGATACCTAATCTTTTATAAGCAGGCTCTTTTTCAAGTTCATCAATTCTAGAAACATTATTATGGAATTTATAATTAAATTCTTTTAGTTTCTTTCTTCTTTCTTCGGCTCTCAGACGCAAAGTCTCTTCGATTGTTAATTCCATCGGAGAAACGGAGTCTGTTGTTGTGAAAGCTTGCTCCTGAGCAAAATCAACTCTTGGTTTCAGCGTGATATTCAACTCTTCAGGAACTACATCTTCTACTACTTTTTGAACTGCTTTAGAAGCTGTCAAATCGTTTTCCATCTCCATGTATTCTTCTAGAGAATATTTGATAATTCCGTTATCTGAAAGTTCGGTTACCGGAACAAATTGCACCGGCTCGGTAACTTTCATATTACGGGCTTCGTTTGTTAATTCAAACAAAATCTTATTATCTTCCACAACCGCTTCTTTTCTCACTTCCGGCTCTGCTCTGAAAAGAGGCAAGTCGAATGAAAAAGTAGTTTGTTCTTCTTTCTCAATAACTCTTTGCTGAACCGGTTTTATTTCCTGAAAAGCTTGAACTTCGGGAACAGAAATCGTAAAATCGATGTCTGTAATTGGCGAAACGATTTCGAAAGTTACATCCAGATTTTTGATAAACTCTGACATTACCACCAATTCTTCCTGATTGATTGCCGGAGCTACCGGAGCCACTGCAACCGGTGTAGGCAATACGGGAGCAACCGTATCTTCCATCAGATCAAAAACAATTTTCTCTTCTATTTTAGCTGTAACTGTTTCTGCATTTACATCAAAAGAAGTAAGTGGTTTATTCGTTAAATTATGAACACTTCTTTGCTCATCTTCTAACGTATGAATGATTTTTTTAGGTTCTGTATTTACAATTTCATTTTGTTGTTCCACATCAAAACCAGTCGCAATGATCGTAACAGCAATAGCCTCACCAAGAGTTTCGTCTTCACCAACTCCCATGATAATATTGGCGTTAAATCCTGCTTCTGCCTGGATGTGATCATTGATTTCTCCAATCTCATCAAGTGTAATCTCATCTGATCCAGAAACGATAAGCAACAATACGTTTTTGGCACCTGTAATTTTGTTGTCGTTCAACAACGGAGAATCCAATGCTGAAATAATGGCATCTTTTGCTCTGTTTTCCCCTTCGGCAACAGAAGACCCCATGATAGCTGTTCCACTGTTTGACAAAACAGTTTTAGCATCACGTAAATCGATATTTTGAGTATAGTGGTGCGTAATTACTTCAGCAATACCTCTTGAGGCTGTTGCCAAAACTTCATCCGCTTTAGAGAATCCGGCTTTGAAACCAAGATTTCCGTACACTTCTCTTAACTTATTATTATTAATTACAATTAACGAATCGACCTGCTTACGCAATTTTTCGATTCCTAAAAGCGCTTGCTCCTGGCGCACTTTTCCTTCAAATTGAAAAGGAATCGTTACGATACCAACAGTCAGGATTTCTCTTTCTTTTGCTAATTGTGCAATTACCGGAGCAGCTCCTGTGCCCGTTCCTCCACCCATACCGGCAGTGATAAATACCATTTTAGTACCACGTTCTAACACTTTTTCAATGTCAGAAATACTTTCAATGGCAGACTGTTGCCCCACGTCAGGATTTGCTCCTGCCCCAAGACCTTCTGTTAAATTTACCCCTAACTGGATTTTAGTTGGTACAGCACTATTTTGAAGTGCTTGTGAGTCTGTATTACAAACGATAAAATCTACCCCTTTAATACCTTGCTTAAACATGTGGTTTATAGCATTACTTCCGCCTCCACCTACACCTATTACTTTGATTACATTTGACTGATTTTTTGGTAAATCAAATGAAATACTTCCAAATTCTGAGTTGCTCATCATCTTTTTGGTTTTGAAATTCTTATTAAATACATTTTTTACTTCTTGACTTGGGGCAAAAAGTAATTCCTCTTCTTTTTACTACTCTGCGTTGTCTAAAAAATCTTTGATTTTATCGACATATCGGTCAAAAAATGATCTTCTTATTTTTGTCTCCGTAGACTCTTCTTTACTTACGTTGTTCCTGATCTCTCTTGGCTCATCAAAAGTCTCTGCTCTTTCAACGTAATTTTCTTCTACTTCGTATCGTTGTTGTACCTGCTGTTGCATTTGTTGTTGTGCCTGAGGAACAACATTTCTGTAAACTACTTTTGGCTGCTCGTTAACAAACTCCATTCTAACAGCACTTTGTGTACTATTTTCGATGCTGTTCATTACCAAACCTACCGCAGTTGCAAACAATGGACTTGAAATTTCTTCTCCTGAATTTCCTGCCAAATGTTCATTAGGATATCCGATTCTGGTATCCATTCCGGTAATGTACTCTACTAATTGCTTGATGTGTTTTAGTTGAGCTCCACCACCTGTAAGAACAATTCCTGCGATTAACTTCTTGCGAGGATCTTCGTGTCCGTATGCTTTGATTTCTGCGAAAACCTGTTCTACAATTTCCACCACACGGGCATGGATGATTTTAGATAAGTTTTTAAGCGAAATCTCTTTTGGCTCTCTGCCTCTTAAACCCGGAATAGAAACAATTTCATTGTCTTTATTTTCTCCCGGCCAGGCTGATCCGAATTTTATTTTTAAAAGCTCTGCTTGTTTTTCGATAATAGAACAACCTTCTTTGATGTCTTCTGTAATTACATTTCCTCCAAAAGGAATTACAGCGGTATGACGAATAATTCCGTCTTTAAAAATCGCTAAATCTGTTGTTCCGCCACCAATATCAATAAGGGCTACACCTGCTTCTTTTTCTTCCTGACTTAAAACGGCATCTGCAGAAGCTAATGGTTCTAAAGTCAATCCTGATAATTCTATTCCTGAACTCTGAATACATCTGCCTACATTTCTGATTGAAGATGCCTGTCCCACCACTACGTGAAAACTGGATTCTAATCTTCCACCATACATTCCGATTGGCTCTTTGATTTCGGACTGTCCGTCAATTTTAAATTCTTGTGGCAAAACATGAATGATTTCTTCTCCCGGTAACATGGCCAATTTGTTAACCTGATCGATCAAAAGTTGAATATCATTTTCGCCAATTACTTCTTCCGGATTGTTACGGCTGATGTAATCTGTATGTTGAATACTTCTGATGTGTTGTCCGGCAATACCCACAACGACATCTTTAATTTTATAACCTGAATTATTCTCTGCTTCGACTATCGCTTGCTGAATAGACTGAATGGTTTGCGTAATGTTGTTTACTACACCTCTCGCAACCCCCAGACTTTTGGATTTTCCAATCCCCAAAATTTCCAGTTTACCATACTCGTTCTTCTTGCCTATCATGGCAACTATCTTTGTCGTTCCAATATCTAGACCTACTGCAATGTTATCTTTTTCCATTTTCTATTATTTTGTGCAAACTACTTGTTCCGTAAACCTAAGGTCAATCTTTGTGTATTTGTATAACGAACTATCTAAAACTGCTTTTTGAAAAAAGGCTTTATAGTTTCTGAATTTTTTATCAACATTCATCGTTCTGCCAAAATCGATGAAGTAATTATAATTTCTATTAAACATTTTTAAGCTACCATTAGGCATAATTTGTATTGCAATGATGTTTTTTTTCAAAAACGCATCGTCATAAATTGTGCGAAATAGGGTAGCTAAATCTTCGTTATTTTTTTCATTTATTGCCCCGGAAACAAGCGGAACTCGCGCCGTAAAATTGTCAGACAAGGGCATTTTATTCCCCTCATAGTCAATATAAAAAGACCTATCACCATCGTAAATACGGGCAATCGGGGTCTTCTGTTTTACGGTCGCTTTTAGAACCCCGTCGATACTTACAAAAACATCTGACTTCTCAATCATGTCTTGCGCATCAAGGGTTTTCTCAATCTTATTCAAATCTAGTTCATCTTTTCGGATACTGGAAGCATCTTTTTTATTTTCTATCAACAATTTATTAACCGTCTCAGGCTTCACAAAAAGCGTATTTTCTCCTACAAAAACAACCGTAGATTTTTTTAAATTTCTATTCCCATTCCGATGCTGAGCGAACGAATACAAAAAAAGTACCAGCCCAAAAATGAGAATTAACCGAATATTTATCCAATTAAATAGTTTCATTTAGCATTTTTTTGATTGATGGAACCATTTCACCAATATCTCCAGCTCCTATTGTTACAATTATTGGCGCATCACTGGCTTTGATTGACGCTAATAAATCATTTTTTGCAACAATTCTTTTGTTCGAATTCGTCATTTTACCCAACAACCATTCTGATGTAACTCCCTCCATAGGAAGCTCTCTGGCCGGGTAAATATCCATCAATAACACTTCATCAAAAGCCGACAAACTTTCGGCAAATCCATCCGCAAAATCTTTGGTTCTGCTGAATAAATGGGGCTGAAAAATCGCCAGTACTTTACGACCGGGATATAACTCACTAACGGCCTGATGCACTGCATTTATCTCCGTCGGATGATGTGCATAATCGTCTATATAAACCAGTTCGTCTGTTTTGATCTGATATGAAAAACGCCTTCTGATTCCGTTGAATGAGCCAATGGCTCTTGCAATGGAGTCGGTCGGGGTGCCAAAGGTTTTAGCCATTGCAATAGCCATCAATCCATTCATTAAATTGTGTTTTCCCGGCAATCCAAAACGCAGGTCTTTCATTGTTTCAGTTGGTGTTTGCACATCAAAAACATAACTGGCATTTTCTATACGAACATTAAACGCCTTATATACCGCCTCTTCATTTATAGCACATTGAACGCCCTCAAGAGGTAATTCTTTGGTTATAAAGAGATTATTTTTATTTTCCACTTTAGAAGCAAATTCTACAAAAGAAGCTTCGATAGCCTCACTTGTCCCGTAAATATCCAGGTGATCCGCATCCATTGAAGTCACACAAGCGATATCCGGGTGCAAATGCAAAAACGATCTGTCAAATTCATCCGCTTCTACTACCGTTACCGTTTTTCCGTTTCCAATTAAATTCGAGTTGTAGTTTTCTACAATTCCGCCTACAAAAGCCGTAACATCAGCACCGCTTTCGTATAAAATATGCCCTAAAATACTTGATGTTGTTGTTTTTCCGTGCGTTCCTGCAACAGCAAAACAAAAAGTATCTTTGGTGATAATCCCTAAAACTTCAGCACGTTTTTTAATCACATACTGTCTTTCTGTAAAATAATTCCATTCTGCGTGTGATTTTGGTACCGCCGGTGTAAAAATCACCAACGTATTCTCTACATAATAATCACTCGGAATCAAATTGATATTATCCTCAAAATGAATGTCAATACCACTTTCAATCAACTCATTCGTTAGCATTGATGGCGTTTTATCGTAACCTGAAACCTGTTTCCCGATGTATTTGAAATAGCGGGCCAGGGCACTCATTCCGATGCCTCCAATACCAATAAAATAAACGTTTTGTATTTGATTTAAATTCATTTTAATTCTGCTTTAAGCTTTAGGCTATATGCCTTCAGCTCGATTTTATTATTTGATTAACTTTACGATTTCTGCCACAATATGCTGCGTTGCTTTTGGCATTGCCAATCGTTTTATATTTACACTCAATTGTTTTTGTTTTCCTTCGTCTTTCAATAAAGCTTCAAAAACAATACTAAACTGACTGTCTAATTCTGATTCTTTCAACAAAATAGCACCTTTAGCCTCTACTATTGCCTGCGCATTTTTAGTCTGATGATCTTCTGCTACATTGGGTGACGGAATAAAAATTACCGGTTTCCCGACAATACACAATTCCGAAACTGATGATGCTCCTGCTCTTGAAATAATCACATCGGCCGCAGCATAGACAAAATCCATTCTTTCAATAAAATCAACCACTTTTACATTAGGCTGATTGTACTTTTTATAGTCTTCAAAGTATAATTTCCCACATTGCCAGATGATCTGAACGTCCTGCGAAAGCATACTTTCTAATTCTTTTTCAATTAACTGATTGACTCTTCTGGCTCCCAGACTTCCACCTAAAACCAACAGTGTCTTTTTGTTCGGATCTAAACCATAGAAAGCAATCGCTTCGTCTCTCTTACTATGAATATCAATTAAATCCTGACGAACCGGATTTCCGGTCAGCACAATTTTTTCTTTAGGAAAAAAGCGTTCCAAATTTCCATAGGCCACACAAATTGCACTCGCTTTTTTACTCAATAACTTATTGGTAATCCCGGGAAATGAATTCTGCTCCTGAATCACGGTTGGAATCCCAGCCGAACCCGCCGCCTGTAATAAAGGTCCACTGGCGAAACCTCCGGTACCTATTACAACATTTGGTTTGAACTTTTTAATTATCTTTCTTGACTCTAGCAAACTTGTTGCCAATTTTAAAGGAAACATCATATTTTGTAATGTTAACTTTCGTTGTAATCCGGCAATCCAAAGTCCTTTTATTTTGTAACCTGCCTGAGGCACTTTTTGCATTTCCATTTTGTCTTTAGCTCCAACAAAAAGAAATTCAGCATCAGGAAATTGTAACTTTAACTCGTTTGCAATCGCAATTGCAGGATAAATATGTCCTCCAGTCCCACCACCACTTAGTATGAATTTATACTTTGTCATATTTTTTAAAAGTTACAACGTTTTAAAAACTATTCTTTTAATTATTTTATCTGTTTAATACTGCATTCATTGGATTTTTAGAATTGTCTTCTATCGAATACATTGGCTCTTCGCGATACATTTCTTCACTTTCCTCATTTGCCAAATTTTCCTCTGCCAATTGTTTATCTATCAACCTTTGCAAGGCTACTTTTCTTCTTTCTTTTTCTTCCTGAACTTCCGCAATTTCTTCCTCTTTCTTCGTTACACTGATAATAATTCCAAGAGAGAAACACGTCATCCAGATCGAACTACCTCCACTACTAATCAACGGAAGTGTTTGTCCTGTTACTGGCAATAATTCAACTGCCACCGCCATATTAATCATCGCCTGAAATATCATCGGAAAACCGAGTCCGACGACGACTAATTTCCCAAATAGGGTAGTCGCTTTATGTGAGGCAATCACAAATCGGAACAACAGCAACAAGTACAAAACCAATATGGAAACTCCGCCCACCAAACCGTATTCTTCTACAACAATTGCATAAATAAAATCGGAAGAAGATTGTGGCAAAAAGTTTTTCTGAACACTTTTACCGGGGCCTAAACCCCCTAATCTTCCGGATGCAATTGCGATTTTAGCTTTCTCAATCTGATAGTCATCTTCATCTGGTTTGTCTGTCGTAAAGTTTTCAATACGACTTCCCCATGTACCTACCCTGCTAAAGAATCTGGAATCCGGAAATGCTTTTGCTATCAAAAGAAAAAACAATAACATCGCAATCCCAGAACCTATAATAAAGGCAATATATTTAATTGGATATTTACCAATGAAAGTCAACATAATTACCATTGAAAAAATCAACGCTGTCGTCGAAAAGTTGGCTGGTAAAATCAAGGCTAACGTAATAAAAACCGGAATCCATAATTGCACAAATGAAACCTGAAAAGGCTCTCCTTCGTCCTTGGTTTTAGACAAATAACGCGCTACATATATAAACAATACGATAGAGGCTAATGTTGATGTCTGAAACGTAATTCCGATAAACGGCACCTGAATCCAACGACTCGCATTGGCACCGGCAATAACCGTTCCTTTCAACAAGGTATAAAGCAATAAAATCCAAACTACCGGAAGCGCTATCTTAGAAATCGCTCTGAAATAATGATATGGTACTCTGTGCACCCAATAGATAATCAAGAATCCGATGCAAATGTGCGCCAAGTGTTTTACCAAATACCCCAACGTATTTCCGGTTCCATGACCAATATACGCCAGATTACTACTTGCACTAAAAACAGGCATAAACGAAAACAGCGCCAATAAAGCCACGAATGACCATATTACTCTGTCTCCTTTTAATTTGTTAACTAGTTCTTTCATAATCAAAATTTTGTTTAACGTTTTTTTTGTTTCAGGTTTCACGTTTCACGTTTCAGAACTTGAAACGTGAAACCTGAAACCTGAAACTTTTACAGGTTATGGACGGCTTGCTTAAACTGCTTCCCTCTGTCTTCATAGCTTTCGAATAAATCGAAACTCGCACAAGCCGGAGATAATAAAACAGCATCTCCTTTTTCGGTTAGACGTTGGGCTGTTTTTACGGCATCGTTCATGTTGTTTACTTCTACCATGATATCAACCACATTACCAAACGCTTCTATGATTTTTCTATTGTCAATACCTAAACAGATAATTGCTTTTACTTTCTCACGAACCAACGACATCAATTCGTTGTAATCGTTTCCTTTATCAACTCCACCAACAATCCACACTGTTGGGATATTCATACTGTCTAAAGCAAAAAAAGTAGCATTTACATTTGTTGCTTTTGAATCGTTGATATATTGAACGTTTTGAATTTTTAATACTTTTTCTAAACGGTGTTCAACACCTTGAAAATTAGATAAACTTTCGCGAATCGTTGCATTTCTGATTTGCATCAATTTCGCTACAGAGCTTGCTGCCATTGCGTTTTTCATGTTATGTTTTCCTTCTAACGCAATGTGTTCGGTCTCCATTGTAAACTCTTCTTGGTTAATCTTTATTTCCATTTTGTTGTTGTTTATAGAAGCTCCTTCGTCCACTTTTTTAGTCAATGAAAAAGGAATTAATTTTGCTTTTGTTGTATTGTTCTTTAACCATTCTGCAATTGCCTCGTCGTCTGCATCGTAAATGAGATAATCACTTTCAGTCTGGTTCATTGTTATTCGAAACTTCGAATTGATATAATTTTCATACTTATATTCGTAGCGGTCTAAATGATCGGGACTAATATTTGTAATTATGGCTATATCGGGCCTGTAATCTATAATTCCATCCAGCTGAAAACTACTTAATTCGAGCACATAGGCATCAAACTTATTTTCGGCTACCTGCCAGGCAAAGCTTTTTCCGATGTTACCGCCTAAACCAACATTTAAACCTGCTGATTTTAACAGGTGATGGGTTAACATTGTTGTGGTTGTCTTTCCGTTACTTCCGGTGATCCCAATTGTTAAGGCTTCTGTAAAAGGTTTTGCAAACTCGATTTCCGAAATCACTTTAACTCCTGCTTCGATAAGCTTTTTTACTATCGGTGATTTCTCTGGAATTCCGGGGCTTTTCATGACCACGTCGGCATTCAAAATCAGGTTTTCGGTATGTTTCTCCTCTTCCCAGGCAATTCCGTTAATGACAAGAACTTCTTTGTAACTTTCCTTAATCTTTCCGAAATCAGATACAAAAACCTCATATCCTTTTTTCTTACCCAGAATAGCGGTACCTACACCACTTTCTCCTCCACCTAAAACTACTAGTCTCATACGCTGTACAATTAAAAATTGTAAATTAAAAATTAAAAAATCTTCTAAAATCTCAACTTTTAATCGATTTACTATTTTCCTTTTAAGGTTATTATAATTTTTGCCAGTATTCTACAAATTTCATCCGCTTCAGCATAAATACTCTCAAATTCATTTACAGAGATATAATCTGTTGCTTTTAATAATTTTAACCAATAAATTGTTTCTCTTGCTTCTTTATATGAAATTTCAAGCTTAAACAGAAACTCTTTATCTGAACGTCCTCCAATTGATTCTTCAACATTTGCTCCAATCGAAGTGCCACATCTTAAAATTTGTTTACTTAAAACAAATTCCTTTTTTACTGCAGTCAGATGCTTGTACAAGTTGATAATTCGTACTGCAAAAAGAAATGATTTATCCTGAATAACATTTTCTTTCATCCTCAACAACTACATCAATTTTTAATTTTTAATTCTCAATTTTTAATTTAAAATCTATCTTAGTTTTAAAGTAACGATTGATAATATGGCTAACATGATGGCAACAATCCAGAATCGGGTTACAATTTTACTTTCATGATATCCTTTCTTCTGATAGTGATGGTGCAAAGGCGACATCAGGAAAATCCTGCGACCTTCACCGAAACGCTTTTTGGTAAACTTAAAATAACTCACTTGTAAAACCACTGAGAAATTCTCTACCAAAAAGATACCACACAATAACGGAATCAATAATTCTTTACGAACTGCAATGGCCAAAACAGCAATGATTCCACCAATCGTTAAACTTCCTGTATCTCCCATAAAAACAGAGGCGGGGTACGAATTGTACCAAAGAAATCCGATTAACGCTCCTACAAAAGCAGAAATAAAAACCGTCATTTCCCCCGAATTAGGGATATACATTATATTGAGATAATTTGAAAAAATTATATTTCCCGAAACAAACGTAAATATTCCGAGCGCGAGCACCGAAATCGCTGATGTTCCCGCAGCGAGCCCGTCTATTCCATCCGTCAGATTCGCACCATTGGAAACGGCTGTGATAATAAAAATAACTACCGGAATAAAAATCAACCAAGCCCATTTTTCATATCCTTCCCCTGTCCACGCCAAAAGTTCTGCATAATCAAACTCATTGTTTTTAACGAAAGGAATGGTGGTTGCCGTTGATTTTTCTTCTACCGGTGTTGGTAAAACTACGGTTGTACCTGCAGTCTTGTAAATATCACTTCTTCCGGTATCCGTGCGCACTGTTACGGCAGGATTGAAATACAAAACCGCTCCTACAATAACTCCTAAACCTACCTGACCAATAACTTTAAAAATTCCTTTAAGACCTTGTTTGTCTTTTTTGAATATTTTAATATAATCATCCACAAAACCAATTGTACCCATCCAAAGAGTTGTTACAATAAGCAATACGATGTAAATATTATGCAAACGTGCAAATAACAAAACCGGAACAAGTGTTGCAAAAATGATAATCAGTCCCCCCATTGTCGGAGTTCCCGCTTTTTCATTCTGACCTGCAAGACCTAACTCACGAACGGTTTCTCCCACTTGCTGATTGCGTAAAAAGTTAATAATTCTTTTTCCGTAAATCGTCGACAAAAGCAATGAAAGCATCAATGCCAAAGCCGATCTGAAAGTGATGTACTGAAAAACTCCCGTTCCCGGAATGTCTAACGTTTTGTCTAAATATTCAAATAAATAGTATAACATATCTTTTATTTTAAAATTCAATTTTTAAAATTCCAAATTCCAATAATGGTCTTTTCGAATTCTGAAACTGATTATTATTTGTTTAGTTGACCTAAAATTTCTTTTACAGTTTCCATATCGTCAAAATGATGACGTACCCCATTTATCTCCTGATAGGTTTCATGCCCTTTTCCTGCAATCAGAATAATATCGTTTGGCTGTGCCAATTGACAAGCGGTTTTAATAGCTTGCTTACGATCTGTAATCCTTAGTATTTTTTTATAATTATGACCGTCTACTCCTTGTTCCATTTCATCCAAAATCACTTCCGGATCTTCATTTCTTGGATTATCTGATGTTAAAATTGCTTTGTCACTAAGATCTGCAGCAATTTTAGCCATAATAGGTCTCTTTGTTTTATCTCTGTTTCCGCCACAACCCACAACCGTTATCAGCTGTTCGTTTTTAGTACGGATATCGTCAATCGTTTTTAAAACATTTTCTAAGGCATCCGGCGTATGTGCGTAATCTACCACTGCCGTAATATTCGTATCAGAAACGATGTACTGAAAACGACCCGAAACACTTTCTAAATCAGATAGTAAACGCAACGCCTCAAGGCTATCCATACCCAATTCAACAGCCGTTCCGTAAATCGCTAAAACATTGTAGGCATTAAAAGTTCCGATTAGTTTTACCCAAACTTCATTGTCGTTTACTTTTAACAGCAAACCGGACAATTGACTTTCTAAAATCTGTGCTTTAAAATCAGCATAGGACTTCAAGGCATAAGTCAACTTTCTCGCCACTGTATTTTGCAACATTACAGCTCCGTTTTTATCATCGATATTAGACAACGCGAAAGCTGATTTTGGCAACGAATCAAAAAATGATTTCTTCACATCTCTGTATTCTGCGAAAGTCGGATGATAATCTAAATGATCGTGTGACAAATTGGTGAAAATCCCTCCCACAAAATGCAATGCCTCTGTTCGTTTTTGATGAATTCCATGTGAACTCACCTCCATAAAACAATGTGTCACTCCTGCTTCTGCCATTTCATTCAAATAATGATTAATGGTAATAGAATCCGGAGTGGTATGTGTTGCTTTATATTCTGTTTGATCAACCATAATTTTTACAGTTGACAATAGACCTACTTTAAAACCTGCTTTTTCAAACAATTGAAACAATAGGGAAGCGATCGTTGTTTTTCCGTTTGTACCGGTTACCCCTACTAATTTTAACTTCTCAGAAGGATTTCCGAAATAATTAGCCGCCATAAAAGCCAACGCAGTATTAGTGTCAGCTACTTTTATATAGGTAATTCCTTTTTGAAGATGCT
The DNA here is from genome assembly GCF_044007495.1 of Flavobacterium sp. FlaQc-52. Classification (NCBI taxonomy): domain Bacteria; kingdom Pseudomonadati; phylum Bacteroidota; class Flavobacteriia; order Flavobacteriales; family Flavobacteriaceae; genus Flavobacterium; species Flavobacterium sp. FlaQc-52. The sequence continues at coordinate 94,203 of NZ_JBIPCV010000006.1, read as the reverse complement.
CCGGTAATTCGTCACAAATAATTACAACAGCACCTAATTCAATCGCTTTTTCAATAAAGTCATGTCCATTAGACAATGATCCGCGAATCGCTACAAAAACATCGTTTTGTTCTATTTTTCTGGAATCAAACTCAATTTTGTGTATAGCAATTTCGGTCGAACCTGTTACGGACTCGATCGCTACTTTATATAATATGTCTTTCAGTATTTTCACGATAATTCTAATACTATTGTTTCGTTTTTACTAATATTTTGTCCAGCCTGCAAAGACTGTTTTTTCACTTTCCCTACTCCATTAACCTTTACTTTCAAACCCAGGTTTTCTAACAAGGCAATGGCATCCATTCCCGGCATTCCTTTTAAATCAGGAATCTGTTTTACTTTCTTCTCTGCTTTTGCATAATACTCATTATAACTGTTATCCTGTTTTGGAATTCTGGAATCCAGTTTTTTGATTTTATTTGTTGAAGGGGCATCTGTAAATATTTTTTGGGCGATTCGTTTAAAAACCGGCCCTGCTACATCTGCTCCGTAATAATTATTTTTTGCTGTATTGGGTTTATGAACGACCACTATACAAGAATATTTAGGGTGATCAGCCGGAAAATAACCCACAAAAGAAGAAGCATAATACATTCCTTCTTTTCCTGCTTTACCATAATTGACCTGAACCGTTCCTGTTTTACCAGCCATCGAAAAATCTTTGGAGTACAACTTAGCTCCTGTTCCCCTTTTTACCACATTAAGCATTACTGCTTTTAGCTTCTTAACCGTTTCCTCAGAGCACACTTTTGGATTTATAACTTCAACATCAAATTTTTTGATCGTTTTGTTCCATTCTTTAATTTCTGAAACAAACTGTGGTTTTACCATTACACCATTATTCGCTACTGAATTGTAAAATGTCAAAGTTTGCATAGGCGTAACCGAAACACTATATCCAAAAGCCATCCACGGAAGTGAAACTCCTGACCAGTTTTTGTCTCCGGGATGCGGAATAATTGCTCTTCCCTCTCCTTTAAAATGCAATCCTAATGTTTTATGCAATCCGAAATTTTTGATATGATCCACAAATTTCGACGGATTGTTTTTGTAATTGTCATAAACTGCCTGAACCATTACCGTGTTGGATGAAACTTCAAATCCTCTGGCCAGCGAAATTTTCCCGTAACCTCCTCTATGAGAATCACGAACGGCACGACCGTAATATCTTATTTCTCCGCCATGAGTATCGTAAACCGTACTTGTATCGGCTACTTTGTCTTCTAAAATCGCCATTAAATCGACCAGTTTAAAAGTAGAACCCGGCTCATGAGACTCTGCTATAGCATAATTGGTCGTTTCATAATACGATCCGTCTTCTCCTCTTCCTAAATTGGAAATTGCTTTTACATGTCCCGTTTCTGTTTCCATAACCACAACACAACCGTGATCTGCTTCATAAGTCTCTAACTGTTTCAACAAAGCATGGTGCGCGATATCCTGAATAAAAACATCAATTGTCGAGATTACATCAAAACCGTCCTGAGGATCTACTTCGTTGACATCACGAATAGGTTTCCATTGTCCTTTGGCAATTTTTTGTTTTAAAATCTTACCGTCTTTTCCGTTCAGGTAACTTTTAAAAGCCCACTCAATTCCTTTTCCAACTTCTATTCCAGTTGCGGGATCAATTCGGTCGTAACCAATTGTTCTTTCTGCAATTTTCCCGATTGGATGTTTTCTCACAGTTTCCTGCTCAATAATAATCCCTCCTTTGAAGGCTCCTAAATTGAATAATGGAAAACCTTTTATTTTTACATATTCGGTATAACTCAAATTGCGTGCAACCAAATAATAACGATTTTTATTGGTTCTCGCTTTTCTTAATTCTTTTTCAAAATAGCTGCCGGATTTCCCTAAAACGGTTACTAATGAATCTGATAATGCTTTTACATACTTTTCAAAAGTTTCTGTCTTTGGTGTTTTTGCATCAAATCTAATCTCGTAATTAGGAACTGAGGTCGCCAGCAAACTTCCGTCTGCCGAGTAAATATTTCCTTTATTGGCCGGAATTACAAAATTCCTAACGGTACGCTGCTTTGCTAACTTTCTGTAATAATCTCCCTCAACCCATTGAATATTGGTTAATTTAACGACAATAGCAATCGCCATCAAAAAGATGAAAACTGCTACGAGGTAAATTCTGTAGGATATATGTTTATCGTCTACTGCCATATTCTTTTAAGGAAACTTTTTTCTTCTTCTTTTTCGACTTCTATTTTCACAGGAGGAACGGTTGATGGGAAAATTTGCTTCTCGAGCATTTTATCCGATATCGTTGACTCCATTTTCAACTTCATTAATTCTGAACGTCGATCTACAAATTCGGATCGCAATTCTTTTGCATCGTTACTGAGCTTCGCAATCTCAAAAACCTTTTGTTCGTATCGCTGCGTATTCGCAATCATTATTATGGCAAGCAGTATAATAAAAACGATGAATCTCCAGTTTTTTACTGCATCATCATTTAAAAGAAACCTTGCTTTTAATATGCTAAACACTCCACCTTTCATCTTACCTTATTATTATACCTTTTCAGCAATTCTTAATTTTGCGCTTCTTGCTCTGTTATTTATTTTAATTTCAGCATCATCAGGAACAATCAATTTGCCGATTGTTTTAAACGGAACAGAAAAATTTCCGTAGAAATCACGTTCCGGTTCTCCCTCAAACATTCCGTTTTTGATAAATCTTTTTACCAATCTGTCTTCTAAGGAGTGATACGATATTACTGAGAATCTTCCACCCGGATTTAAAATTTCTAACGATTGCTCGATAAACTCTTTCAAAACATCCATTTCCTGGTTGACCTCAATACGAATCGCCTGATACATTTGTGCCAAAATCTTATGACTCTTATGTGCCGGTAGAAATCTGCCTAAAACAAATTTCAATTGTTCTGTATTTTTAATCGGCTCTATTTCTCTTGCTTCAAGAATAGTTCTTGCAATTGCGGGTGCATTTTTCAATTCACCGTAATCATAAAAAACACGACGCAAGTCCTGTTCATCATATTCGTTTACCACTCGATAAGCATTCAAATCATTCTTCTGGCTCATTCTCATATCCAGTTCAGCATCAAAACGAGTTGAGAAACCTCTTTCCGCAACATCAAACTGATGGGACGAAACTCCTAAATCGGCTAAAATTCCATCTACTCCTTTAACACCATGAAAACGCAAAAACCTTTTTATAAATCTAAAGTTCTCATTAATCAAGGTAAACCTTTCGTCCGGCAATGCATTTGCAAGCGCATCTTCATCCTGATCGAAAGCAAATAATTTTCCGTTCGGCCCGAGTCTTTTCAAAATTTCTTTTGAATGACCGCCGCCACCAAACGTAACATCCACATAAATGCCATCAGGTTTAATATTTAAACCATCAACTGTTGGATGAAGCAAAACCGGATTATGATATTCCATTGTCGTCGTCATTAATATTACCCATTACTTCTTCGGCCAGATCTGCAAAATCCATATCTTCGCCGCTTATTGATTTTTCATATAAATCCTTGTCCCAAATCTCCACTATATTAACCGCCGATGAGAATACAACATCTTTAGAAATACTTGAAAAAGCTACCAAATCTTTTGGAACCAGTAACCTCCCCAATGCGTCAATTTCTACCATTTTAACTCCTGCAGTAAATCTTCTGATGAAATCATTGTTCTTTTTTACGAAACGATTCAGCTTGTTGATTTTTTGCATCATCAAGTTCCACTCTTCCATCGGATACAACTCTAAACACGGTTGAAAAACAGAGCGCTTCAAGACAAACCCGTCCTGAAGGGAAGAAGCCAACTGCTTTTTCAAAGGTGCAGGCATCATTAGCCTCCCTTTAGCATCGACTTTACACTCATATGTTCCTACGATTGTGTTCAAAGAAATACTCACTATAGTTATACAGCAAAAATATAAAAAAAAATACCACATTCTACCACTTTATACCACTTTGTTAATAAGTTTACCCACTTTCACCCCCTTACGCTTAATCACTACACAATCAATACTTTATATATAAAATATCTAACTGACATTATTGTTTAACAATTACAAAAAATACATAGTCTTTATCTTAAAAAACTAACTATTATGCAAAGATTTCAGAATTTGGCTACTACACCAAAACCACCCCTAAAAGCTGGTAATTAGCCACTTAATAATTCGACAAAAATTATCTAGTTAAAAAAGGCTGGCAAAAATCCATATTTATTTATTTAACCCTATATTTGTCCAAATTGAAATTGGCATTAAATTAAATGGACAAAAACTACAAAAAAGAAGGCAAGTACAGCTATTATGAAGCTGGAGAAGGAACTCCTATCGTTATTTTACATGGTTTAATGGGGGGCCTAAGTAACTTTGATGCTGTAGCGCAATATTTTCCAACAAAAGGATACAAAGTTGTTATCCCTGATTTGCCAATATACACGCAGAGTATTTTAAAAACCAACGTAAAGAGCTTTGCGAAATACGTAAAAGACTTTATCACTTTTAAGGGTTTTGAAGAAGTTATCCTGTTAGGTAATTCACTTGGAGGACATATCGCTCTTTACCACACCAAATTATATCCTGAAAAGGTTAAAGGACTTGTAATCACCGGAAGCTCGGGACTTTATGAAAGTGCCATGGGTGACAGTTACCCAAAAAGAGGTGACTACGAATACATCAAAAAGAAAGCTGAAGATGTATTTTACGATCCAAAAATAGCTACTCCGGAATTAATTGATGAAGTGTATGCTACGGTAAACGACCGCATCAAATTGATCAAAACACTTACCATTGCCAAAAGCGCCATTCGTCATAACATGGCAAAAGATTTACCAAAAATGACTACGGAAACCTGTATCATCTGGGGTAAAAACGATGCCGTAACCCCTCCAAATGTGGCCGAAGAATTTGACAAATTATTGCCTAATTCAACCTTGTATTGGATAGACAAATGTGGACATGCAGCTATGATGGAACACCCTCAGGAATTCAACACGCTTCTTGAAGATTGGCTTGTGAAAAAGAATTTATAGCACTCAACTTTCGACTTAAAAGAGGTTTTAAAACCAAACAACATGAAAATTAATACCGCCGAATTTATTGTCAGTAATTCTGATGTTACAAAATGTCCTCAGGATTTTTTGCCGGAATACGCTTTTATCGGCAGATCAAACGTTGGTAAATCATCCTTGATTAATATGATTACCAATCATAAAAACTTAGCTAAAACATCCGGAAGACCTGGAAAAACACAATTAATTAATCACTTTAAGATTAATAACAATTGGTTCCTTGTCGATTTACCAGGTTATGGTTACGCTAAAGTATCTAAGAAAACGAAATCGGTTTTTCAGCAATTTATTACGGATTACTTTGAAACAAGAGAACAATTGGTTTGTGCCTTTGTTTTGATTGATATTCGTCACGAAGCTCAAAAAATTGATATTGAGTTTATGTCGTATATGGGTGAAAGCGAAATTCCGTTTTGCATCATCTTCACCAAGGCCGACAAAATCAGTAAAGTAAAAATTGACTCTCACGTTGCTGCTTACAAAAAACAAATGTTCGCCAACAACTGGGCCGAAATGCCACAGTATTTCGTAACCTCCTCTACAGAATCGATCGGAAAAGAAGAACTCTTATCCTACATAGACGAAGTAAATCAGGAAGTATTCAAAAACAACTCGGGGTTTTAAAAAAACCTAAATTCCAATAAAAAAATCCCAAATTCCAATTTATAGGTTGGAATTTGGGATTTTTTTATATTGGAATTTTTATCTATAGTTCCTCCGAGTCATCAATTAATTCCGTATCAGAAACTTTTATTTTATTATTTAAAGATCTCCATTCTTTAAATATTAGAAATTGATACAAAATATAAAACAAGGAATTAAAAAACCAAAAATCAAGTATAAAGGGTTCCGTAAAAATCACCGAGTCGGTATTACCACTCAGAAAAATACTCAAACTGCTGGCCAGATAAATTATTAACCCATTGCAGAGATACAAATACTCATGCTTCGCCCTTTTAAAATTCTTTATTAAAAAGATCAAGGCATATATAATCAGCAATATCGAAGTCATTTCGATTTCAAGAAAATTAAACTCCCAATAAAGCCCGGGTGTCTCATAATACTGCACTATTAAAATCATTAGGACCAGTATCAGGCAATAAAGTACTATTCTTTTTAAAATAATATTCCGGAATAAATTATAAAAAAACACACTTAAAGCAATAAACTGAAAGAGAAAGTAATAATGCGAAAGAAAGAAATTAGATCCCGGAGAATAAAACCCAATAATATTACAGCATAATTCTTCTACAAACAAAAGAATCAAATAAACTGTAATTATTTGATACAGAAACCCCTTGTCCTTTCGTGTTCTAAAAAACAGAATACCGTTTATCAGCAAAAAAAATAATCCTGCAAGGCTTATAATAAATGGAAATAGCATACTATTAAAATTTTCTTAGACCGTCAACTATACCAGCGACAAGTTAATTTTACCCTTCTAAAACAACTTACAAAAAAGAAATATCATATAAAGTTAACAATAAATTTCCTCTAAAACCAAAGGTATTGTCTTAAAATTCCAATATCTCAAATTCCAAATCTTAAATTCCAAACTCTAATAAGCAAAAATCCCAAATACCAATCATAGATTTGGAATTTGGGATTTAAGATATTGGAATTTACTTCGTCAGGTTTAGTTTTTCTGCGAAATAATCACAGAAATCTTTCATTGTATCTGCCATTTTTTCGTCGTCCGTAGCACGTTTAAAGGTGTCTGACATCGCGACCAAAGTCTGATGAAAGAAAATTTTCATTTCATCTACAGGCATATCTTTGGTCCATAAATCAATTCGCATGGTCTCTTTGGCTTTACTATCCCAGATCGACAACATAATTGCTTTGGCCTCTTCAGCCTGTACCCCACCGTCCTGAGCGCTCCATGTTAATTTTTCCGGAACACGGTTTTCGTCTAATTCTATATTGAATCTAATTTCTGAGTTTATTGTATCTGACATTATTTCTTAGGTTTATATTTTGACTTTTCGAAAATTTCTTTTGCATTTGTTTTTAATAATTCCGGCAACGTAACTTTATTATTCTTCATATAAGAACGCACCATTTGCCAGCCAATCCAGGCTCCGACTCTTCCTGGTGAATCATTATCGATTTCAAGAAAGAATTTTGAAAACGGCGCCGGTGCAATGAAACGGGTGTTTAGTTTTGGATCATCACTGTAGAGTATTTCATTTTCTATAAAATAACGCCACATATAACTTTCGTTTTCTTCACACCATTTTATTTGTTCGGGCGTATACCCCATTCTTTCCGCATCTGTATAACTTGGCAAAAGTAACTCTTTTGCATACAACTGTTTTCCTTCAAAGATCATCTGAGAAAGCAAACTGTGATCCGGTGAAGACGGAATTTTTCTGAAAGCAAAACTGGAAACTACGTCCGGCATGATTTGTCTTTCTTCAAAATTCTGCTTCAGATAATTTGGAAACTCATAAAACTTATGCTCTTTTCCTAAATACAATTCTAACGAGACGATCACCAGACTATCCGCATAAATTGCTTTGGCCGTATAATCCATTTCAGCAATTACCGTAATTACTTTAGGCGTTTTAACTTCAGGAAAATAATATTTTATGTGTTGAAACAAACCATTAAACTCTTCTCTTACCGGTTCAAAATTGGAGTATTTTTTCTCTACTTCCGTATATACTTCTCTCCAAATCGGATCCTGCATTTTTTTCAACCACACCGCATCGTCATTACCGGGTGGAAAAAAGAAAGGATACTGTCTTTTTATTTTGGCTAAATCTTCCGGTTTGGTTTCAAAAAACACTTTATCGAAACGTTCTACTTTAATATCAACGGGAATTTCTTCAACTTCTTTTTCGACTTTACTTTTTTGATCACAAGACAAAAAAAACAAGCACAGAAGCAGTACAAAGCGATAAATTTTCATTTTATTTTAATTAGATTTGTGTTGCTGGAATTCAAGCATTATTCATACTTAAAAATAATTCTGCAAATATACTCCTGTATCTTAAAACTTGACCTAATTATGACTAAAAAAAGCACTATTCAGACAGAAAAAGTAAATACTTATATCGTAGAGTGGCTAAAAGATTACGCTAATAAAGCAAAAGTAAACGGATTTGTAATTGGAATTTCAGGCGGAGTGGATTCTGCGGTTACTTCTACCTTATGCGCTCAGACAGGTTTAAAAGTTTTATGTGTTGAAATGCCGATTCATCAGGCAGAAAGTCAGGTTTCAAGAGGAAGAGAACATATTGAACAATTAAAAAAACGTTTCCCAAACGTTTCGAACACCCAAACCGATTTGACTGCAGCTTTTGAAGCTTTTAAAAGTGCTGTACCGCAAACAGAAGACGAAGCCAAAGTGAACTTATCATTAGCTAATACACGTGCTCGTTTGCGCATGTCTTCTTTATATTATTTAGCAGGAATTTACGGCCTTTTAGTTGCCGGAACCGGAAACAAAGTTGAGGACTTTGGTGTAGGATTTTATACCAAATATGGCGACGGCGGAGTCGATTTAAGCCCGATTGCCGACCTAATGAAGTCTGATGTTTACGCTCTTGGAGCATTTTTAGCAATTCCGGAGTCAATTTTAACAGCTGCGCCAACAGATGGGTTATTTGGCGACAACAGAACAGATGAAGACCAATTAGGAGCTAGTTATGACGAACTCGAATGGGCCATGTTAGCCGTCGAGTCAGGAAACACGGTAGCTAACTTCACAGACAGGGAAAAAACCGTGTTTGAAATTTATAAACGTTTAAACACCAGCAACAAGCATAAAATGGATCCAATTCCGGTTTGTTTAGTACCAAAAACGTTAAAATAAAACTTTTTAACATTTAGCATCAATTAATTACAGAATTTATTTATTAATTTTACCGTTCCAAAAAACATGAACAATTCTAAAAAGGTAAAATTATGATTAAAGTATGTCTAGCAGACAATCATCCTGTGACGCACTTTGGCGTTAAGTCTTATTTTAAAGACCACGATCAAATTTCAATTGTTGCCAATGTCGGCAATTTTTCAATGGTTAGAGATATTCTTCAAACGAAGGAGATTGACATTCTAATTCTGGACTTAGAATTAGAAGGACTTTCAAGCATCTTTGAAGTAAAATCTATCCTGAAAAATTTCCCAAAGACAAAAATTGTGATTTTCAGCGATCTGGCTGAACAAATGTATGCTCCAAATGCTATTAAAGCAGGAGTTTCCGGTTATGTACACAAAACAGAAAAACTTGAAACATTAGGTCTTTCTATTATTAAAGTACACGAAGGAAAAATTATTATCAACGAAACTGTTCGCAAAAACATGGCACTTATTGCTAAACAAAGCAAAAGCGAACGTCTTTACAGAAAACTTTCGAATCGTGAAATTGAGGTTTTACGTTACTTAAGTGATGGTAAGAAAAACAACGAAATCTCTAAAATCTTAAATCTGAACGAAAAAACGATCAGTACTTACAAATTAAGATTATTGACCAAATTAAATGTTACTAATCTGGTTGACTTAGTTAATAAGGCTAAGACTTTAGAAATTATTTAATGGTATCGCGACATTACTCTTCCTAGTTTTTTCGCAAAAGAATTAACCAGTTTTGAGTAATCAACGATAGCTGACAAAAGCTCTGTATTATCTGAATTTTCAGGTCGTATAGAGCTTTTTAATTCTTCGATAATTCGATCAACCAGGTACCAACGCATTGACATAATTGTTTCCGTAACATATTGTCCGATACTGGCATGTTTCTCTTTTGCAAAGATATTTTGCCCCTCCCAGTTGTGTAACGTTACTTTTTCATCTTCCATCAAAATATCGGTTACTTCTTGCGCAAATTCAGGTTGTAATCGCATTAAATATTGCTCCAAACTAAATTTACTGTTCTGATTGTAAAAACCAATCAAATCAGTAAAAATATTCTGAAATAATCCATTCGAAAGTTCCACCTCATCTTCCTGTAAACTCAGATAGATACGCTCGAATACTTTATACTCTTTCTTTTCAGAAACCATAATGATCTCGCCTTCCTCATTACTTTTCAGAAGCACATCTTCAAATTCCTCTGTTTTATCACCATAAAGCAGCAAAATTTCAATTACTTTTCGTTCTAAACGGTACAGAATATCTACTTTTTCAGAAGGTGGTGGAGGCTGTTCCATGTCTCCCGGAAAAGTAGGATCATCATAATACCTCGGATCATCTGGCGGGTAACTGTTTCGATGAACCTCAAACGCTTTTTGTTCCTGTTTTTGTTTTTTATGGGTATCTGTAATTTCTTTCTGCGTAAGCTGTGCAAGCGTACTCACTAACACCTGCTCGGAAATGTCCATGATTCTGGCACATTCCTGCGTATAGACTTCACGCTGAATTCGATCCGGAATCTTAGAAATACTGGTAACCATATCCCGAATCAAATCGGCTTTCTTTATAGGGTCGTTTTTAGCTTCACCCATCAAAATGGAAGCTTTAAACTGTATAAAATCTTTACTGTTTTCTTCTAAATAAGCTACTAAGGCATCATGTGAATTCTTTCGGGCAAAACTGTCCGGATCTTCCCCATCAGGAAAACCGCACACCCTCACATTCATTCCTTCCTCCAGAATCAAATCGATTCCACGAATAGAAGCGCGTAATCCCGCCGCATCACCATCAAAAAGAACCGTAATATTTTTAGTCAGACGATTGATTAATCTAATCTGATCCGGTGTTAAAGCCGTTCCAGAAGAGGCGACAACATTCTCTATTCCCGCTTGGTTAAACTGAATTACGTCTGTATACCCTTCAACCAAATAACAATTGTTTTGTTTGGCAATTGCTTGTTTCGCCTGGAAAATCCCGTAAAGTACTTTACTTTTATGGTAAATATCACTTTCGGGTGAATTCAGATATTTAGCTGCTTTTTTATCGTTCGTTAAAATACGTCCTCCAAAACCCAAAACACGTCCTGACATGCTTTCGATAGGAAACATTACACGTCCCTTAAAACGGTCAAAAGGTCGGTCTTCTCTTGGAATTGTCAGTCCGGTACTTTCCAGAAACTCCAGTTTGTACCCTTTACCCAAAGCTTCTTTGGTCAGAGCATCCCAGGTTTCGGGTGAATATCCTAAATTAAATTTCTTTATTGTTTCGGCGGTAAACCCTCTTTCTTTAAAGTATGAAAGTCCAATGGCTTTGCCTTCTTCTGAATTTAAAAGTGTTTTATGAAAATATTCTTTTGCAAATTCTGAAACCAAATACATACTTTCACGAACATCTGTAATTGCTTTTTCGGCATCCGTTTGTTCCGTTTCTTCAATTTCAATATTGTATTTTCTGGCCAGATATCGAATCGCTTCGGGATAGGTAAACTGAGAATGTTCCATCAGGAATTTAACCGAGTTCCCTCCTTTTCCGGTACTAAAATCTTTCCAGATTCCTTTTGCGGGCGACACCATAAACGACGGAGAGCGTTCGTCTGAGAAAGGACTCAGTCCTTTAAAATTACTTCCGGCCCGCTTTAAATTGACAAAATCACCAATAACCTCCTCTACACGAGCAGTTTCAAAAACGGTGTCAATTGTATTTTGTGAAATCAAAATGTAATATATTTTAAAAATTTGAAGTCCGTAAAAGTACATAAATCAATCTTTAAATCTGCTGATTTTGCACAAAAAAAGCGTCCCTTCCGAGACGCCTTCCGACTAACTAAACGTAATCTCATACTTAATTCAAATCAAAACGTAATCCTAGCGAAATGTTATTCTCTTTCACTAAGTTATCCTTAAACAACGGATTCAAATCGTATTTTAAATACAAACTGATATCTCGGTATCCGATGTAAGAACTTAATCCGTAAATAAAATTATTAACGTTATAATCTCCTTTTATAGTTGTTTTATATTTTAAATCTTCTTCTTCAAATTTTAGAATCTGTTTCGATTTTACATTTATTCCGGCATAACCTCCAATCCCAAATCGGAAGCTTTTATGGGTTCTGAAATAAGTTTTACCGTCTTTTACTTGGGGTTTGGTAAAATCAAATTCTAAGTGTACCGGCAAAACGATATAAACATTTCTAAAACGGGACTCGTCTAAATTTATCGTATTCACCTCCAGATTGGTCTGATCTCCGTCTACCACAAAACTGCGGTTTTTTGTCGGGCGAATATTGTTGTACATTAAAGACAAACCGTATTTAGCATGCAATAAATTATCGTTTTTCATCAGTCTGGTGTTATAGGTAAAACCCCATTCGTAAAAATGTGAACCTATAAAACTGTAATTCGAATCCTGAAGTTTCCCGTCAATCATCATATTGTTTAGACCCGTCGCAAATACAAATTGTGATGTTGTTCTCTTTTCACCGCGAATTGAATCTTTATTGCATTTGTCTCTTTCCCAACGAATCATATAAATTCGGGACGAATCTTGTTCTTTGATTTTTCCATCTACTTTTTGCTGTACTAAATCGTTAAGTTCGTTCTGCGCCAAAGTCACTTTTTCCTCGATGATTACTGCTCTGGCTTCTGCTAATTCTTTTTTGCGTTTGTCTGCTTGTTCTTGTGTTATCTTTCCTTCAGACAATTGAACGTTTACAGCTTCAACTTCTTCTTTCAGAATTTTCTTTTGTTCTTTGGTGACCCTTTCTATTTTTCTGGCAATACTTGATGCTTTCGACTCAAAAGTTTCCTGCCCCAGCACTTTGCTGACAAATAAAAAAACCAGGATAACGAGGTATAGGGTAAAATTTTTCATGATTGGTGATTTTTGATTGATGAATGGTGATTAATGATTGATGATTTTAGATTGTAGATTTTAGATTTTAGATCGTAGATTTTAGATTGATGGCTTTTAAACACCCCTAATCCTGTTGATTACGGTTTGCTAATGCTCCTTTTACTGTTTGATAATTTTTATTCACCTTCGTGATTACTTTTTCTCTGAACGAAAGCTCTAGTTCACCATCGACCTGTTGAAGCAAATCATTGGCATTGACTTTTACTTTAGCTTTTGTTTTAACCGTATTCTCTGCTACAATTGTTTTTTCTGCTGTATTTAACAGCACTTCTACCGCTTCGTTTTTTTGTTTTTCCGAGGCAGGTATTTGTTGATTGACTGCTTGTGATTGTTGATTGTTGATTGAAGACTCCGCTACTTGTTTTTCATTGTTTTTGATTCCTTTATTTAATTTTTCATTTGAAATTTTCTCTGTGTTTTTTGAATGCTGTGCATTCTGAATTGCCGTTTTTTCTGAGACTACAACTTCTTTTTTATCTAAAGTTACATTTAGTATATTTTGCTTTTCTATTGTATCTTTTGGACTGTTTTGCTCAACAACCACATTCTTCACAGGCGTTTCAACAACACTTTTCTTTTGATTAAAAAAGAATGTCCCTACCAATAAAAAACCGACAATACTGGCTGCGATATACAGACCTCTTTTCCTCAAAGCCAAAAATGAGCGAGATCGAACTACAGGCTCCTCTTTCTCCGCAACATTCAACATGGCGTCTAATCGATCCCAGGCTTTGTCGCTTGGTTCAATCTTGCGTTGGTTTAGCTTTTCACGGAAATCCTTTTCAAAATTATTCGGTTCCATTGTCTTGTTTTTTTACTATTTTAATTTGTGTTTGCAGCATTTTTCTAGCGTGCGATAATTGCGATTTTGATGTTCCTTCACTAATTCCTAACATCTTCGCTATTTCATTGTGTTTGTATCCTTCGATCGCATATAAGTTGAAAACCATTTTATAACCGTCCGGTAAAGCGTCTATTAAAAACTGGATCTGCTCTATTGAAAACTGGCTGTCTATGGCATTAAAACTTTCTTCTATATAAATCTCGTCTTCAACAAATTTTACTTTTTTCTGAACTCTTAAATACGAGATACATTCGTTGACCATAATCCGTCGGATCCAACCTTCAAAACTTCCTTTGTGCTCAAACTTGTTTAGGTGGGTAAACACTTTCATGAAAGCAGTTATCATTACATCTTCCGCCAACTGAATGTCTTTTATATATTGCCTGCAGACACTCAGCATTTTTGGAGAAAACCTACCATAAATCTGCTGTTGCGCTTGTCGATTGTTATCGACAGCTAACTTTATGATTTTGGTTTCTTCCTGATGTAACTGAATAATTTTCATTAATAAGCGTTCTGGTTTTGGTTTTGAAATAGTCTTCTATTAGCATAGACGATTGAAGTTGTAAAATGGTTGCATCGAAATAGTGAAATTTAAAATCCAAACTTTTTAAACTCCAAATTCCAATCTTACAGTGCTTATTTTTAAAGGGATAAGCGTTTTTATTAAATTAAAAAAAAGCTAATTATTTTTTCTTTGCTACTAAAATTCACTTCCAAAGTTAACGCTGAAATTGCAAACTACTTCTTAATTTGGTATTTTTGAATGAGATTCTTGTACCAATCTTGAAAGGACCGGGATGGATTAACAAAAATTCAAAAAAGAAACACTTTTAAATTTTATGAAAAATAGCACCATTCAAAAAGTAACACTGGACGATATTACGCAATTACAGAAAATTGGAAGACAAACTTTTTCTGAAACTTTTTCGGGAGATAACTCTGAAGAAGACATGACGCAATATTTAGACGAACATTTTTCAACAGAAAAATTAACTAATGAACTTAACAACAAAAACTCCGAATTTTATTTTGCTGTTCTTGACGGTGCCGTAATCGGTTATTTAAAACTGAACTTCGGCGAATCCCAAACTGAGTTAAAGGATGCTAAAGCAGTAGAAATTGAACGAATTTATGTGCCGAAAGAATTTCACGGGCAAAGTGTGGGACAACTACTTTACGAAAAAGCAATTCAGGTAGCCAAACAAAAAGAGGCCGATTATGTTTGGTTGGGGGTTTGGGAAGAAAACAAGAGAGCACTTAGTTTCTATACCAAAAATGGTTTTATAGCATTTGACAAACACATTTTTGTTTTGGGAAATGATCCGCAAACCGATATTATGATGAAACTTCAATTGAAATAATACAGGGCAACGCCAACGAAGGATTTATCTAAAAGAAAAAACTTATTTCTTTCTCTCAATAACATAATTCACCATCAAAGTCAAAGCGGCTTTGTATTCAGAGTCTTCAAAATTTTGAAGTAATGAAAGTGCTTCTTGCTGGAATTCGACCATTTTGTTTTCGGCATAGGTCAAACCATTATGGTCTTTGACAAAGGCAATCACTTCTTTAACTCTTTTCTTGTCTTTGTTGTGGTTTTTGATCGAGTTGATGACCCATTTTTTTTCCTGCGGTGTACAATTATTGAGCACATGAATTAAAGGCAAAGTCATTTTTTGCTCTTTAATATCAATTCCGGTTGGTTTTCCGATGGCTTCTTCGCTATAGTCAAATAAATCGTCTTTGATTTGAAAAGCCATACCGATAAGCTCCCCAAACTTGCGCATGTTTTCTACCTGCGCATCGTCTTCGATTACCGATTTTGCACCAAGTGCACAACAAGCCGCGATAAGTGTAGCAGTCTTCTTTCGGATAATTTCGTAATAAACCTCTTCGGTAATATCGAGTCTTCTGGCTTTTTCGATTTGAAGTAATTCTCCTTCGCTCATTTCGCGAACAGCAACAGAAATAATTCGGAGCAAATCAAAATCACCGTTATCAATAGAAAGCAGTAGCCCTTTTGACAGTAAATAATCCCCAACTAAAACCGCGATTTTATTTTTCCAAAGTGCATTGATCGAGAAAAACCCACGACGACGATTACTGTCATCCACCACATCATCATGTACGAGAGTTGCAGTATGAATCAGCTCTATTACCGATGCTCCGCGATAGGTTCTTTCGTTCACAATTCCACCCGAAACCATTTTAGCGGTCAGAAAAACAAACATCGGACGCATTTGTTTTCCTTTGCGGTTTACGATATAATACGTAATACGGTTCAGTAATGCGACCTTTGAGGTCATCGATTCATGGAACTTTTTTTCAAAAAGTTCCATCTCGTTAAAAATGGGCTGTTTTATTTGAGAGGTAATATTCATTTCGATTCCAAATATACTATTTTAAATAAAAAAACGTAGCGTATTTTAGATTAGTATGTCAACATTTTATGCACTAATTTTAAAGTTTACGGAAGCAAACTTATAAACGTTCTGCAGCAGGATCTTTTTTTAGCACCAATTCTCAATCGATTTGATTCTGATAGAGGATCAAGTACAAAACCTGTCGAGTAGTAAAAAATTGAATTTGAAAGTTTAATTTATCTAAAAAAAAAACGTTTACACAAAAAAACACCCCGCTTGTCATTTCGACGAAGGAGAAATCACACAAGAAATTCCGTAAAGAAAATCGCCAATCTTTGTAGAATATTGGATGTGATTTCTCCTTCGTCGAAAGGACAGAAATGCAGGAAATAGGGCTTTAACGATTGACAATGTAACGATTAATGCTTCAACAAAATGCTAAACTAGTATTGATTAACACTATTTCTCCTCCATCGAAAGCACGAACGCAGCGATTAAACTTTGCGACTCTGCGACTTTGCTAGATTTTTACTTCTCCACAACTTTTAAACTTGATCTCTGATACACTCTAAAAACCAAAACCTTTTTTGCCAAAAAAAAAGCATTAAAAACAGATCTAAATCTCGTCTTTAATGCTTTTTTATGCTGTATAATTAAAAAACTATCCTTCTTTATTTGCCAATTGTCCGCAGGCGGCATCGATATCTTTTCCTCTGCTTCGACGTACTTTTACCACTACTCCGATATTCTCTAATGCTTTTATATAAGCTAATATAGATTCTTCTGAAGCTTGTTGAAATTCTCCATCGTCAATTGGGTTGTATTCAATTAAATTGACCTTACAAGGCACATATTTGCAAAACTTAACCAAGGCATCAATTGAGGCTTTATCGTCGTTGATTCCTTTCCAAACCACGTATTCGTACGAGATTTTGTTTTTGGTCTTTCTGTACCAATATTCTAAAGCTTCACGCAAGTCTGCCAGCGGGAAATTTTTACTAAAAGGCATGATCTTCGCGCGAATTTCATCAATAGCTGAATGCAAGGAAACCGCTAATTTGAATTTCACATCATCATCGGCCATTTTTTTAATCATTTTCGGAATTCCCGATGTCGAAACCATGATACGTTTTGGCGACATTCCCAGGCCTTCTGTAGAGGTAATCATATCGATTGCTTTAATGACATTGTTATAATTCATTAAAGGCTCTCCCATTCCCATAAAAACAATGTTCGACAATGGATGATTATGATACAAACGACTTTCTTTATCTATAGCCAAAACCTGATCGTAGATTTCTCCCGGTTCCAGATTTCGCATTCTTTTTAATCTTGCTGTGGCACAAAAATTACAATCTAAACTGCAACCCACCTGACTGGAAACACAGGCTGTTGTTCGGGTTTCGGTAGGAATCAAAACGGATTCTACCACCAAACCATCATGTAAACGAACTGCATTTTTTACGGTTCCGTCGCTACTGCGCTGCATGGTATCAACCTTAATGTGGTTAATTACAAAATTATTCTCCAACATGGCCCTTGTAGGTTTGGCTACATTGGTCATATCCTCAAAACTGTGTGCTCCTTTACTCCATAACCATTCATAGACTTGGTTGCCACGGAAGGCTTTGTCGTTATTAGCGACAAAAAAATCCCGTAATTGATCTTTTGATAAGGCTCGTATGTCTTTTTTCTCGATTTGCATGGTGCAAATTTAAGCACTTTTGTTGTTTTTTTCTATTTTTTAAAGTCAATCTTCCTAAATAGCCCTATTTTAGAAAATGGTGATCCTCTCCACTTTTATTGTTATCTAATCTCTAAAGTCTTTTAAATCGCAGTATTTCATTTTTAAAGCTTCAAAAAAGCAATTAAAATTCGATAGAGAAACTTCTTTAAAAATTCGATTATTTCAATTCAAAACAGTAAAAACAAGACTCTTACTGAAAAGAGAAACACATCCTCCAATACCGGGTTAATTAGTATAGAACTTTAATACCTTTTTAACCATGACTTTTATCATGCCCGTCTTTAGGTGTTCCCCATACATTTGATCTAAGAAATAAGGGGCAGCTTTCAATACTGCAAAACCTGATCGAGATAGAGATTTCCTTATTTAGAAAGATTAACCAATACATTATTAAAAATGAAGACAATTAAATCAATTTTATTGACCGTACTTTTTACAATCGTATCCTTACAACTCAACGCACAAAAAAACTATCTGGTGGCCAAATCGGCTTTTGAAGTTGCCGGCACTTCAACCGTACACGACTGGGTAATGAAATCTTCGGAAGGGAGCGGTATTGCTAACTTAACTGTTAAAGGTTTTAAATTAACGGAGATTAATAACTTAACCATTACCCTTCCGGCAGAAAGTATAAAAAGCCCTAAAACAAGTATGGATGAAATCGCCTATGAAACTTTGGAGACCAAAACACATAAAAATATCAAGTATGTTTTAAAATCAGCCACTCAGATAAACGAAACAACCTGGGTATTACTTGGAACTTACACCATTGCTGGTGTGAGTAGAGACTATAAAACCCAGATCAGTACAGTGAGTACTAATGGAAACATTATTTTACAGGGGTCTAACCAAATCACTTTTGCCGATTTTGAAATGGCTCCTCCACAGGCTGCACTGGGAATTGTTAAAGCCGGGAAAAACTTAACCATAATGTTTCGCATTACGCTAAGCCAGGAAGGTCATTTAAGCACTTCTGATTATTTGACACAAGCGAAATAACAACAAAAACACTTAACTCCTTACCGCACAGCCAAAAGATCAAATTAGAAACGCTTTTCGTCCACTCATCAATTACAATATCTAAAAAAGCTTTTATAGAATTTTTAGTAAGTTTAAAACTTTGGCACAAGAATTGTCTTTCAGTAAAAAGAAAGATAATCGCACAAAGAGCTCAATCATTTTAAAATTTGTACTTTTATTTTTTCAGCTTTATAACCTTTATAATTTAATCTATTTAAAAATCTAATTAATCATGAAAAAACAAATTTTAAGTTTAGCTGTTGTTGCTCTATTAGCAGTTACTGTACAATCTTGCGGAGACAAAAAAGAAACAAAACCTGAAGAAGAATTAACACTTGGAAACAAGGTAGATTCGCTAACTACAGACCTTGAAGAAGTGAAAGACAGCGCTGTAAGCAAAACAGAAGATGCTGCACAGGACGTAAAAGATGCTACCAAAAAAGCCGCTGATGATGTTAAAGACGCGACTAAAAAAGGAGCAGATAAAGTAGAAGCAGCTGCTAAAGCCGCTAAAGACGGAACTGTAAAAACAGCTAAGGAAGTAGATGCTGCTCTAAAAAAATAGCATTCTATTTCAATTCATAAAAGAACCATTCGCTACAACGAATGGTTTTTTTATGGGAAAAAGTTACCCAATATTTTTTGTATTTTTGTTTTTCAACCTTAGAAGAATATCACATGCATTTTATATCACAGGAATTAGAGGATTACATCGAACAACATTCTGAAAACGAACCGGAATTATTGGCGAAATTAAACAAGGAAACCTACCAGAAAATACTTTTGCCAAGAATGTTGAGCGGGCATTTTCAAGGTCGTGTACTGAGCATGTTGTCTAAATTGATCCGTCCGGTAAACATTCTTGAAATCGGGACTTACACTGGTTATGCTGCTTTGTGTTTGTGCGAAGGAATGCAGGAAAACGGGCAATTGCATACGATTGATATTAAAGAGGAATTAATTGATTTTCAAAGAAAATATTTTGATGCCTCACCTTGGGGAGAACAGATTTTCCAACATCTGGGAGAAGCTGTTTCTATTATACCAACTTTAGAGGTAAAATTTGATTTGGTTTTTATAGATGCCGATAAAGAAAATTACCTGAATTATTGGGAAATGATTGTTCCAAAAATGAACAAAGGCGGTATTATTTTATCCGACAACGTCCTTTGGAGCGGCAAAATCCTTGAACCGCTACATCCAAATGACATTAGCACAAAAGTTCTTTTAGAATACAATACGCTTCTGAAAAACGACCCTAGAGTTGAAACGGTTTTATTACCTATTCGCGATGGATTGACAGTTAGTCGGGTACTTTAGTTTTTAAGTTACTGAGGTTCTGAGGCACTGAGTTGCTGAGATTTTAAATTCTGCCTAAAGCCTTTTGATGTTTTGCTGAATTTTACTCCTTCATCTCAATGTCATTAAGTTAATGATATTTTTTCACGCGGATTCTGCGGATTTTTTTCCATTCCGCTAAAATCTGCGTGAGACTTTTTTTTTGACAATCCTTAACTTAATGAAACTGGAAACTATTGCAAATTGCAATAAATCTACTGACTTCTCACTAAACTTGGCTCCTCCATTTCTCGCGCTAATTACAAACACTTAAAACGAACCCTTAAATGAATTATCTGAACAAAATAGATACAGACGGCTTTGCTATTATTGATAAGGTGTACAACGAGAAGGAAATCAATAAAATAATCTCCTTAATTGAAAATACGACCGAAAACACAACCGAAAATGCCACTTTTAGAAAATCTCAGGATTTATTTGCCATTAGGCAATTTCACAAAGAAATTCCGGAAACTTTAGATTTTATTTTCAATCAAAACTTAAAGGATATTATAGAAAATACTTTTGGGAAAGGTTTTTTTATAACCAAATCGATCTATTTTGACAAACCCGAAAAATCAAACTGGTTTGTTGGGTATCATCAGGATTTGACTATTTCTGTTGACAAAAAAATGGAGATTGAAAACTTCGAAAACTGGACGGTTAAACAAAATCAATTTGCTGTTCAGCCCCCAAAAGAAATTCTCGAAAATAACTTTACGATACGAATTCACATGGACAAAACCACAAAGGAAAATGGTGCTTTGAAAGTGATAAAAAATTCTCATTCTAAAGGTATTTTAAGAATCGAAAATCTCGAAATGGAGGATGAAACGATTTGCGAAGTTGAAAAAGGCGGTATCATGATTATGAGACCTTTGCTTTTTCACGCATCCAGCAAAACAACAAATAACGAAAGAAGACGTGTAATTCATATTGAGTTTAGTAAGCAAGAGCTTCCAAACGGTTTGTTGTGGAGTGAAAAAGATTTTATTTAAAATTAACTCAAATACCATGAGCGGCATCCAATACTCTTTCGGCTTGCGCAACATGTCTTTGATTGTGGTAAATTACAAATCTGAAAGTATCTCCTAATTTCAAACGTATTCCTTTAGAGATACTGATGGCTGTTTTTGTTTTAGCAAGACTTACTTCTTTGGCACTATTCAACAATTCGAGCATCTCAATTTGCTGGTTGATAAAATCATCAATAACGGCTTTGTCCAATGTGCTGTTTATGGGATTCATGCTCTTAAAAGTCTTCATTGTATTTAGCTTTTCTTTTGGCATCATACTTTTTGCGAAATAATCTCCCAGCCAGCCACTTTTAAAATACCTTTCCTGTTCTGAACTGGTTTTCTGTATTTGCCCGGTAATTTCAGGAAGATAAAATCTACCGTAGCGATTAAGATGTTCCAAACATTCCAAAATACTCCAGGCCTTAGGGTTTGTTCTGAAATTAAGCACGGCATCACTTTCTGCTTTCAAAGACTCTGCTTTGTCAATAATTAGTTGTGTACTCGTTATTAAGTCTTTTATTAAATCCTCCGATTTTATATTCATGTTGCTGATTTTTGACAAAGTTCCTTAACTTTTGAACAGAAAACATTGATTGAAATCAACGTTTTTTTAGCCTCGACAAAGTTTCGGGGCTCATCCTCAAATAATTTGCAATATGTTTGTTTGGAACTTCCTGAAATAACTGTGGACTTCTTTTCAACACCCTCTCAAAACGTTCTTTGGGCGAACTGATCAGAATGTCTTTTTCCCGCTCAACTTGCTGCAGAACGAGATCTTCTATAATTTTTATCCAAAGTCTGAGATTATCTTCGTTCTTGTTAACAAAGTTCATAAATCCCTTTTTCGGAATAACTTTTACCAGCGTCTTTTTTATAGCCTGAATATAAAAATCCGATGGACTCTCAGACAGAAACGAGTCTATTGGAACCACTATATTGTTTTTATACCCAAAACGAATAATACGTTCTTCATCGTCATCCAGTACAAAAATCCGCAGACTGCCCTCCTCTATAAAATAAATATTGGTATCAACACTTCCTTCTACTTTGAGGAATTCATTGCGCTCAATGGCAATTGTATTTTCAACCAGATTATTTTGTTGGATCAAGTGTATGAGGTCACCGACTTTCATATCGTACTACAGTTTAACAGGATGAATTTAGTTCTTTTTATTTGTACAGAAAACCATTGGCGATTATTATTTAACAATAGTACTAAAGCTGCAGAAAGAATAGTGAGTTTTTTGACACTGGTGCTTATACTACTGCAGTTCAAAGACGAATAAGAGTCTGCGAATCACAAACAGAAGCTAAGATTGCCTATTTCCGATCTCTATATTTAGTTTTTAAATTTAAAGACTTAGAACCTTAGAATCTCAGTACCTCAGAACCTTATCAACGCTCTAATATTATCCCGGAAAGTACCTTGGTTTCAATTTTCGATACAGCAAATAAATCAATGTCCCAAAAACGGCTCCAACAAAATAGCCGGTAAGAATGTCTACCGGATAATGCAATCCCAGATAAATACGGCTATAAGCGAATACTAACGGCCATAAAAACAAGAAACCCAAATATCTAAAATGGCGTTTTAAGACTAAGTATAAAAAGGTCGCAACAGCCATCGTATTGGCAGCATGACCGGAGAAAAAACTAAATGATTTTCTAGCCTGAACAATACGAATAAAAGTGTTGATTTCTGGGTTATTACAAGGACGTAAACGCTGAACGGTATTTTTAACCAGATTGGTAGTTTGATCGGTAAACGCAATTAAAATCGCTATAAAAAGAAGTACATACAAGGTTTGTTTTCCTCCTATTTTTTTATAAATCAGATAAAAAATAAGTAGGAAAAGAGGCGTCCAATTCAATTGATTGGTGATAATCAACCATAATTTATCGTAAGTTTCAGAACCTAAACCATTCAGATACACAAAGAGGTTGGTATCTAATTCTTGTATTTTTTCGAGCATTATCTTTGGCGTTTTACAGGTCCTGAGATAGAGTCAATATCTTCTTTTACTTTTTCGATCTCATTGGTTGTATCGCCAAGCAAATTAGTTGTATCTCCCAGTAAATTAGTTTTTGCATTATTGATTTCAGCATTGATATTTCCAGTGATATCCGTCAAAGATTTAGCGTCAAGACCATTGGCCTCTGCTCCTTTTTGAATTTCACTTTTAATATCGTTTGTAGCATTTTTTAACTGCGCCATTGCTTTACCCATTGTACGTGCGATTTCAGGCACCTTATCTGAACCAAAAAGCATTAGTACTATAAACAGTATGAAAACTAATTCTCCTCCTCCTATACCAAACATATCTTTTATTTTTGTGTAGCTACAAAGATATTAAAATTTGTAGCCGCGAGTTTTAAAATTTACTTAAAAAGAATGTTTAAGCGTTATTTATTTTAACCGCAAGGTACGCAAAGAAAAAACGCAAGGTTCACAAAGTTTAATTATTGCTTTGCGAACCTTGCGTAAACCTTTTGCGGCCCTTGCGGTTAAATTTTTATTCTTAGTCAAACTTTGACTTCACTTCTACTTTTGGCCAGGAATTATTGGTTACATCAATATCAGCAGTCATTAATTTTGGATCTATTTGTATGCTTTTGATTGCTTTTTCTGTTGCATACACTTTTTTAGCTGTGTCGTTATTCTTTCTCCAGATTTGAGCAGGATATTGGAAATTTTGTTGTGTTCCGTCCTCATAAGTAATCTCAACCAAAATCGGCATAATCATACCGCCCGGTTTGTTAAACTCAACTTCGTAGAAATATTTAGGCGATTTTAAACCTGCTTTTTCCTCTGCGGTAAAAGTCTGATCTACATAATCTGCCAATAACTTTACCTCTTCTACTTTTAATGCTTTTTTCTTAGAAGTATTCACTTCTGCATTATCACCAGCAACCAGGTAAACAAATGGCCCTTTATCATACCCGAAACGTCCTTTTTTAACCTTTATGTCTTTGATATCTGCTGTTGGAGTATCAGAAACATAATATTGTTTTACGTCATTGATTCCGATATCTACAAAATCAGTTGAATAAAACCATCCTCTGAAAAACCAATCTAAATCAACGGCAGAAGCATCTTCCATTGTTCTGAAAAAATCTTCAGGAGTCGGGTGTTTGAATTTCCATCTGTTGGCATATGTTTTAAAAGCATAGTCAAACAATTCTCTTCCCATCACTACTTCTCTTAAAATATTAAGTCCCGTAGCCGGTTTTCCGTAAGCGTTATTTCCAAATTGCTGAATCGTTTCAGAATTAGACATGATTGGCTCTAAAAACTTTTGATCTCCGCTCATATAAGGAACAATATTTTTTGCAGGACCACGTCTTGATGGAAATTTAGAATCCAATTCCTGTTCTGCCATGTACTCCATAAACGAATTTAAACCTTCATCCATCCAGCTCCATTGACGCTCATCTGAGTTTACAATCATTGGAAAAAAGTTATGACCCACTTCGTGAATTACCACACCAATCATTCCGTTTTTAATTTCTTTACTCGTTACCCCGTTTTCATCAGGACGACCATAGTTCCAACAAATCATTGGATATTCCATTCCTTGGTCTTCTGCCGAAACAGAAACTGCTTTTGGATAAGGATAATCAAAAGTGTGAGAAGAATAACTCTTCAAAGTATGCGCAACAGTCATCGTAGAAGTTTCTCCCCAAAGCGGATTTGCTTCTTTTGGATACACTGATTCTGCCATTACTACTTTGTTATTTAATTGTACAGCCATTGCATCGTAAATGAATTTTCTTGACGAGGCAATTCCAAAATCACGTACATTTTTAGCACTGAATTTCCATGTTTTTTTCTTTTCAGAAAAACCTTTTTCAGCAGCTTCTGCTTCAGCTTGTGTTACAATTACAACCGGTTTGTCAAATGATTTTTGAGCTTGCTCGTAACGTTTCACTTGTTCTGCTGTGAAAACTTCGCTTCTGTTCACTAATTCTCCCGTTGCATCAATAACGTGATCAGCAGGAACGGTAATATTTACGTCAAAATTTCCGAAAGGCAACGCAAACTCTCCGCTACCCCAGAACTGCATATTTTGCCAGCCTTCTACGTCATTGTAAACGGCCATTCTTGGATAAAACTGCGCAATTACATATAATTTGTTTCCGTCTTTTTCAAATAATTCATAACCGGAACGACCTCCACCTTCTTTGCGATAGTTATTGATGTTGTACCACCATTTTATTGCCAATGAAATCTTCTCTCCCGGTTTTAGAGGTGTTGCCAAATTAATACGCATCATGGTTTCGTTGATCGTATAAGACATGGCGTTTCCTTTAGCGTCTTTAACCTGTTCGATGTTAAAACCACGCTCTAAATCTTTCTTTAAGTACTTATTCGAGAAACCTTCAAGTGGCAATACCTGATTCATTTTTTCGCTTTCCGCCAAAGAAGTTTGTGTGTTTGCTTTAGCCTGGTTCTGGTCTAACTGAATCCACAAATACTCTAAAGTGTCCGGAGAGTTATTGGAATACGTAATAACTTCAGAACCCGTTAATTTTGATTTTTTATCATCTAATTCTACATCAATTTTGTAGTCTGCCTGTTGTTGATAATAAGCCGGCCCCGGTGCTCCCGAAGCGGTACGAAACATATTAGGCGTAGCCAGTAAATCGTACATCTGGCTAAATTTGTTTGTATCGTATTTACCTTGCTGTTTTGGTACAACAGGCGTTGTTTTCTCCTGAGCTATCAACATAGCCGGAAAAAGCAATAATAACGAAAGTGTTTTCATAAGTGTTTTTGGTTTTCTTTGAGGCTGTGAAAATAGCAATTAATCTAATAATTACGCCCTTTCAACTAATATTTTAACACTTCTTTCCTTGAGGATTCTGTAAAGAGAACGCTCTTTTTGGTTCCAAAGGCTGAAATATGTGTAATATTTTGCTGTTCAGAATTCCAATCTACTAAAATGGTATTCGAAATTTCGATGGTCTTAAATTTGTCAACGTCTTTTATACGGCTGTAACAAACCAATACATCTCCTGCCTCTACTTCTTTAGATAAAAAAGCAATTGATTTGGACTGACCGTTTATTTTTATTGAAAAATGCTCTGTAAGATACTTTTTCAATAAATCAACATCAGCCTGAGTTTCCTTTTCTGTACCAACGAAGGTTTTTTTGTGGTACTTCTTCTCCAGACCATTATTTAAATCGTCAATAAAAATGCGGGATGTAATTTGAATCATCTTCTTTTCGGCCGCATAATTGACCTGAAAAACACCCACATAAAACTTATGAAAGGTAAAAGCTGAAAAGGATAAAAACAATATCCCGATTAAAGGATAAATTAATCTGTTTTTCATTTTTGATTCACTGCCGCTTTTTTAAACTCTTTATTTTTATTGACCATAAAATCCATCAGAATAAATTTGTCTTCTGGTTTTAGGTATTTTTTAGATTCACCGTCATTTGAACAGAACATTAAAAAAAGTTCTATTTCGTCCGGTTTTAATTCCAGTGTTTTACTGTAAAAATCAGGGGTGAAATTATCTTTAGCATAGGCAACAAAAGCGATATCAGAAATCACATCGTCTTTTACATCGTCTTTTTTACGAAGAAGCTTTTTAACGTCTTTAAAAATACGAACAAAGTCAGTTCCATATTTTATAGTTTGATCAGAGTACATTGCGATATTTTTTGCGGTCGATTGTTTATCGTCTACAAACTGCATGTCTACAAATTTCTGCGAACCTCCGTCAAGAGATTTCACTTTTAGATCCTTATGAACAATAACTTCTTTTAATTGATTATTTACCAAATCTAATTTTACCAGAAAAAGGATTTCAGCACAATCTTTCTCTGTCAAAACAACTTTTCTGGATTGAAATGCCAATCCTGAAAACAATAAAGTATCTTTAGGTTTTGCCAAAATATCAAACAATCCGCCAGAACCGATAAACGTTCTTACGTTTGCATTAACATTCATTACATAACCACTTTCAATGGCAAGAAAGTCATTTATTACCTGCCCGTGTAGTGGTTTTCTTGTATTGTTTTGCCCTAAAACGATTTGACAAAATAAGCATGCAATAAGTAGTCCTAATTTATTTTTCATTTTCTAGAATTATTAAGTATTTCCTCGCTAGTTCGGTTATCAAAAACATACTCAGTGTTTTGTTTTTTGTATCCAAAGATACAGCAAATTCGCCATCATCCACACAATATAATTGAAATCCTTTAATGTCTTCGGGTGAAATTTTTAATCTTTCCGTATAATAATTCTCATCAAACATATACTCCATCTTTCTGAAAAGCGCTTCTTTTTTCTCGACATTCACTTCTTTTTTCAACATGGTAGTCCGACCTGAAATTTTATTTAACAATTTATCTATCGAAGTAGATGTTGCTGTATATACTTTTCGCTCTGCAGGAGTGTATTTTTTCTGACCGTACGGAATAATTCCCAGATTCTCAGCAGTAAGATCCGCGTTTTCATTGACAACAACTTCTTTCAACTGAATTTCTTTGACTGTCATTTTTACAACAATTGAATTCAAACTCAGATCATCAGCTGTAACCCTGTGTTTAAGCGGCTCTAAATTAACAGACGAAAAAACCAGAACATCTCCTTCTTTAACCACAATCGCAAACATACCGTTTACATCTGAAACAGTAGCTTTCTGAGTCGTATTATTGATAATATTCACTCCTTCAATTGTTGTAGAACGCTCTACAACCTGCCCCGTGATTTCTTTTGAAACAGGAGACTGTCCAAAAGTTATTCCGGTAATCAATAAAAGCAATGCCAGTAAAATATTATTTGTTTTCAATCGCAAGTATTTCTTTGTATTTTACAGCCAGTTCTCCCAGTAGGAATTCAGTAGCTGTTTTATTATCAGAGTTCAAAATAACGGTAAATTTATCATTATCTACCGCATAATATTCAAATCCTTTTACGTATTCAGCAGGGATTTTCAGTCTGTTTACAAAATGATCCATACTAAACATTTTCTCTAAAAGCTTCATAAAAAGTTCTTTTTTCTCTACTGCAACCTCTTTTTTCAACATGGCTGTTCGACCCGATAAAAAATTAAACAACGGATCTGCCGAAACTGATCCGCCTGCCATTAATCCTGCATTTGCAGTAGGATTTAAAGCTGTTGCTGTATGTAATTTCCGCTCTGCTTGTGTATATTTTTTCTGATCGCCAGGAATAATCCCTAAAGAAACAGCATTAATACCGCTATAATTCCGCACAATAACTTCCTGTAAATGATGCATTACCATATTTAATCGTACCGTAAAATTGAGATCGGAAAAATTTTCAGTGGTTAACAGAACCCTACTTTCTTTAAATTGTATGGAAGAAAAAACGAGGGTATCTCCAGCTTTAGCCATAATAGAAAAAGCACCGTCTCCACTCGTTGTAGCCATAACTTCTGTTTGAGCGTTTACCACATAAACTCCTTCCAAATCATTGGTATTGGAGGCTATTTTTCCATTAATAGCTATACGCTCCTGACTTTGCCCCCACACCGACTGGCTCAAAACAATAATCAAAACACATAAAAACTTATCGCTCAAAATATAAAGATTAAAATTATTCTTAAAAATGTAAAAATATCTTAATGTCTTCTAAATTTAATACTAACGGCTTGGTAAAAATATGTTAATTAAACTGCGGATTTCCAGAATCGAAAAGGAGTTTTTAATATCTTTAACGGAATCAATTTGAGTCCATATTTTTATGAAAAGCATTATCATTGCCAGCACTTCTACCTTACACGAAGGCAGCTATTTAGCGTATTTATTACCTACATTACAACAACATTTCAAAGATTGCAAAAGCATTTTATTTATTCCATTTGCAAGACCGGGCGGAATCACGCACGACGAATATACCGAAAAAGTAACACAGGCATTTGCAACAATTAACATTGCTGTAAAAGGAATTCATACCTGTGAAGATGCAGCAGCTGCTATAAAAAATGCAGAAGGTATTTTTACAGGAGGAGGAAACACTTTTTTGTTAGTCACTCAATTGTATCAACATAACATCATGCAAATCCTTTCTGAAACTGTAAAAAACGGAACACCTTATTTAGGAACCAGCGCAGGTAGTAACATTTGCGGTCTGTCGATGCAGACAACGAACGACATGCCTATCATCTACCCTCCAAGTTTTCAAACTTTAGGATTAATTCCTTTCAACTTGAACCCACATTATTTAGACCCTCAAATCAACTCGACACATATGGGAGAAACCCGTGAAACGAGAATTAAAGAATTCCACGCTTTTAACTCTATACCGGTTTTAGGTTTAAGAGAAGGAAGCTGGCTGGAAGTAAAAGGAAATAAAATCACTTTAAAAGGAGCTTTATCTGCTCGTTTATTTTTAAAAGATCAAAATCCGGAGGAATTAGAAACCGAAACAGACTTAAGCCATCTGAATTAAAAACAAAAAAACCGAAACATAATAAAATGTTTCGGTTTTTTAAAGAGCGAAAGACGAGGCTCGAACTCGCGACAACCAGCTTGGAAGGCTGGAGCTCTACCAACTGAGCTACTTTCGCATTAACAGGGTGCAAATATAAATAATTAAATCAATTAAAAAAATAAAAATCAAAAATTATTTAGCTTTGTTAAAAAAACCGAAACGATTAAATTCCGGTTTTTTTAGAGCGAAAGACGAGGCTCGAACTCGCGACAACCAGCTTGGAAGGCTGGAGCTCTACCAACTGAGCTACTTTCGCATTACTGTGGTGCAAAGATAGAGAATAATTCAAGTTCAAAACAAGCTTTTTCGCAAAAAAAATCAATAAAAATCAACAATAATTTATAACTTATTTAAAGTTAAAAAGTTACACATCCAATTATTTTTCAAAATTATGAATCTTATTAAAGAAATACCATCAAAAGAAACCTATATCGTCCGTCAACCCGTTTTAAGAAAAGGGAAACCTATAGAAAGTTGTGTCTTTGATGGAGACGATTTAGAGACAACACACCATTTTGGCCTGTTCACAGACGAAAGTTTAGTAGGAATTATTTCCTTATTCACAAAAATCAACACTACCTTTGCCGAAAAAAACCAAGCACAAATTCGTGGGATGGCCGTTTTAGACACTCATCAGAAAAAAGGAATCGGTGAAGCTTTAGTAAAACACTGCGAAGCCTATTGCGTTGAAAATCAAGTTGATTTAATTTGGTTTAATGCAAGAACAGCCGCCGTTGGGTTTTACAAAAAAATGAACTATCAAACTGAAGGAGAAGCGTTTGAGATCACAGATGTCGGGGAACACTATTTAATGTATAAACCATTATAAAATGAACAAATTTTACTTTTTATTAGTACTATGCATACTGTTTAGCTGCAAAAAGGAAACTCTAAAAGTTCCGGTAAAAAAAGCCGTTCGACCTCCTGCGCTTATACTTACTGACGAAAGAAAAGTACAAATTGACACTGCACTCCTTAACACTTTCAAAAGCGAAACGCTTATACAATTTTATCTTTCCTCAGAAAACAAAACAGTCTGGGGAAATTTAAAAAAGAGAACTTACGTTTTATCCTTATTAAAAAAATCGGATGAACTAGGCTTAAATCCAGACGATTACAAAATAAAAGCATTAGAAAAATTCGAAAAAAAGATAAGTTCTTTAAGCGATACGGACTTAGCCAATTACGACACCTTACTCACTTATAATTTCGAATTGTATTTAACGCATTTGTACAAAGGGAAATTAGATCCTAAAAAATTATATGCCGATTGGGATTTAGAAGAAAAGACATTTGACGTCAATACTGCTCTTGTAAAAGCTTTCAACAAAGACAAATTAGACAGTCTGGCCGAAAATTGTCAGTCAAAATCATATACCTATAAACAGCTATTAGCAGCACTTAAAATCATCGATACTTATCCTGATGATAGTGACATTAAAAAAATAGAATCTCCTGATAAAACAAAAATCACATTAAATGATACCAGCAATGCCTTAATAAACATCAAAAAAAGGCTTTTGTTCTGGAAAGACATGTCGGGAAGAAAAGATAGCCTGACCGAAATTTACGATCAAAAAACATTTGAGTCTGTCAAAAAATTCCAGGAAAGACATGGTTTAGCCGCAGATGGTGTCATTGGCGTAGGAACCATAAGCGCTTTGAACTTTTCTAAAAACAAAAGAAAGGAACAAATTATTGCCAATTTGGAACGATGGAGATGGTATACTAATGAACTAGCAGAAAACTATTTTATCATCAACATTCCAAATTACAGTTTAAATGTGGTTGAAAAACAGGACACCACTTTGGTTCGAAATATTGTTGTAGGAACCAGTAAGAGAAAAACACCAATTATAACATCGAAGCTCAGAACGATTGTTTTTAACCCGACATGGACTGTTCCTCCTACTATTCTTAAGGAAGATGTTGTTCCGGAAATGAAACGCAATCGAAATTACCTCAGCAAAAAAAACATTACAATATATGACAGTGCTGGAAATGCGGTAGAACCTGCTGCATGGAACGAAAACAATCCGGGGAAATACCGCTACGTACAAAGTCCCGGTTATAACAACTCCCTGGGTGTGATGAAAATTTTATTTCCAAATCATCATAGCGTGTACTTACACGATACGAATCATCGCAATTATTTTGGAAGAAACAATCGTTCGTTAAGTTCGGGCTGCGTTCGTATAGAGAATCCATTGGAATTGGCGGAACATGTTTTAGATTCTTCCGATGTGTCTGTAAGCTGGCCGAAAGAAAAAATTGACTCTATTATTGAGACTAAGAAAACAATCAGTGTTAAGATCAGAAAAAAATATGCTTTATATCAATGGTATTGGACCGCATGGAGCAAAAAAAATCAGCTCATTTTCAGAGCTGATATTTATAATTTAGATTCGGATTTGTATAGTAAGTTACGAGATTAACTTCTCTTCTGCCGAGAATCCTCTCGACGGATGATAAATATACAAACACGATTTATCTTTTATAACCTGAATAATTTCATTTGTCAATTCAACCGGAAGAGCGGGACAACCCTGACTTCTTCCTAATCTTTTATTGTTTCTGATGAACGATTCTGAAACATAATCGGCACCATGAACCACAACTCCCCTTTCGCGGGCATTGTCATTAACTCCTCTTTCTAAACCATCCAGACGTAAGGAAGCTCCGTGTTTCCCTTGGTAAATTTCACCTGTGGCATAAAATCCTAAACTACTTTTGAAGGATGAGTTTGAGTTTGAAAATGCTGATGCAAATTCTTCACCCGTATTCCTGCCATGCGCTACCAACGATTGAAATAGAATAGTATTAGTTCCCATATCAATCACCCAAAGGCGTTTGACGTTGGATGACAGACTAAAATCAATTAAAGTCAAAATGTCTTTCTGAACAACACCTCTTTCTTTGAGTAAGTAAAACCCTTTTAAAGCTTCAGAAAAAGTCCTGAGTTCCGGTAACGAAAAATTGTTTGAATTTAAGGCGTGGTATACACTTTCAATTTTAGCATCAACCGTCAGTTTTTCAACTTTGGCAATACTTTTTGTTGTTACCTTTTTTAGTTCTGTTGTGTTTTTAGAATCTCTGCCAAAAGACAAAAGTAAAAACACCAGTAATGGATAAATTTTGTAAATCATTGAATTTCTTTAGGTTAATAAAAAATTTGGGCATCGCAAATGTATAAAAAAAACCTAGCCAGCAAAATAAAACAATGTTAATCAAGGTCTTTTTGTTTAAATTTTAACAATTCTAAAGGAAAAAATTAGCATAACGGACTAAAAAAATTAATTTTACAAAGAATTTACTGGTAAAAAACTTTTTTTTCGATTCGGTAGTTAAAAAGCACGTATTTTTCGCACCATTTGACTCAAAACTGCCACAATTACAAAAAAATTCCGTCTTTACATAAATCAATTATCACATTTACTCTCTATATAGGTTCCATGAAAAATTTAGTTTTTTTTACCCTTCTTCTCTCCTCTTTTTGGGCTTACAGCCAAAAGAAAACTTTGCAGGCACAGCAAATTTCGCAAGGTATTTCTATTGATGGAAAACTGGATGAACCAGCTTGGGAAACGGCAACCGTTGCTTCCGATTTTATCATGTTTGAACCGGATAACGGAAAACCAATTCCCGACACAAAAAAAACCGAAATCAAAGTGCTGTACAATAACGACGCTCTTTATATAGGTGCCATTATGCACGATGACGAACCCAATAAAATACTAAAAGAGATTTCTCAAAGAGATGATTTTGGAACAGCCGATCTTTTTGGTGTTTTTATAAATGGTTTTAATGACGGTCAGCAGAACTTCGAATTTTTTGTATCTGCTGCAGACGTTCAGGCAGATTGCATAATGACGGATGCAAACGGCGAAGATTATTCCTGGGACGCGATCTGGATTAGTAAAGCCGTGCTGTCCGATAAAGGATGGGTAGTAGAAATGAAGATTCCCTACGCTGCCTTACGTTTTTCAGAAGGAAAGAAACAGACCTGGGGAATTAACTTTTTCAGAGAAATCAAACGCGAACGAAAAAAATACACCTGGACTTTAATCAATACTAAAATAGGTACTTTCACACAACAAAATGGTAATCTGGAAGGAATTGAAAACATCAAACCTCCTACCCGATTGTTCTTCATGCCTTATGCTTCTTACTATTTAAATGCTGCCGGAAATCAACAAACGTACGGTACAATGAAAGGCGGAATGGATATTAAGTACGGTATAAACGATGCTTTTACACTGGATGCTATTTTGGTCCCCGATTTCGGACAGGCAAAATACGATGATCAGATTTTGAATCTGGGTCCGTTTGAACAACAATTCAATGAAAACAGAGCCTTTTTTACCGAAGGAACAGATCTCTTTAATAAAGGAGAATTGTTTTATTCGAGAAGAATTGGCGGCAAGCCTACTATTGAACCGGATCTGGAGGATAATGAGAAGATAATTGAAGACCCGCAGAATGTAAATCTGATCAATGCCCTGAAAATTTCGGGACGAACCAAAAAAGGTCTTGGTATTGGAATTTTAAATGCTGTGACAGAAAAAACATTTGCCACTATAAAGGATACCCTCACAGGAGAAACCAGACGTGTAATTGCTGAGCCGTTAATGAACTACAATGTTCTGGTTTTAGACCAGCGTTTTCGTAAAAACTCATCTGTAACCTTCATTAATACAAATGTGACCCGAAATGGTCATTTCAGAGACTCCAATGTTTCGGCTTTGGTTTGGGATTTAAACACTAAAGCCAATACTTATAACTTATCAGGAAATTTCAAATACAGTACCGTCCATGATACAGAAGATAAAAACGGAATATACGCCAACATAGGCTTTGCAGAAACCAGTGGAAACTATCGTTATAGCATAGGCTCCGATTTTGTGTCTAAAGATTACGATCCTAATGATTTAGGAATTAATTTCTATACCAATTATTACAACTTTTTCGGAAATGCCAATTACAGAATACTGAATCCTACCAAACTTTTTAATGCTTTTAAAGTCAACCTTAACACCTATACTGAATTCAACAAGGATTCCGGAAAAATTCAGGAGAGCAATATTGCCGTAAATACAAATGTAACTACCATAAAAAACAATTATTATGGTTTTGGTATTTCTTTATACCCTTTTGAGTCTTACGATTATTACGAACCGAGAGCAACCAACAGATATGTCGCTCTCCCAAGAAGGTTTGAATCATGGGCAAGTGTTTCGACCAATTACAATTATAAATTTGCGCTGGATTTCAATCCTACCATTGCCATTATGGATGAACCGGGACGCATAAATTACGGTTTCGATATTGGTCCGAGGTATCGTTTTAGTGACAAACTGTTATTAAATTATACTTTTAGTTTCCTTAGAAGAAACAACAACAAAGGCTATATTGACAGTTTTGATCAGGACAACAATCAAGACACTCCAAAGGATATCGTTTTTGCCAATAGAACTGTAATCACTTACTCTAATACACTAGGCGGAAAATATGCCCTAAACAGCACCATGACTATCAATCTGGCGGTACGTCAATATTGGTCGTTTGCAGAGAATAAAGAAATACTTCAACTCGAATCTAACGGAACTTTAACTCCTTATCCGGAATACACCAAAAACAAAAACTCCAGTTTTTATTCCTGGAATGCCGATTTATCGTACTCTTGGTGGTTTGCTCCGGGAAGTCAGCTTTCTGTTTTATACAGAAACAATGCTTCTAATTTTGAGCGTGTTATTGATAAAGATTACGGATCTAATGTAACCAACCTGTTGAACAATGAGGCTCTAAAACACATTTTTTCTGTAAGTGTCAAATATTTCATTGACTACAATGCCGTCAAAAACAGGCTTAAAAACGGAGTCTAGTCTGAATTAATTTTAAAAAATAAAGGCTTCTATAATTAAATTAGTATTTTTCAATACGGTTCATTTTATTAACTGTAATTGTAACAATGCTTCCTTGCTCCTTTTAGAAATGGTTTATCTTTGCAGAAAACAAAAAATGATGAACAAGAAAGTTATACTAATGATTTTAGACGGATGGGGGAAATCTCCTGATCCTAAAGTTTCTGCAATAGACAATGCAAATGTTCCTTTTATAAACAGTCTTTACCAAAAC
Organism: Flavobacterium sp. FlaQc-52; assembly: GCF_044007495.1. Lineage (NCBI taxonomy): Bacteria > Pseudomonadati > Bacteroidota > Flavobacteriia > Flavobacteriales > Flavobacteriaceae > Flavobacterium > Flavobacterium sp. FlaQc-52. Next base: position 58,384 of record NZ_JBIPCV010000006.1, on the reverse strand, counting down.
TACCCAAGCGCCCAACTTAGAACCGATGGCTTAAACGTTGGTCTACCGGAAGGTCAGATGGGAAATAGCGAAGTCGGTCACATGAATCTTGGTGCAGGAAGAATTGTATACCAGGATTTAGCCAAAATAAATCTGGCAGTAGCACATCAAACACTTGCCAAAGAACAAGTGCTTATTGATGCCTTTACCTACGCCAAAGAAAACAACAAAAAAGTACACTTTTTAGGATTAGTTTCTGACGGTGGCGTACACTCTCACACGTCTCATTTACGTGGATTGATTGATGCTTCTCAGGAATATGGTTTGCAAAATGTTTTCATCCATGCTTTCACAGACGGTCGTGATGTGGATCCTAAATCGGGAGCAAAATACATTCATGATTTAGAAGATCACATTAAAGATACTCCTGTAAAAATTGCCTCTATCATAGGTCGTTATTACGCAATGGACCGTGATAAACGTTGGGAACGTGTCAAATTAGCTTATGATTTACTTGTAAATGCACAGGGAACACACTCTCAAAATGCGGTTGCAAGTGTGCTTGACAGTTACGCCAACAACATAACCGATGAATTTATCGAACCAATTGTATTAGTTGACGAGCAACAGAAACCATTGGCAACTATTGCTGATGATGATGTGGTGATTTTCTTTAATTTCAGAACAGACAGGGGTCGTGAACTTACAGAAGCGCTTTCGCAGCAAGACTTTCACGAGCAAAACATGCACAAGCTGAACCTGTATTATGTTACGCTTACCAACTACGACGAAACGTATCAAAACGTAAAAGTAGTTTACAATAAAGACAACATCACCGAAACTCTTGGTGAAGTTTTAGAAAAAGCCGGTAAAAAACAGATCCGTATTGCCGAAACTGAAAAGTACCCACACGTTACTTTTTTCTTTTCAGGTGGAAGAGAAACTCCTTTTGTGGGAGAATCCAGAATTTTAAGAAACTCTCCAAAAGTAGCTACTTACGACCTGCAACCGGAAATGAGTGCCTACGAACTGAAAGATGCTCTTGTTCCGGAATTAAACAAAGGCGAAGTTGATTTTGTATGTCTTAATTTTGCCAATGGTGACATGGTAGGACATACCGGAATCATGAGTGCTGCAATTCTGGCTTGTGAAGCGGTTGATGCCTGCGTAAAAGGGGTTATCGAAGCGGCTTTGGCAAATGATTATACTACGATTGTAATTGCCGACCACGGAAATTGCGAAACAATGATCAATCCTGACGGAAGCCCAAATACAGCCCACACCACAAACCCGGTGCCTATTATCCTGGTTGACAAAGAACTGAAAAACATTAATGATGGTGTTTTAGGAGATATTGCGCCAACAATCTTAGAGCTAATGGGAGTTCAGCAACCGGCAGCTATGACTTGTCATTCGTTATTGTAATAGGTGCTTTTTTTTAAAACATGGAGTTTATTTTTATATGCTTTGTGTTTGGTTTACCATATAAGTGATGTAAGTTCATTTTACTGGGGAGCTTAAAATATGCTTTTTGTTTGGTTCACCATATAAGTGATGTAAGTTCATTTTACTGGGGAGCTTAAAAAAGGAGTGGTCTTTAAACATAAAAAAAGGAGTAAAAATCTAATGATTTTTTGCTCCTTTTTACATTTTATAATGTTCAAAAATCTCGCCAAGTCGCAGAGTCGCAAAGTTAAAAAATCAAACAAAAAACTTTGCGACTCTGCGACTTTGCGAGAAATGTTTTTTTCTAAACCCAACAACATTAAAGCAAAACAAAAAAAAGAACTTTTTTTCAACACCCCCAGTAAAATGAACTTACATCACTTATATGGTTTAAAAAAAATTTCACATAACACTATAATGATACACCCACTCCACAGCGTAAATGACTAAACCAATCAAACCACCAACCAATGTCCCATTGATTCTGATGTACTGAAGGTCTTTTCCGATTTCTAATTCCAGTTTTTCTGAAACCTCTTTACCGTCCCAGCTTTTTACCGTCGAGGATATTAAATCTCCGATTACTTTTTTATTATTCAAAAGCACGGTCAGCAAATCATTCTTGATAAAATTATTGATCTTATCGATCATCACTGCATCTTCTTTAAGTCCATTTCCGAAACTCTGAACGAGACTTGCGATATTATTTTTTATCGATGATTCATTTCCTTTCTCTAAATCATTTGTGATCGATAGTTTTATCTCGTCCCAAATTCCATTAATGTAATCCTGAACTTCCTTTTTTCCGGCAAAATCAAGAATCATAGTATTTATTTTGACTCTCATCTCTTCTGAGTTTTTGACCTTATCCAGAAAATCATAAACATATTCGTCTATTTTGATCCTAATGGCACTTCCGGGATGTTTGGCTTCGTTTAAAAAATCCTGCAATCCATTAAAAACCCCTTCCGAAATGCTTTTATCCGCCAAACCGAAACTCAGAAAAGGAGTCGATGCTTTTACTTTTTTCCGAATTAAATCTTTATTATTGCTCAATTCTGTGCTCATGAGCGCTAAAAGATTCGTCAGCAATTGGTCTTTTACATTCCCTTTCTGCAAAGGCTCTAAGGCCAGAGCGACCCAATCTCCAAAATTAATTCCGGCCAGTTTTGCTGCAAATTGAACCTGAATAAATCTTTTTATGTCTTCGTCTTTTATCGCCTTTAAAATACCCGGAATTACATTTACCGCTACCAAATCGGCAATTTTAGCTGCATTGGCTTCTTGCGACAACCAGTCGGAAGCTTTTTCCGCAAAATTGAATTCTGCCAACTTGATTTCTAATTTCTCCCGATTCAGGAATTCTTCCGAAACAAAATTGCCCAGATTCTCTCCGATCTCATTTTTTTTGGTTGAAATAATCGCCGTATGCCAAATCGGAATCCCCAGCGGGTGCCGAAACAAAGCCACAACCGCAAACCAATCCGCAATACCGCCAACCATTGCCGCTTCACTAAAAGCTTGCAACATCGGAATCTTAAAATAAACCGCCACTACAAACAAAAGCACTGCGACTCCTAAAAGTGCCAGAGCATTTCTCTTCATGCGTTTCAGGGCCTTTTCTTTTATTCTATTTTCTTGATTTACAACTGACTCCATAACAGCTAAAATGTTTGATACGCTAATTTAAGCTTTTTTATCCAAACTTAATTCAGAGGAATATTCTGTTGTTTTTTACTCTTGCATCAAATTGAAAGTCAACAAACAAAGGCTATGACAGCGATTTAATTGATTAAATAAAAGCTAAAGTTTCATAATTAAAAGTATTACTATTATCTTTGCGTAAAATAATATCGAATTATGAATGCAATATTTTCAAATATAAAAATTCAGGTTAACGAAAAATTATATGTAAAAGATCCTGAAACCTCTGATTTAGGGAAGAAGATTGTGGGAAACAGTATTCTTTTAATCGATCAGATCGGTATCGAGCATTTTACTTTCAAGAAATTGGGAGAACAAATTGGTTCAAATGAAAGTTCGATTTATCGCTACTTTGAAAACAAACACAAACTGGTTGTGTATTTATCATCCTGGTATTGGGGATGGATGGAATACAAGTTGGTTTTTGCCACTAACAACATCACCAATCCAACCGAAAGACTACACAAAGCAATCACCATTGTAACGGAAAAAATCACAAATAATCCCGTCACTACCCATATTGATGAGGCTATTTTGAATAAAATCATAATTTCAGAATTCACCAAAACTATTTATACCAAAGAGGTTGATGAGGACAACAAAGAAGGTTTTTTTCTGGTTTACAAAAGAGTTATTAATCGAATCATTAGCATCGTGCAGGAAGTAAATCCCAATTATCCTTTTGCCAAAAGTTTAGTTTCAAGCATCGTTGAAGGAAGTCTGCATCAGCATTTTTTAAACGAACATTTAAAGACGATAACAGACTGTAATGAACCTGTAACGGTAACTTCCTTTTATCTGGATTTAGTAGACCGAATTCTTTCAAAATAAAAAATAAATCATAATACCAATTTATTTATGACACCCTTAAAAAGATTTTACAACTTACTCGCATTAGACAAAAAAGACATTGTACAAATTTTTTTCTATGCCATTTTCGCAGGACTTATCAGTTTGTCGCTGCCGTTAGGTATTCAAGCCATTATTAACTTTATACAATCGGGTCGCGTCAGTGCTTCGTGGATTGTTTTGATTCTTTTGGTAGTAGTTGGAGTTGCTCTGGTTGGAATTCTGTCTCTTATGCAGCTTAGAATCACCGAAAATTTACAGCAAAAAATATTTGTTCGCTCTTCTTTTGAATTTGCAACTCGTTTGCCTAAAATAAAATTTGAAGCGCTTTACGCCAACTATCCGCCCGAATTAGCGAATCGTTTTTTTGATACTTTAACCATTCAAAAAGGAACTTCAAAATTATTGATCGATTTCTCGGCTGCTTTATTACAAATTGCCTTCGGAATCATTCTGCTTTCGCTGTATCATCCGTTCTTTATCATATTTGGTATCTTACTGTTCTTTTTATTGTTTTTCATCTTTAAATTTTCGTACCGCACCGGTTTAGAAACAAGTTTGAAAGAATCAAAATTCAAATACAAAGTGGCCAGCTGGTTGCAGGAAATCGCGCGTAATAATTTTAGTTTCAGAAATGAATTGAACTATGAATATGCGTTACACAAAAATGACAACTTGGTCAATGATTATCTGACTTACAGAGAAAAGCATTTCAACATTATTAAAAGACAGTTCATACAATTAATCATTTTCAAAATATTAATAACAGCCAGTTTATTAATCATTGGTGGTTATCTCGTATTATCGCAAGAAATGAATATCGGTCAGTTTGTGGCAGCAGAGATTATCATTTTATTGGTGATCACTTCTGTTGAAAAAATTATAATTGGTCTGGAAACTTTTTACGACGTTTTGACTTCTGTTGAGAAAATCGGCCAGGTAACCGATATGGGACTTGAAGAAGACAGTAGTGGTTCTTACGACAACTGTTATACCAATATTAGTCTTGAAACTGAAAATCTGACTTTTAAATTTCCGGACACTAAACAAAATACGCTGCGCACCATCAGTCTGAAAATTGAGCAGGGCGAGCATATTTTTGTCGACGGAAAAAACGGTTCGGGAAAAACGACTCTGATTCGTATACTTTCAGGATTGTTACAACCTACTACCGGTTCGTTTTACATTAATGATGATACTTTCAAAAAAATTAATTTAAAACAATACCGCTCTCAGATTGGAAGTATCATTTATGGAGAAACCCTTTTTGAAGGCAGTATTTTAGACAATATTACGTTTAAAGATCCTTCCATTACACAGGAAGATTTAAAATGGGCGATCAATGGCGTACAGCTTACCAATTATATAAAATCGCTTCCGAAGAGTTTAGATACCTTGATTTTTCCGGAAGGAAAACAATTGTCGTCTTCAAATATTCAAAAAATATTACTGGCCAGAAGTATCATCCATAAACCAAAAGTACTTTTCTACGAAGACCCAACGGACACTATGGATGAAAATGTAGCCAACGAAATTATAGATTTCATTACTGCTAAAGAACATTCCTGGACGATCATCGTTTCGTCTAAAAACCCGTATTGGAAAACCAAAAGCAATCGTGTGATTACGATGCAGGACGGTAAAATAGTACAAGATTCTAAAAATTAAAAAGATGCTACATATTTCAGACAACACTAAATCGGATCAGTCTTTAGCGCGTTTCAAAACGATACAGACGCTAACGAATAAAAAGCACTATAAAATTTTAAACAAAATTATAATAGGCATTTCTATTTTGGGCTTTGGGCTTCTTTTTTTACCGTGGACTCAAAACATTTCGGGTACAGGAGCCGTAACCACTTTAAAGCCTAATCAACGTCCGCAATCGATACAAAGTGTGATTTCGGGAAGAATTGAGAAGTGGTATGTACAGGAAGGTGATTTTGTAAAAAAAGGAGATACTATTTTATACATTTCGGAGATCAAAGAAGATTATATGGACCCGAATTTGGTCAGCAACACCAAAAATCAGGTGGACGCCAAAAAACAAGCCGTGCAATCTTACGAATCTAAAGTAGCAAGTCTAAGCAATCAATTGAGAGCCATTGAATCTGAGAAAAAATTAAAGTTAGAACAGGGGCAAAATAAAATCAAACAAGCACGCTTAAAAATTAAAAGTGACAGTATTGATTTGATTGCCGTTAACACACAGCTCAAAATTGCCAATACGCAATACAACCGTTCTTTGCAATTAAACAAAGAAGGTTTAAAACCAATGACCGATGTTGAGGAAAAACGTTTAAAATTACAGGACGCCGAAGCCAAAATCATCAATCAGGAGAACAAATTATTGAGCAGCAAAAACGATTTCATCAACTCAAAAGTAGAGATCAATCGTATCATTGCGGAATATTCGGAGAAAGTAGCCAAATCTGAAAGTGATCAATTTACCGCCAAAAGCAGTCAATACGATGCATCTGCTCAGGTGAACAAACTTGAAAACCAATATGCCAATTATAGTATTCGTAACAATATGTACTATATCAGAGCAGCACAAAGCGGCTACATAAACAGGGCTTTGCAATCGGGAATTGGCGAAACGATAAAAGAAGGAACTGCCATTGCAACCATCATGCCTTCTGCTTATGATATTGCGGTAGAAACCTATGTTAACCCGGTTGATTTGCCTTTAATTCGCAAGGGAGAAAAAGTCAGAGTCTGGTTTGACGGATGGCCTACTATTGTCTTCTCGGGATGGCCAAATGCTTCGTATGGTACTTTTGGTGGTAAGATTGTAGCGGTCGAAAATTTCATCAGCGACAATGGAAAATACCGAATTTTAATTGCACCGGATCCGAACGAACCGAAATGGCCGGCACAATTGAGTATTGGTTCAGGAGCACAAACATTGGCCCTATTAGACACTGTTCCTATGTGGTTTGAAATATGGAGAACCTTAAACGGATTCCCTCCTAATTATTATAAAAAAGACGCAAAACCAACTAAAGAAAAGAAATAATGAAACGACTTTTCTATCTATTATTATTTTTTTCCATTGTCACAAATGGACAGGAAACCATCTCAAAAGAGCTGAGCTATAATGAGTTTTTGGGTTATGTGAAAAAATACCATCCATTGGTTAAAAATGCACAACTTGAACTTAATAAAGCCCAAGCGGAACTGATGATGGCACGCGGTAGTTTTGATCCGAAAATTGACGTTGACTATTCTAAAAAACAATTCAAAGACAAAGAATACTACTCGCTTTTAAACAGTAGCTTTAAAATTCCAACCTGGTATGGGGTTGAAATCAAAGCGGGTTTTGACAACAACGAAGGCTATTATCTGAATCCCGAAAACACCACTCCAAATCAAGGTTTGACTTCTTTAGGAATCAGCGTTCCATTGGGGCAAGGTTTGTGGATCAATAAAAGAATGGCGGATTTACGCAAAGCGAAAATGCAAATAGAATTAAGCAAATCTGAGGTAAAACTGGAGGCTATTACGGTTTTGTATGATGCATCATTGGCGTATTTTAACTGGAAAAAAAACTACGAAGAAGTAAAACTATACGAAAGCTACAGCACGAATGCCAAAAAACGAAACAGCGGAATTCAATCTTTGATTCAACAAGGAGACAAACCCGCCATCGATAGTGTTGAAGCAGGAATTGCCGTAAAAAACAGACTTTTGAGCTTAGAAGATTCGAGACTTAAACTGGCCAAAGCAAAACTGGAACTGTCTAATTACTTGTGGCTGGATAATGCTGTTCCAATGGAAATTTCAGACAGTTTAATTCCGGAAGCACAACTCGAAAACACCATTCAGGAAACTTTGCAAACTAATAATTTAACGACAGACGGTTTTTCGATTGAAAACCATCCAAAAATAAATGCTTTACAACGCAAAATTGACATTTTGAATGTAGAACGAAAATTGAATGCCAACGAACTACTTCCAAAAATAGACGTTGGGTATTCTTATTTGTCACAACCCAAATATTTTAACGATTTTCAAACGGATGATTATAAAATTGGTTTGGATTTTTCATTCCCTTTGTTTTTGAGAAAAGAACGCGGCAAATTAAAACTGACTAAATACAAAATTCAGGAAACGGAATATATTTTAGATGTAGAAAAAATGCAGCTTTCGAATAAAATTCAGGCGCAGAACACAGAAATCCTGTCTCTTTCTAAACAGCTAAAATTAATTAAAGACTTGTCAAAAGACAATCAGACCATGTTGCAGTCGGAAGAACGTTTGTTTTCATTTGGGGAAAGTTCTTTGTTTTTAATCAACACTCGCGAGAACAATTTGATCAGTGCACAACTGGCTCAGATCAATTTGGCGAATCGTTTTTACGTTTCTAACTCCGAACTTTTTAAAATTATGGCAAATCCAAATTAGATTATATTAAAAATTGTACTTTTGCGAACTGAAAATCCGAAATTATGATTATTGTAAAATCACGTGAAGAAATCGAATTAATGCGCGAAAGTGCTTTAATCGTATCTAAAACATTAGGAATGATTGCTTCTGAAATTAAAGAAGGAGTTACCACTTTATATCTTGACAAGTTAGCCGAAGAGTTCATTCGTGATCACGGTGCGACACCAAGTTTCTTAGGTTTATATGATTTCCCGAACTCGCTTTGTATGAGTCCGAATGCACAGGTTGTACACGGAATCCCTAATAATACGCCACTGAAAAACGGTGATGTTATTTCTGTAGATTGTGGTGCTTTTAAAAATGGATATCACGGAGATCACGCTTACAGTTTTGAAATTGGAGAAGTGGCTCCTGAGGTTAAAAAACTTCTGAGAATCACTAAAGAATCTCTTTATGTAGGGATCAGAGAATTTAAAGCCGGAAATCGCGTGGAAGATGTTGGAAATGCGATTCAAAAATATACAGAAGCTCATGGTTACGGTGTAGTTCGTGAATTGGTAGGTCATGGTTTAGGGCAAAAAATGCACGAAGAACCGGAAATGCCAAACTACGGAAAACGTGGTCGTGGAAAACTTTTTGTAGAAGGAATGGTGGTTGCCATCGAACCGATGATCAATCTGGGAACACGAAACATCAAACAACTAAAAGACGGCTGGACAATCCTTACTGCCGACGGAAAAGCAAGTGCCCACTTCGAGCACGACGTAGCTTTAATCGACGGCAAACCGGAAATCTTATCTACTTTCGCTTATATCTATAAAGCATTGGGCATTGAGAGTAATGAAGAAGATGAGTTTAGACAGGTGCCTTTAGTATTGTAGGTTTTGTTACACAGAGATTCACAAAGATATACGCCGAGATTCGCAAAAATTATTTTAAGCCTTTTTTAAATGGAATCTGAAAACTTAATTTCTCAGGATGAGCTGGATGCGATTACCTATAAAATTATAGGCTTGGCAATTGAAGTTCACAGACAATTAGGTCCCGGCTTATTAGAATCTGCTTATCAGGAATGTTTGTATTACGAGATTGTGAATTCTGGTTTAACGGTTGAAAAACAAAAAGCATTACCAATTCTCTATAAAGACATAAAACTAGATCATGGCTATAGGATTGATTTATTAGTTGAAAACAAAATTGTAATTGAATTAAAAACGGTCGAAGCTTTTACCGATGTTCATTTTGCACAGATACTAACTTATCTAAAACTAGGGAATTATCCATTAGGGTTACTTATTAATTTTAATTCGAAAATTTTAAAAAACAATATAAAAAGATTTATAAACACTTTGTGAAACTCCGTGTCTCCTTTGTGTATCTCTGCGAAATCATCCCATGAAGAAACTATTTAAACTAGTCCTAAATACTATTCCAAGACCTTTATTAATTCGTTTGAGTTATGTAGCACGTCCGATTTTAGCGCTTTCCTTGAAGGGAAGTAAGTACACTGATCCGATTGATGGGAGAAGTTTCAGGTCGTTTTTGCCTTACGGATATGGCAAACAACGTAACAATGTACTTTCGCCGAGTACGCTTTCATTAGAGAGACACCGCTTACTTTGGTTGTATTTAAACGATCAGACTGATTTTTTTACAGCACCGAAGAAAGTATTGCATTTTGCTCCGGAACAGGCTTTTTATAAGAGATTCCGCAAGCAAAAAAACCTTGATTATACTACAACTGATTTACTTTCGCCTTTGGCAGATGTAAAGGCAGATATTTGCAATTTACCTTTTAAAGACAACGAATATGATGTGATTTTATGCAATCACGTATTAGAACATATTCCGGACGATACCAAAGCGATGCAGGAATTATACCGTGTCTTAAAACCGGGCGGTATGGCCATTCTTCAGATTCCTCAGGATTTATCGAGAGCAGTTACTTTTGCAGATGATTCTATTACCGATCAAAAAGAACGTGCTAAAATATTCGGACAATACGATCACGTTCGTGTTTATGGTCGTGATTATTTTGATAAATTAAGAAGTATCGGCTTTATCGTAATCGAAGAAGACTATACAAATAAAATTGCTCCTGAATTGGTGGAAAAATATTGTTTGGCAAAAGGGGAAATTATTCCGCTTTGTTTCAAGCAGGACAACTAATTTTTTTAACCATATAAGTGATATAAGTTCATTTTAAAACTATATACTAATTTGAAAACAACCTTTCTATTTTCAAATTAGTATATAGTTTTCTACTTTTTAAATTCACGTAGCTTCCCAAATCAAACCAAACCCAATTCCCAATCTTGGAACTTTCAAAATCATTTCAGTTTTGTTTTGACATCAGTTTTGAAAAAAATCTGAATGCCTATATCCCAACCGCATATATCGTTGAGAACACCAATGACATTAAATATTTAGACAAAAAAGCAACGACAGGGGTCCTTGAAGGGTTTGGAATTGCCTTTGAAAATCTAAATCCCAATACAAAAAGGATACTGACGATCTGTGATTCTTTAAAGCCTGAATTTATGTTCAAGAAATTTAGCGCCAAAATCAAATCGGCTAAAACAATTGCTGATTTGCAAAAAGATTCCAAAATTGACTTTGCAATTCGGCAGCATTTAAAATTAAATTTAGGTTTTTTCTACAATTTGATTGTACAGGAACAGTTCCCGTTGTGTCATAACATAGGACCCGAAAAAGATTTTTACCGTTCCAGAGTGGCTACCGATGTACTTTCTTTTGAACCACAAATTCAATTTGACAAACATGCGGACGGAATCACCTATACCCTGTCTTTAAAAGAAAATCAAACTACATTTCTGCCCATGAACAATGAAGTTAGTATTCTTTTAGATGAACCGGGCTGGTTAATTATTGATAAAAAATTAGGGCAATTAAAAGACCTCAACACTAAGAAGCTACAGCCTTTTTTAAAGAAAAAAGCCATTGAAATACCTTCCAAACTAGTGGATGATTATTTTAAAAGTTTTATTCCTGAAATCGCCAAAAAAATAGACATTGAAGCCACCGGTTTTGAAATCGAACACCGTGATACAATTGTTTTCTGTACGATTCAGCCTGTTTATGATTTCTTTAAAAATTGTTATTACCTCAACCTTTATTTTGACTACAACGGATATTCATTTGACGCGGGCAAAACTAAAAAAACACATTCTTTTGTTGATTTCAGCATTGCCAACGAACCCAAGATAATTCAGTTTAAACGAAGTGCTGATGAGAGTTTGTACACAGACAAATTACTTGAAATTGGTTTACTAAAAATCAAAAACGAATTATTTGGATTGAATCCCAACGCAGAAGTTCCTGATCCCTACAGCAATATCCAATTTGTTATTGATCACAAAGAAGAGCTGGAAAGTCTGGGTTTTACAATTCAAAATTTGAGACTGGAAAGCAAAGAAATCTTTACGGAACAGCATGATATTTTGTTTTCGAAAGAGACAAAAGAAGATTGGTTTGACATCAAAATAACAATTACAATTGGAGCTTTTTCAATCAATTTCAGCGAAATTATTCCCAATATAAAAAGCAAAGAAAGGCTCTTTTTATTGCCTGACGACAGCTATTTTCTGATTCCTTTAGAATGGCTCAGCAAATACAGTTCACTAGCAAAATTAGCCAAAACAGAAAATGGAAATCTTCTTTTACGCAAAAGTAATTTTGCCGCTTTAAACGCGATTCCCGAAATAAAAAATGACGAAACTCCGGCCTATAAAGCTGAATATGTTTCCTCTGACTTATTAAAAGCCACTTTAAGACCGTATCAAGTTGATGGCGTAAAATGGCTATTAGGTCATTTTAATTCGAATTTAGGGGCTTGTCTGGCCGATGACATGGGACTTGGTAAGACTTTACAAACACTTGCCGTTCTCGTTGCCGTACAGGAACAGTTAGGCTTTACAACCAAAACCACCAATTTTGATTTGTTCCAAAATGAAACGGTTATCGAGAGAGAGCCTTTAAAAGCATTGATTGTTTTGCCTTCCTCTTTGGTTTTTAACTGGTACAATGAGGCCGGAAAGTTTACGCCACATTTTTCAAAAATGCAATATACCGGTAACGACAGAAAATTAGTCGCGAGCAGATTAGAAACCTCTGATTTGATTTTTACCAGTTACAGCATCATTCATCGTGATATTTCAATTTTAGAAAAATACAATTTCCGTTATTTGATTTTGGACGAAAGTCAATACATAAAAAATAAAAATTCTAAGATTTTCAAAGCCATTAATAAAATAAATACGGGGCATAAAATTGCTTTGAGTGGTACGCCAATCGAAAACTCGCTGGACGATTTATGGTCGCAAATGCAATTTATAAATCCGGATATTTTGGGCAGTTATACTTTTTTCGCAGAAAATTTTAAAATCCCGATTGAGAAAAAGCAGGACGAAAATAGTTTGTCGGAATTAAAAAATCTAATTCAGCCGTATATCTTAAGAAGAACCAAAGAGCAGGTTTTAAAAGACTTACCCGAATTATCCGAGCAGATTTATTATTGCAATATGGATCCTGAACAGGAAAAACTGTATGAAAAAGAAAAATCAAAAGCACGCAACTTTTTACTGAAAACAGACGGATCGGGTCCTGATAAAATTAGCATTATCAATACTTTGATGAAATTAAGACAGCTGAGCAATCACCCTAAAATGATCGATCAGGAATCGGAAATAGATTCAGGAAAATATATCGCGGTTACTAATTATCTAGAAAACTTAGTAAAAGGAAAACAAAAGACTATAATTTTCAGCTCGTTTGTTACCAATTTAAATTTTTACACTGACTGGTGTAAGGAAAACAAAATAGCGTTTTGTGAAATTACAGGTGAAACTCCTGCCCAAAAAAGAGAACAGCAGGTAAACCTCTTTCAGGAAAAGGAAACCCCTTTGTTGTTTTTTATCTCACTAAAAGCAGGTGGCGTTGGTCTGAATATTACCAAAGCTTCGTATGTTTTGTTCTTAGATCCATGGTGGAATCCTTTTGCGGAGAAACAAGGAGTGGGAAGAGCACACCGAATTGGACAAATGAACAAAGTAAATGTTATTCGGTTTATTTCAAAAAATACGGTAGAAGAAAAAATAATCAAACTGCAGGAGAACAAAAAACTGTTATCGGATTCTCTTTTAGAAGAAAGTTTTATCAGCGACGAACTCGAAGCTAATCTGGAATTTATTTTGAATTCTTAGCGAATTGTTTTTATAACCAATAAAATAGACTGCTTTTCGTTCTATAAAATTGTTATATTTACAATCTTACAACCTAATAAGATGCCAAAATTTTTATTTCAGTACCTTCTTTTGTTTTTTATTTTTACTTCGGCAACAGCGCAGGAAGTACAAACTGAAGTTGCACCACCTTACAATATAAAAACAGTTGCTTTTGTTCAAAATGGTACCAATGTTGTTCCAATATTTGAGTTGGGTTCTACCTTTGAATTTCAATTTGATGATTTATTTGGTAATGAAGCCAACTACTATTTTGACATTACACACTGCGATTACAACTGGAAACCGACAGATATCCCTAAAACGGATTACATTACAGGCTTTGATAATCAAAGAATTATGAATTACGCTAATTCTTTCAATACCCTACAGGTTTATTCGCATTATAAACTTCCATTCCCAAATCAATTTACCAATCAGCTGAGAATCTCAGGGAATTACATCCTGAAAATTCTCAACGAAGACAGAGAAGTTGTTTTTTCGAGAAAATTTATTTTGTACGAAGAACATTCTACCGTAGCAGCTCAGGTAAAGAGAAGCCGAAACCTCAGCAATATCGATTACAAACAGAATCTTGATTTTGCCATACTGTCAAACGATATTGTTTTTCAGACTCCTTTACAAAATGTAAAAGTACTTTTATTGCAAAATGGAGATTTTAGCACTGCTATTAAAAATATCGTCCCACAGTATACCCTCGGAAACCAACTGGTTTACAAATACGATAAAGAAACCCAATTCTGGGCTGGAAATGAATTTTTGTATTTTGAAAACAAAGACATCCGCGCCGCAAATAATAACGTAGGCAAGGTGGGTTCCAGCGGTGATATTTACAATTCTTATCTGTACACCAATCAGGCACGAGCCAATCAGATTTATACGTTGTATCAGGATGTAAACGGGAACTTTGTCGTGAAAAACATAAACGGCTCAAACAACGAAATTGAAGCTGATTATGCCTGGGTTTATTTTTCACTCTCCGCTCCTACTTTCAGATCGAATCAGGAGGATATTTATGTAACCGGAATGTTCAACAATTACAGTCTGACTCCCGAATACAAAATGGAGTACAATACAGATAAAGGCGTTTATGAAAAAGCGATCATGATCAAACAGGGTTTTACCAATTTTGAGTATAAAATTGCGGATAGAAAAGGAAATATTAATTATGAAAATGCGATTGACGGAAACTTCTACCAAACCGAAAACGACTACATTATTTTGGTCTATTACAAACAAAGTTCTGATCGATATGAGAGAGTAATTGGAAAAGGAAATGCTAACTCCATCAATATCACCAATTAAAAACATTGTTAAAGGATTTCAAACAAACGATTTTTTTTGTAAGTTTGCACGTATAACGCACACATATATACTACGTTAGTTATGGTTTCTCAGATTACACGAGGCATAAAAATATCTGTTTTAACTAGTTTTGAAGGAACTTACTTCAAGAACTATAAGATCCACTTTGCCTTTAGTTATGTAATTACAATCGAGAATCACAGTAAAGATTCTGTTCAGTTAACGTCTCGCCACTGGGAAATTTTCGATTCTCTTAATGACATTGAATTTGTTGACGGAGAAGGTGTTATTGGAAAAAAACCTGTTTTAAAACCCGGAGAAAATCACACCTATAGTTCGGGTTGTTTATTATCCTCTCCTTATGGAGCCATGAAAGGTTATTTTAACATGATTAATTTCACAACCACCAAAACATTCAAAGTAATTGTTCCTACTTTCAGAATGTGTGCTCCTTTTGCTTTAAACTAATTCTGAGTTAAAACTATATTTCTTATAGTTATCTTATTCATAAAATTATCAAATTATTAATTTATCCTTTGTACTTTTGTGCAGCGTTAGATTATTCGTAACAAATCAAATCCTCTAACCATTAAATTGTCTAATTATCTAATTTTAAATAACATGCTAAAAGGATTCTTTCATGTACCAAAAGCGGTAAACGAGCCGGTAAAAGGATACGCACCAAACTCACCAGAAAAAGCAGCTGTTCAGGCAGCTTACACTACCATGTGGAACTCAAAAATTGATGTTCCATTATATATTGGAAGTGAAGAAATTAAAACTGGAAACACTAAAACAATATCAGCTCCTCACGATCACAAACATATCGTAGGAACGTATCACTTAGCTGAAAAGCAACATATCGAAAAAGCAATTGCTAATGCACTTGAATCAAGAACAGCATGGGCTAACATGGCATGGGAACAACGTGCGGCTATTTTCTTAAAAGCAGCTGAACTTATTGCAGGACCCTACAGAGCGCGCATCAATGCAGCTACTATGATTGGTCAGTCTAAAAATATACACCAGGCAGAAATTGATGCTTCTTGTGAATTGATCGACTTTTTACGTTACAACGTAGAATTTATGACACAAATTTACAACGATCAACCAAAATCAGATTCTACAACCTGGAATCGTTTAGAGTACAGACCTCTTGAAGGTTTTGTTTACGCAATTACTCCTTTTAACTTTACTGCTATCGCTGCAAACCTTCCTGCAAGTGCTGCAATGATGGGTAACGTTGTTATCTGGAAACCAAGTGACAGTCAAGTATTCTCTACAAAAATCATTATTGAAGTATTCAAAGAAGCAGGAGTTCCTGATGGCGTTATCAACGTAGTTTTTGGAGATGCTTTAATGATTACTGATACTGTTTTAGCAAGTCGTGATTTTGCAGGAGTTCACTTTACAGGTTCAACTCATGTATTTAAAGACATTTGGGCTAAAATTGGAGCAAACATTCACCACTACAAAACATATCCAAGAATTGTTGGTGAAACAGGTGGTAAAGATTTTATCATTGCACACCCAAGCGCTAATGCAAAACAAGTTAGCACGGGAATTTCTCGTGGTGCTTTCGAATTTCAAGGGCAAAAATGTTCTGCAGCTTCAAGAGCTTATATCCCTCAAAGTTTATGGCCAACAGTAAAAGAGCAATTAATTGCTGATGTAAAATCAATGAAAATGGGCTCTCCGGAAGATTTCGGAAACTTTATTACTGCAGTTATCCACGAAGGTTCTTTTGATAAATTGGCGAGTTATATCGACCAGGCTAAAAAAGATGCTGATGCTGAAATCATCGTTGGAGGAAATTACGATAAATCTGTAGGGTACTTTATTGAGCCAACAGTTATTGTAACGACTAACCCAAAATACACTACAATGGAAACCGAATTATTCGGACCGGTAATGACAATTTACGTTTACGAAGATGCTAAATGGGAAGAAACTTTAGAATTGGTTGATACTACTTCTGAGTATGCTTTGACAGGAGCTGTATTTAGCCAGGATCGTTATGCTATTGAAGTAGCAACTACGAAATTGCAAAATGCTGCGGGTAACTTCTACATTAATGATAAACCAACAGGAGCTGTTGTAGGTATGCAACCGTTTGGTGGAGCAAGAGCATCAGGAACAAACGATAAAGCAGGTTCTGCATTAAACTTATTGCGTTGGGCTTCTCCTAGAACAATCAAAGAAACTTTTGTAACTCCGGAAGATTACAGATATCCATTTTTAGGATAATTTGCACCTTTCGTTTTAGAGCGACACTATCTATAGAAATCCGAATCTTACCTTTAAGATTCGGATTTTTTTTTGCCTCTTATTTTTAAATTTCGGGTAAAAATCAATCCTCCACAATAACAAACTCAATTCTTTTTTCACTTAAAACCCCTTATCTTAAATAAGTTATTTCTGACATTAAAACAACGGCGATTGTTGACTATTAATTCAAACTTTACAAATATTAATTGATTCTCATATTTACGGTTTTTCTTTTATCCTTTGAAGTAAGATTTATAACCACAACTCGCTTGGGTGTAATTAAAAAGTACTATTATCTAACATATGAAAACATAGATTGGGAATATAATATTGTGAGGGGTTTCAATAATATTCTATTTTTTTCGCATCGTCTACTCTGCTTTATTTAAGCTAAAACATTTTTAGACGATGTAAAACCGCAATCTATTTATCAAAAAACAATTACACCCAACGAGTTACTATAATCTTACAGTGTTTCTTTGAAAATGCGAAAAAATAAATTCTAAAAGACAGCACCTCATCTGTTTTGGATTCCTTAATAGAAACAAGGCACATTACAATGATTTATGGCTCAAACAACATTTAACAATATGAAATTAACTTTACCAAAATAAACATGAAAAATTTAACCAAACCACCAAAAGCAATCAAAAAATCGCATAGCATTGGTCACGCAATTGATTACAAATGGAATGATAAAATCCTATCAACCCTTTTAGACCCAAATGGTGAAAACGATCAACTTGACAAAACATTAAACAAAATTGGTCATAAAGCCTCTTTAGGCCTTACCGCATCATTATTAGAATGGGTGTATTGGCGCTTTAAAGAATACGATAAAATGTCTGATGAAATACACCACCGTATCGAGGCACTATGGTCTTCTATTGAAAATCCTAAAAACACTAAACCGTTAGATTTCGACACTGATCTGAGTTTTCCCGTATCCGGCTTCATAGATGGGCCAATTTGGGTGGCACTAATGAATGTAAGAATGATAGATGTGTTAAGCCGAAAAGGATCTTCTTTAATTCAAAGCGAAGTCATAGGACTGGTTTTAACAGTACGCCATCTTACACCAGAGAAAAAAAAATTTGATAAATGGCTAAAAAAAACACTCTCTAAACTCGCCAACCAATTTCCAAATCAGGATGAACAAATTGAATATTCAGAAGATGTTATTTATGATGCATCCTCAGAACCGGTAATTTGCCGCGAATTTTTCTTTTCGCGATCCTTTAAATACAATCCCGATTCTGCCAAAAAAGCATTAAATAATTTCATTTCGAATATCGACGCTACAAAAAATTCATTTTGCAACGTAAAAAAATCAGTTAACGTATTAAAATGATTTAGCACAACTATACTCTTAAAGTTGCCGGAAAGATAATTTGATTTTCTGAACAAAAATACTATTTCGATTATCAATAAAAACAGCAATGCTTGCATTAAACTGCTGTCCATTTATTTTTTACTCCGTAAGCATTAAGAATCTAAATTATCATTGCTATTTAACCAAAAAAGGAATAATGAAAAAAAAACAACCCAAAATAATCTGTTTTATCGTCTTTTTATTGTTTTCATCAATATCTGCTCAAGTAAAAGACAAACGTGTAAGTAAGAAAGTTTTATCTGAAAGCGGACAACCAAATTTAATTGTTTTTAGCAACAAATCAAGTTATAAAAGCTCCGATTCCGAAAAAGTTTTTGAGGATCAATTGAGTTTGAACAATAACCAATCTTTTCAAAAAATTAAAATCGATTCCGATAAAGAAGGTTTTATTCATGAGAAATTTCAATTATACAATCAGGGAATAAAAGTTGAGTTTGTAAACTACAACCTGCATTCAAAAAAAGGAAAACTGATTTCTATGAATGGTGACTATTATAATCTTGAAAATGTTATAACCAAGCCAACACTTTCAGCTAAAGAAGCTTTTAATAAAGCAATAAACCATATTGGAGCTAAGCAGTATTTATGGGAAACTCCAAATGATGCCAATGCAATAGGCTATGAAAAACCTGCAGGTGAATTGGTTTTATTACCTCTTAAAGGAGAGCAAAATAAATCAAAAGACAAAATTCGTTTGGCCTATAAATT
The DNA here is from genome assembly GCF_044007495.1 of Flavobacterium sp. FlaQc-52. Classification (NCBI taxonomy): domain Bacteria; kingdom Pseudomonadati; phylum Bacteroidota; class Flavobacteriia; order Flavobacteriales; family Flavobacteriaceae; genus Flavobacterium; species Flavobacterium sp. FlaQc-52. Next base: position 39,082 of record NZ_JBIPCV010000006.1, on the reverse strand, counting down.
TGATATTTACGCAACAAATCCTCTAAGTCGTGGTGATTTATATATTGATGCTTTAACAGGGGAAGCATTATTTTATAATGCAACTATAAAACATCTTGGAGAAAATAATCCGAAAAAACCAATACACATCAATACGGAAAATCACAAAGAACCTTTTCGCTATAAAATGGACTATTTGTCTGCTAATGCAGCTACTCGTTATAGCGGCACACAAACAATTCAAACCGCATTACAGGAAGGTTTTTATATTTTAATGGACCAAACTCGAGGCGACGGTATTCAAACCTATGATTGTAAGGGAACAGCAACCTATCCGGAAACAAATTTCACAGATGCTGACAATAATTGGACACAAGCCGAATACAATAACGCTCAAAAAGATAACGGAGCCCTTGATGCGCATTGGGGAGCAGAGATGACCTACGATTACTTTTTGAAAATTCATGAAAGAAATAGTTTTGATAATTTGGGTGCAAAAATCAAAAATTACATCCATTACAGTTTAATTGAAGGTGGATATCCAACAAATGAAAATGCTTTTTGGAACGGAAGTGTTATGACTTACGGTGACGGTAAAGATGCAGGAGGATTTGATATACTAACCTCTTTGGATATTGTTGCTCATGAAATTGGGCATGCCGTGTGTCAAAATACTGCGGGTTTAGTTTATCAATATGAACCCGGAGCAATAAACGAAGGCTTCTCAGATATATGGGCTGCATGTGTTGAATATTACGCAGCACCTTCAAAATTAATCTGGGAAATAGGTAATGAAGTAAAACCAGGAGGACAAAATGGCATTCGTTCTATGAGTAATCCTAAATTAGAGGGACAACCCGACACCTATGGAGGGACTTATTGGAAAGATACAGAAGGGCATTATCCAAGTAGTTCTAATGATTATTGCGGAGTTCATACCAATTCAGGGGTACTTAATCATTGGTTTTATATTTTATCTATTGGTAAAAAAGGGACTAATGATATCGGAGATCAATATAATGTTACCGGAATTACCATCGATAAAGCGGCAAAGATTGCCTATCGTTTAGAGAGCATATATCTTTCTCCTATCTCAACTTATGCTGACGCAAGAACCTATGCAATACAATCAGCCATAGATTTGTATGGTGATGCTTCACCGGAGGTTATTGCTACAACCAACGCATTTTATGCTGTGGGAGTTGGAGCAATGTACGGGGCGGCTCCACCACCACAAGCGCCCATAAATTTAATTCCATCCGGAACAACAGCTACAACGGTTTCATTATCCTGGACAGCACCAGCTTTTAGCGAAACGCCTATTGTCCGATACAATATCTATAAAGGAACAATTTTTATAGGTTCATGTACAACAACTACCTATACCGTAACTGACTTAGATGACAATAGCAATTATAGTTTTCATGTCGTTGCAAAAGGAAATGACGGAAGTACCTCTGCAGCAAGTAATATTGTTGATGTAGCCACAAAAAGTGAGTATTGTGAGTCTGAAGAAATAGCGGGACATAGTAATGACGTAATTGGTAAAGTAGAATTTGGTACCATTAATAATGTTTCAACAGAAACAGTAGGTTATGAAAATTTTCTTCATATTTCCAGCGATGTGAATGCGGGGAAAAAATACACTATTACAATCACACCATCTGATGTTTCCAGATTGCCGGCAGAATTTGGATATGGATATGCCGTTTTTATTGATTATAATCAAGATGGTTCTCTTGATGGATATGAAGAAACTGTCTGGACAAAAGAGCCGACCAGAGACGCAGTAGTAACAGGGCAAATTACCATTCCATCGAAAGTTGCAAAAAATGGTATTACAAGAATGAGAATCGTTATGGAATATGCCGAAGTTCCCGGCGCATGTCGCTTTTTTGATGGAGGACAGGTTGAAGATTATACATTAAACATAATAAACCCAAATCTAATCTATTGCGATTCTGCGGGAAATAACATTGATGAGTCAATCGGTCAGGTTAAATTTGGAACTATTAATAATACATTAGAAAAAAAAGGAGATGCAAATGGGTATGAAGATTTTACGGATCTATCTACCGACGTGGCAATCGGATCCAATTATCCGATTTCAATTACACCTATATGGAAAGATGCGAATATCAGTAATGAAGGGTATTCGGTTTTTATTGACTATAATCATAATGGTTTTTTTAGTGATGTTGGTGAAACAGTTTGGACAAACGACCCCTCCATTACAACTCCCGTACTTGGTAACATTACCATACCCGCTACAGCAATGCTTGGCCCTACAAGAATGAGAGTTTCGATGAAATACAAAGCTATTCCCGGACCATGTGATTCTTTTTATTTTGGGCAAGTTCAAGATTATTCCGTAAATGTAACGGCTACACTGTCAACTGCTGATTTAAATAAAACAGACGAAATTTCTGATTTTGAATTGTATCCAAATCCCGTTGATAATGAATTAAATATTTCGTTACCAGAAAAGGATCCATTTATTTTTAAAATTATAAATGCTTTAGGTCAGCAAGTTGCTACAGGAAACTTATCCAAAGGTTGCTCTATTAATGTTAGTCAATTAAGCTCCGGAATATACACGCTGAAACTAAGCAATGGAAAACAACGAATTGCTAAAAAATTTATTAAAAAATAATCTTTAAAATAAAGACAATGCTATTTTAAATGTCCTAAAAGAATCGTATTTTGACAATCCCAGTGTACAATAAAGAAACAATACTAATTAACTCATAATTGATTTATTTTTATTCATTGGTTCAATTAAAAAATCTGAAATCAAAAGCATAGCTCATAACTATTTCTACCTACTTAAACCCGACAGCTTCTTAAAACCTGTCGGGTTTGTCTATTTTTAACCTTCACTCCTCTTATTTATTTCCAAATTGGAATTTTCACAAAACTATCTGTATACCATTTTACTTTCAATGGCACTTTTGCGTCTTTTATCGTTTCTTCCGTTACTGTCTTCCCCGTTCCGTAATTCAATTCTGAAAAAGGGTTTTTATTTACATTTAGCACCACAACCAAACGACTGCCTTTGCTCAATTGTTTACTAACCAAATGTGTATTTGAAAAAGGAATTGACGCTATTCGGTTTGGTTTTAACAAATTTCTTTTTGTAACATCTTTAGCATAACTGGCACGGCCTAAAAAATAAGACAAATGAAAGTATTCGCCATTTGGCATTTTTTCATAAAGTGTCACACCAATATCCATGTCTTTTTTATTGATACTTGCTTTTATTTCACCCGAAAACGAACCATTTATCAACATAGGTTCTTTGAGTACATCACTTATAAAAACAAATCCGTTGCTGGTATTTATTTCTTTTCTAATAATGGGATCGGGATAATACTCATTATTCTGTGTTTGTCGGTCTGCGAAATCAACCTCCTGATACAGATATTTTTTCTGAGCTGGTTTTTTATCATTTAAGGCATAAGAATCTCCGGATTTGTTATCCGTCAAATACAACCGAAGGAAACCATTGCTCATTTTGTCAAGCGAAGAAGCACTGTGCCACTCATTTGTGCCCATCACTTCATAGTTGATTTTATCTTTCAGTATTTCGGGTTTAGGGCCGTTTTTCAAAATATAGTCCAACCATTGGTAGGTTATTTTTTTTATATCGATTAACGCTATTGGATCAACCTTATAGTTATACAAATCGGTTTCACCACCAATCTGAGTACCAAAGTGACCGTATGGTCCGATAATCATATAAACCGGAGTGTTTTTATTGTATTTCTGAAGTTCTCTTACATAAGACAAACTCGAGTTTTGGGAGTCGTTGTAATAGCCGTCAAAAGCTAAAATCGGTATCTTTATTTGAGCGAATTCTTTTCCGTAAGGCGTCATTTTTTGCCAATATTTATCAAACGAAGGATGCGTCAGCCATCTCTGAAAAAGTCGGTTGGGAACACCGTCAATACTATCCATTTTTTTATAGGCAACACCGGTTTCCCACCATTTAAACATCATTTTTCTAAAACGTTGTCTGTCATTTCCTGCAACAGTATCGAGGTATTTTGTACTACCGGCATAAAATGACCATTCGTAATTAGGGTTTACAAAAATGCTGTTTTCCATCGGTAGCCCCATCCCGGCTCTATTGGCGACATAAGGAACTATGGTTTTAAGCGCCGGATGCATTTTCTTGCAAGCCGCCCATTGAGTCAACCCATTATAGCTTCCGCCATACATTCCTACGCTTCCATTACACCATTTTTGTTTACTAATCCAATCAATCACATCGTAGGCATCATTTCCGTCATTCTCATAAGGAAATACCTCATTGGGGCTAAACCGCTTCCCTCTAGTATAGGCAATGACTCCGACATATCCATTATCTGCTGCTTCTTTTAAAGATTTTATATCCCTTCCTTTATCCCTGACATAAATCGTAAATTGAAGTACTACTGGCTTTGGCGTACTGATTCCTTTTTTTCGTACTACCATTGCCGATATCCATGCACCATCTCGTGTTTTGACCATCACACTATCTTGAATATCATAGGTACTTTTCAAATCTTGTGACCTTGTTGCACTTGTCTGTTGTGAAAATGCATTTGATAGGATGAAAATAAAAAATGCAAAATTTAAAATTGATTTCATTGCTTGTTTTTTAGTGTGCGTTTTTTGAAATTTGATATAGGGCAAAAGAAGTCCACAACGATATCTAAGGATTCGTTTTTTCATAACTGTTCTGCATCTAATACTGGTGTTTTTTAACGGTTTGTTACTTTTGCTGTACAGGACAAAAAAACAAAGCTGTTTCTTTTACCAAATCCCGTTGTTGTTTTTAAATTTAACCGATTGACGGTTTGATACTTCTAACAATTCTCCGGTTTTTAGCTTTACTTCTAACCTGCCACTGCTGGTTTGGTTTACTTCGAGGATGTGCTTAATATTTATAATTTCGGTTCTGTTTATTCTAAAAAAGACCGTTTCATCCAATAGCGCTTCCCATTGGCGGAGCGATCGTCTTTGCAGTGCTTTTTTGCCTTGAAAATAAAGTCTGGTATAATTTTCCAGTGATTCAATTAAATAAATTTCATCCAATTGAATAAAGAATCGTTTCTCTCCGTCCTTAATGAAAATCTTCTGGTCACTCGTTACAGCATTAGACAGGTCTTTCTGTTTTATCGTATTCCTTATTTTTTCTATTGCTTTTACAAAACGTTCCTCGCGTATGGGCTTCAACAGATAATCTAAGGCATTTACTTCAAATGCTTGCACGGCATACTCATTATAGGCCGTAGTAAACAATACGGCCGGCGCATTATCTAAAGATTCTAATAAATCGAAACCGGATTTCTCGGGCATCTGAATGTCTAAAAAAATTAAATCCGGCACTTCTTTTTCGATTAAATCCTTAGCATCATCGGCATTTTCAGCCTCGCCTATAAGAATAAAGTCTTCGTAAATCTTCAATGCTCTTTTCAGCTCTTCTCTGGATGAACGTTCATCATCGACTATGATAACTTTTATCTTTTTCATTTCGACGGTATTAAAAGAGTTGCCAAAACAGTTTCGTTTCCGATTTCTTTAATTTCAAAAGAGGCATTTCCGTTATAATACAAGAGTAGTCTCTCTTTCAGATTATGTAATCCTATCCCCGGATTTTTTCTCTCATTGTGTAATTTTCCCGAATTTTGAACACTAATTTTCATGAAATTATTTTCTTCTTCCACCTTAACAATAAGGAGTCCGCCGTGTTTTCTTTTTTCAATTCCGTGTTTTATTGCATTCTCAACCAGCGACTGAATACTCAAAGGCAAAATCAAATAATCTAATACTGCTTCATTTACATCAATTGTTATTTCTAAACGTTCCTCAAATCGAATCTTTTCCAGCTCCAGATAATCTTTAACAAGGTTCATTTCCTCATTTAAAGCCACTAATTCTCCACTATTAGTCTTTAAGGAATTCCTTAGCAGCTCAGACAAAAGATCAATTGCCCTTCTGGCCGAATGCGGGTTTTCTAATACGAGGAATTTTATCGTATTCAAGGAATTAAAAAAGAAATGCGGGTTAAGCTGTGCACTAAGATTGTTTAACTGTGCTTCTTTTATTATGATCGACAATCGAGCATTTTCCTTCACCCTCTCTATTTCAAGTCTAGAATAATGATACAAATGATAAGCCAATACCCAGATAGACATTAACCTTGTTCCGGTTATAAAAACCTGCAGCTGTGTCGTTTTAAAAAATGTTATGAAGGAAACCTCCGTATTTTTTAAAAGAAACAAACGCACCAAATAAAGCTTGCCAACAATCAAAAACAAATACAAGAAGGAAAGAATCAAAACACTAAGTACCATTTTGGGAACTAATCTTTTCAGCGTTAATTTATTCCATCCTTTTTTTAAAGCAAAATTTCTGTAAAGATGTGTTATTGCAATGCCAATCGATACATCCAATATCAAATCTGCAAGGCCTATTTTCCAGATAAAATTACCGGTAAAGAAAGCTGAAAATCCCCAATACAAAGAAGCAGTACTCCAGGCAATGAGCTGAATTTTCCAATAGGCCGATATTCTTGTAACTGTTTTCAATATAAAAGTGGTTGTTGCTGTAGTAAAGATATCTCTCTATTACAGATGGCGCAAATAAAAGTACAGGAACGAAAAATAATAGTCGACAAACGACATTCTTTTGTTAATTATACAATTCAAACACAAAAAACAGACGACAATTTCTACACTACCACTAAAACGAATACTACATTGACCCGAATAATTCTTATAAATCCTAAAAGAGCACACTGTTCATTTAAAGTCCCAATCCATTTAAAATAATGAATTACAAGATCTTACACCATTAGCAAAATTCATCCGTTTTCTTTTCCGAAACAAAAACTAAACATCTTTACTACCCTGTTGATAGTTAACAACATACAAACCACAAAAACCTTATTCTATTACTTTTAAAACTTATCAAAGCCCTTTCAAATTGAGGATATAATAATTTTGTCTTTAGTTAAGAACGCATTTATAAAACTATTTAATGTTAATCCAAAACTTAGAAAAAGATGTAAATTATAATCTATTGAAAATGAAAAACATAAAAAATATTCCACCAATAATTATTGAATCAAAATGTATTACCAGTACCCTGGATTACAAATGGAATGATCGGGTAATAGAGAAACTATTCGATCCCCTTCAAACAAATGAAGAATTGGAAATCACACTCAACAGACTGAATCAAAAAGCTTCATTAGCCCTTGCTGCTGCCTTGCTCGAATGGGTCTATTGGCGTTTTAAAAAACATACGATACTGTTTGATGATCTAATGCAACGTATTGAATCTCTTTGGTGCTCTATAGAAAGTCATGAAAACACTAAACCGCTAATTTTTGATCCCAATCTAAAATATCTGGCATACAGTTATGTAAAAGGTCCAATATGGGTTGCGCTTGTACATGTGAAAATGATCGATATGAAGTACCGAAAAGGATCTGATTTATTACAAAGTGAATTAGTCGGTTTAGTATTGTTGGTGCGCCACATTACACCTAAACAGAAAGTGTTTGACAGCTGGTTTATGAATTCGCTATTTGAACTTACCTCTTTATTTCCAATTGGAAATCACCAAACAGAGCGCTCAGAAATGACTCCTTATGATTTTACAACAGAGCCTGTAATTTGCCGTGAATTTTTCTTCAATCCTAATTTCAAATATAGCGATGCCGCTTCAAGACTTGCCTTACGTGAATTTATTTCAAATATTGATTTGATCAAAAATAAGTTCTGTCTTGCTAAAAAGGAACTTGCGACCGCCTGATTAATGGGAATATAGAAAAATCTAACTTTCGAGATTGTAAGTAATCTTTATATAGAGACCACAAGTATTTTAGAGGAAATACTTGTGGTCTTATTTTGAATTTTATTTTAATCCCTCCAAATCAAAACTTGAAATGGTGTGAAAAGGATCCGTTCCGGTATTTTTTACTCCTTCAAAAGTATCATAATTCACGACCAGCAATTTGCCTTTGTAAATAATAGTTTCACAAGGATTATCCAATTGTCCGTCTGAACCATCTGCATTTTCATTCTCCCAAATCAAAGAAATAGTATTGGTATTTAAGTTTAATTGATGCACACTATTGTTATCATAATTGGCAATGAAAATAGAGTTTCTATTCTCATCATAAAAAAAGCCATCACTGCATTTTAACTGATCCGAATCAAAAACAACTTTTTTAGATTTTACTTTTCCATCATTAAAAAACTCAATTTTAGTAATCACACCGTCACCAAAACTACCTCCATACAAATTCCCATTTTTATCAAATGCAATTCCGTCAATTCCGAGTGAGTGTTTTGCAGTCCCGGGTTTTAAAGTAAAAGTACTGATGAGATACTTTTCCTTATTTGAAGCATCCAGTATAATTTTATCTTTGTTTAATTCGTCAAGCGAAAAACTATAAATACCGCTTTCTTCTCCTTTATTAAATGAAGCATCGGTAATGTAAATGCGGTTTTTAGACCACCGAAGTCCATCGGAAAAATTGAATCCTTCCACCAAAACTTCGGCATTAACCGGTTTTCCATTTTTCACTATGACTCTAATTAATCTTGAAGCATCCGATTGTCTTGCAAAACACTGGTTATCTACTACATATAAATTCCCGTCCGGACCAAACTCCATTCCCATAGGATGCACCCTTTTTGTCACCGGATGCAATGGTAATTGATCAAACCAGGTTATTGGTTTGTCATTTTTATCAAAAATCAGAATTTTACTTCCGAACTTTTCAAATGAAGTTGGGTTGGTAACAGACAAGTATAAATTCCCATTTTTATCCAAAGCCATCCCGTCCGGAGTGGTGCAGGTTTCTCCTAAGTCTGCAAATAAGGTTGGTTTTATTACTTTGGAAGTTTCACTATACAGTATTCTCTGTTTGGCCCTCTCTGTAGACAAATCGGATCCTTTAAATCTTGCATCTTCACGATACAAAATCTCTTTTCTGTCCTTTTGTGCAAATAAATTTGGAGTTCCCGTTAAAATCAAAACACCAATTGTCGTTGTAATTATTTTTCTCATTCTATTTAAAATTTAATTATTTTCGGCTTTCTAAATTCCGTTTTTATTTTAGCTTACTTCCCAGAAATAAAACTAGCAGCAGAATAAATTTGATCATCATTTCTTATTTTAAGCGAATATAATTGCAAAACAATTCCGCTGTTTTTGGCACTGATGAAAAGACACTTTCTGCATTCAAATAATAAATTTTTAAGTAATGTATCATTCGTATGCTGAAAGTTAATTTTCAGCACCTAAAGGCTATTATTTATCTTAAGAAATCAAGCTCTCCTCTATATTTTAGTATCTTGCCGCAATTAAAACCACCTATGCTTTTTTTGAAAAACCTCGATATAAAAAGAATTCTCCTTCATTGTGTTTATTGGATTTCTTTTTTGCTTTTATACATTAATTCAAAGTCCAACGACACTACTTATTACGATTTTACTTTCGTCTACAGTTGGAAAATTTTAGCACAGGTAATTGTTGCCTATGGCTTAATTTATTGGATTATTCCTCAAACACTTAACAAAAAGAAGTACTTCGTTTTTCTGTTTTGCGCAGTAGGCTGGCTTTATCTTATTTTTGCCCTTTTGATGATTTTAAAATATTATTATTTAGAGCCTAAATTCCCGGGTTTCTTTGATGATTGGCTCGGACATAAAATGTCAGTTCCGGAAAGATTAACTTCTTTTACACTAATTTTCAGAGAATTCTCTTTTATTACCTATCCGATTATAATTCTGGGATTTATAAGTTTTAATCGAAAACAACAACGACTGTTAAAACTGGAAGAAGAGAAAAAATCAATGGAACTGAAGGTTTTAAAAAACCAATTGAATCCTCATTTTCTTTTTAATACGTTAAATAATTTATACACTTTAACTTTAAAAAAAGACGATAAAGCCCCTGAGGTCATTGCAAAATTATCTGAGATTCTGGATTTTGTTTTATACCGCTGCACTGATGATTATGTTTCGATAGAAAAAGAAATTACTCTAATTGAAAATTACATTGCGCTGGAAAAACTTCGTTACGATGAAAACCGATTAGACATTTCATTTACAAAAGACATCCTTGAAAACAACAAAATTTCTCCCTTAATACTATTGACTTTTATCGAGAATGCCTTTAAACACGGAGTTGTAAATGAAACTCAAAAAGCAAAAATTCAACTTAATTTAGTCTGCAAAAAGAGCCAAATTATTTTTTGCATTGAAAACACCATGCCTCAAAATGAGTTCGCATCCGTTTCAAACAAATCTCAAATTGGTTTAGTAAATGTCCGAAAGCAATTGGACTTGTTATACCCTAAAAAACACCAACTGGAAATCGAAGAAACGAAAACTAATTTTAAAGTAAAACTTTGTCTTTATCTTTAGATTTTAAAACCATTTATTCTTTAATTGAATGAAATACAAATGCATCATCGTTGACGACGAACCATTAGCCAGAGAATTAATAACTTCTCATTTGGTCAATTTCGAAAGTTTTGAATTAATAGCTTCTTTCGAAAATGCACTGAAAGCGTATTCTTTTTTAGAAACCAATACCATCGATTTAATTTTTCTGGATATTGAAATGCCTTTACTAAAAGGAAATGATTTTTTGAAGAAATTAAAAAATCCTCCGAAAGTAATTTTTACTACAGCTTACAGAGAATATGCCATAGAAGGTTATGAGCTTAATGTGATTGATTATTTGTTAAAGCCAATTACTTTTGATCGCTTCTTTGTTTCAATAGAAAAATTCAAACAGTTACAACTTCCAAAAAAGGAAACAAAACCAACAAACGAAAATCATATTTTTGTTACCAGCGGAAGTAAAAACATCAAGATTGTATTGGATGAAATTTTGTATGTCGAAAGCCTTAAAGATTACATTACCATTCATCTTGAAAACGGAAAATCACACCACATTAAACAGAATATTTCGGTTTTTGAAAAACTGTTGGGTCCAAATTTTGTACGGATTCATCGTTCTTATATTATTCAAACACAAAAACTAACCGCCTATTCTAAAAATGAAGTAGAACTAAACGGCACAGAAATCCCAATTGGAAACAGCTACAAAGAAAACTGGCTACATCATCTGGACGCAAACATTCTAAAATAAAAAATCCGGATCGAAACCCGGACTCTTGAAACTTTCAAACCTGAAACCTGAAACTTGAAACTTTTAAAACAAAAAGCCCTAAGCCTTAAACTTCAACGGCAAATGCACTACTTTTTTAGTTTCGAAAAACTCATCTTCAAAAATTGTAGACAAATCATATAAAGTAGCCCCCGGAAAATCTTTCAATTCTTCGGTCAAATCTCCTCCTTTTAGGTAAAGGATTCCATTTTTCAAGGCATGTTTGTGTTGTTTTTTAATTTTATTTTTGATCCACGAAACAAAATCCGGCATATTGGTTACGGCACGACTCACAATAAAATCGAAATCCCCTTTTGCATTTTCAGCACGTAATTGTTCTGCTTTTACATTTTTTAATTCTAAGGCATCCACAACTCCCTGAACTACTTTTATTTTTTTTGCTATAACGTCAATCAAATAAAAACGGGTTTCGGGAAAAAGAATTGCCAGAGGAATTCCGGGGAATCCACCTCCGGTTCCAACATCCAGAACGGTTGTTCCGGGCTCAAACTTCATGATTTTTGCTATTCCAAGCGAATGCAAAACGTGTTTTGTATATAAGGCATCAATATCTTTGCGCGAAATAACATTGATTTTTTCATTCCAATCGTGGTATAAAAAATCTAATTTTTGAAATTGTTCGATTTGAATGTCGGTCAAATCAGGAAAATATTTCAGAATCTCATCCATTGCTCTAATTTTTTAACAAAAGTAATACTTTACGATTGAAATATTTAACTCAATTTTGTAAATTGAAAATTTATAATAATTACCTTTGGAGCCTATTTAAATTAATTATGAATAACACTGCACCTACTTTTGCAAGGCAAGACAATCTGAAGTTTTTCAGAACCCTTAACTCTCGGGTTAACAATTACTTCAAGGACAACAATATCCAAAAAACCGGAAACTGGAAGCTGCACTTAAAAGCGGTTATTCTCTTTGCTGTATTCCTGACGCCGTATTTTTTAATCCTTACACTAAATATGCCGTTTTGGGTTATGTTACTTCTATCTATCGTGATCGGTATTGGAATGGCAGGTATTGGAATGAATGTGATGCACGACGGAAATCACGGTTCGTACTCTAATAAAACCTGGATCAACAAGTTTATGGGTGGAACTATTTATGTTTTGGCAGGAAACGTTTACAACTGGCAGGTACAACATAATGTTTTACACCATACGTATACGAACATTCCGGGACATGATGAAGATTTAGATGCAGGAAGAATTATCCGTTTTACCAAAGATGCAAAATGGCATAGTTTTCATCGTTTTCAACATTATTATTCTGTTTTCTTATACGGTTTATTGACTTTCAATTGGGCAATCACAACCGATTTCAAACAAATGAAACGTTACCTTAAAAGAAAATTATCTTACGGCGAACTTAAAAACCCTAAAATACTTTGGACTACTTTAATCATCACTAAAGTTATTTATGTTTCCATTTGGATCGTTTTACCGATCGTAATCGGAATTACCTGGTGGAAAGTTTTAATTGGTTTCTTCGTAATGCATTATACAGCCGGATTAATTTTGAGTGTTGTTTTTCAATTAGCGCATGTTGTAGAAGAAACTACAAACCCTTCTCCAAACGAGTTAGGAGAAATGGACAATACCTGGGCCATTCACCAATTGTTTACGACAACTAATTTTGCCCCTAAAAATGCCATCGTAAACTGGTACACCGGTGGGTTAAATCACCAAATCGAACACCATATTTTTCCAAATATCAGTCACATTCACTATGGTAAAATTGCAAAAATCGTAAAAGAGACTGCCAAAGAATGCAACTTGCCTTATTACGAGTACAAAACAATGACAAGTGCAGTTATTGCTCACTTCAAACATTTACGTGATCTTGGAATGAAACCTGAATTATCGGTATAAAACTAAAAAAATCTATTAATAATTAACCTTCCTTAACCAGCTTAGAAAATTAAGGATACTCAAAATTTTTATAATGAATCATATTCTTTCGGACAGAATCAACAACTTAGCGACTTCACAAACATTAGCAATGGCTGCTTTAGCACGCGAATTAAAAGCGCAAGGAAAAGATATCATCAGTTTAAGTTTAGGAGAACCTGACTTTAATACTCCTGATTTTATTAAAGAAGCCGCTAAAAAAGCAATAGACGAAAACTACAGTACTTATTCTCCGGTTGACGGATACCAGGAATTAAAAGAAGCTGTTTGCAGAAAATTCAAAAGAGACAATGGTTTAGAATACAAACCTTCTCAAATCGTAGTTTCTACAGGAGCAAAACAATCTTTATACAACATTGCTCAAGTAATGTTAAACGAAGGTGACGAGGTTATTTTACCAGCTCCTTACTGGGTGAGTTATTTCGAGATTGTAAAGCTTTCTGGTGGAGTTCCTGTTGAAGTTCCAACGTCTGTAGATACTGATTTCAAAATTACACCTGAGCAATTAGAAGCTGCCATCACGCCAAAAACAAAAATGATGTGGTTCAGTTCTCCTTGTAATCCAAGTGGATCTGTTTACAGCAGAGAAGAGTTAACTGCTTTGGCAAAAGTTTTAGAAAAACACCCTAATATATATGTTGTGGCTGATGAGATTTATGAGCACATCAATTTCTCAGGAACTTTCTGCAGTATCGGTTCAATCCCAGGAATGTTAGAAAGAACAATTACGGTAAATGGAGTTGCAAAAGCATTCGCAATGACAGGATGGAGAATCGGTTACATCGGAGCTCCGGAATTCATCGCAAAAGCATGTACCAAAATCCAAGGACAAGTAACCAGTGGAGCAAACAGTATTGCGCAACGTGCTACAATTACTGCAGTAGATGCTGATCCAAGTGTATTAAACGAAATGGTTCAGGCTTTCCACGGTCGTAGAGATTTAGTGGTTGGATTATTAAAAGAAATTCCAGGTGTAAAAATCAACGTTCCGGAAGGTGCATTCTACGTTTTCCCTGACGTTTCTTCTTTCTTCGGAAAAACTTTAAGAGGAACTGAAATTAAAGATGCAAACGATTTATCAATGTATCTTTTATCAGAAGCAAACGTAGCAACTGTAACAGGTGATGCATTCGGAAATCCAAATTGTATTCGTTTTTCTTACGCAACAAGCAACGATATTTTAAAAGAAGCCTTACGCAGAATCAAAGAAGCTTTAGCTGCTTAATCACGATTCTAATTCTATACAATGAAGCCTCAGGAAAATTTCCTGAGGCTTTTTTTTGTTAACATTTCATTTGAAATTTCAATAAGAGTATATCACTATATTTGAAACACGGCGTTGAAACATTCATTAATTCCTGCCCGATTATTTTATTGCTCCGTGACAATGGCAACAATAGCAACTTAAACTTTATTAAACTAAATACAAACCACTTAACCAACTCAACTAACTATGAAACACACCCTTATTTGTTCTGTTTTATTTTTGATCAGCCATTATATTTCCGGACAGACCAAACAAGACAGCCTGGCAATAAAAAGAGCTGCTCTTGATTACATCGAATCGCAACAGGTACCAAATCCTAAACAAATGGAACAGGCACTACACCCAAGAATGGTCAAACGAACCTTTTGGAAAGACAAAGCTACCGGCAAAGATTACGTTCGCGAAACCACAACAGAATCTATGGTCCTGCTTGCAGAAAGCTACAACAAAAACGGAGACAAGTTTCCTGCTACACCCAAAAAGGAAGTCAGACTGCTTGATGTTTCAGAACGAACTGCTTCCGTAAAATTAATTGCCGATGAATGGATTGATTATATGCATCTCGTTAAAATCAACGGGGTCTGGAAGATCATCAATGTGCTTTGGGAATTTAATGACATCAGCAGACAACAATAAAGAACTAACCTCATCAAAATTCAAATTATATAAATTGAAGCCTCAGGAATTTTTCTGAGGCTTTTTTTATTCATCTCAAACAAAAAAGGAAAACATGTTATTTTTCAGGACGATAAATCTTATTTTCGCCAATATATTACAACTATAAAATCAAACAAATGACCAAAAACTTTCGTGCTCTTTTTTACATTAGCACCTTACTAGTACTTTCTTTCAACCAAACCAAAGCTCAAAAAACAGGTAATTTTATTAAAGCATCCATAGGTTTTGCATCCAGCAGTTCTCTATACATAGAAAATTATGGCCAGCAAGATGAAGTAGACGTCATGGGTTCTGGTTTTTATACAGAAGGAGAATATGTTTTTGGAATAACTTCATGGTTTAGCGTAAGACCTTATGCAGGAATTATTTTAACTTCTCCTGATAAAAATCCGGAACTACAAAATCAGCCTCAATACAAAGTAAACACCAGAGCTTTTTTAGTGGGAGGGAAAATTCGTCTATGTGCACCTATTCCCTGGGTAGCTCCTTTTATTGAAACCGGTATTGGTGCCTCTATTGGTTCATTTGAAACTTTTACACCTTCACATAATTTCAATAAAAGCGATGTCCTAATGCACATCCCTATTAACCTTGGATTAGCAGTAGGCCCTAAAAACAATATAGAGATTGCTGTTTCTTTTTACGTGCATCCGGCAGCCAAACAATCTACCGGAGTCTTTGCCGCAGGTTTTTCTTTTCCTATAGATTAATAAAAAATATACTGAAATTAAAAGCAAAAAAGTCTCACGCAGATTTTAGCGGAATGAAATAAAAAAAATCCGCGGAATCTGCGTGAAAAAATCGCTTAACTTAATGACATTGACCTAAAGCGAGAGGCTAATCCAACAACAAAGCCGCTATCTCTCTTGTAAGTGCAGTTGAAGAATTGCAATCACAATTACTCAAACCAAGTACATAAATTTTGCTAGCCGGCTCATAAACGCCCATCGATTTAAAACCAAAAATACTGCCTCCATGTTCATATACAAGCTTCCCTTTTACCGCATCAATGTGCCATCCATATCCGTAGTCAATTTTGGTACCGTTATTTAGTTGATAATTGGTGAATACTTTCGCAGTAGTAACCGGACTAAGCAACGTATGGGCAGCAATTTCATTTTGCCATTTCAACAGATCCTCAACATTTGACATTATCGATCCCGAAGCATAAGGTATAGAAAAACTGATATAAGGTGCATTTACATAACCCTCTCTATCACGATAACCCGAAGCCCTATTTTTTATTACCTTCTCATGGCTTGCATAATAAGTATTGTTCATCTCTAACTTCTTAAAAATATTCTGATCAATAAACTCCCCAAAAGTTTTACCTGACACCATCTCAATAATATACCCCAGAAGAACATAACCCGAATTACAATACTTATACTGTTCACCCGGTTTAAAGTCTACCGGTTCGTTCTTAAAAAAATCAACTAACTCCTTAGGCGATAAATCGCTTTTGGCAATATCTTTAATTGCTTTCATACTTGTAAAATCCTTAATTCCTGAAGTATGTGTCAACAAATGATGTATCGTAATACTATTTCCGTTGGTTGGATAATCCGGAATAAACTTGGTGATTTCATCATGCAATTTCAGTTTACCTTGCTCAACTAACATCAAAATGGAGACCGCTGTAAATTGTTTGGTCATGGAACCAATTTCAAAAACAAAGTCCGGCTGCATTGCAACATTCAATTCTAAATTAGCCTTTCCAAAAGCTTTCTTGTATATAATCTTTCCCTCTTTAGCAGCTAAGAATACGCCTCCGGGACCTTCGGGTTTGAATTTTTCATTTAATAACTTATCTATTTTGGCTTCTAAAGTCTGAGCAAAAATAACAGGCTGAAAAATGAAACAGGAAACAATACAAATTTTAAAAATTAATCTCATTTGATACTCTAATTAAGGGTTACTATTTGTTTTGACGACATTGGGAATCATTAGGTTACAAAAAGCAATATCTATCTAAAATCATATTAATCATTTAATTGGCAAAGAGAAATCAGTATAAGAATATCATGTAAATAGCTTTGGGAATAAAACATATACAAAGAAACACAGTAACTTCTTAAACATCATCATTCCATATTAGCCACTCATTTCAAAAAAAATCACCGCAGCACTAGCAAACTCAAATTATTTATTAGAACTTTGCACACTTTTTTCCGGGAAAACCACAAAAGCCTAAAGTACTAAAAATGAAGAAGAAGATTGAAATATTAGCCCCTGCTAAAGATTTAATTGGAGGAATTGCTGCCATCAATAGTGGCGCCGATGCAGTTTATATTGGCGCACCATTATATGGAGCACGCTCTAATGCCACAAACTCTATTGAAGATGTTGCAGCATTGGTAAAGTATGCACACTTATTTAACGCTCAGGTTTTTGTCGTTATCAATACCATTTTATATGATAACGAATTAGAAACGTGTCGTTTAATGATTTGGGAATTATACAATATTGGAGTTGATGCCTTGATTATTCAAGATATGGCGATTATGGAAATGGACTTACCTCCTATCGTACTTCACGCCAGTACACAAGCCAATAATCGTGATGCCGATAAAATAAAATTCTTAAAAGATGCCGGAATAAAACGTGTCGTTTTAGCACGTGAATTGAACCTGCACCAAATTAAAGAAATCTACGATAAAGCAGATGTTGAATTAGAATTTTTCGTTACCGGCGCCTTATGTGTTTCCTTCAGCGGAAATTGTTATATGAGTGTGGCCAACGGAGAACGTAGTGCCAACCGTGGTTCTTGTGCTCAAAACTGTCGCTTACCATACAACTTAATCGACGGAAACGGAGAAACTTTAATCAAAAACAGTCACTTGCTTTCTATTAAAGATTTTGATGTTTCAAATGAAATTCCAAATCTGGTTGAAGCAGGAATTGTTTCTTTTAAAATAGAAGGCCGTCTAAAGGATATCGTTTACGTAAAAAATAACGTTTCGTATTTACGCCAAAAATTAGATGCTTACTTAGAAGGAAGTGATAAATATACCAAAGCTTCTTCGGGAAAATGTACTTACAGTTTTGATTCTGCTTTGGATAAAAGTTTTAATCGTGGTTACACCGACTATTTTGTAAACGAAAGACACAGTTCAATTGGCTCATGGGAAAGTCCAAAATCAAAAGGACAATACATTGGTAAATTGGTTAAAACAATAGGAAACGCTTACCAAATTGAGAATGGTGAATTATTGAATAATGGTGATGGACTATGTTTCATCAATGAAAATAATGAAGCAGAGGGAATCTATGTCAACAAAGTTGAAAATGGTTTGGCTTATCCTAACGTTTTAAAAGAAATTAAAGACGGTACTTTTATTTATAGAAATAATGATGCCGCTTTTATTAAAATTGTAGAAAGAGAAGACAGTGCCGTACGTAAAATCAGCACCACTTTATTATTGACCGAAAACGAAAATGGCTTTGAATTAATTGCCACTGACGAAGATGGAAATGTAAGTATTGTGACTTTGGTTCACCCGAAAGAACAAACTAAAAACAACGAATCGATCGCAGAAAACTTTAAAATCAATCTGGCAAAAACAGGTTTTACTCCTTATACTGCAGATGAAATTAATGTACTATTTTCTCAAAATTGGTTCCTTCCTATTTCAAAAATCAACGAAATGAGAAGAACCGTTTACGAGCAATTATCCGAAATTCGTTTGGCCAATTACAAACGTGAAGAACATCAGTTGGTAAAAACGTCACACCCTTATCCTGAAACCAAATTGGACTTTATGTACAATGTTTCAAATAAAATAGCGCGTAAATTTTACGAACGCCATGGTGTAACTGAAATTGAAAAAGCATTTGAATTACAATGGGATCCAGGAAAATCCCGTGTAATGACCACCAAATATTGTATCAAATACGAATTAAAAAAATGTCCGATACACCAAAAAGACATTGTAGGTGTCAAAGTAAAAGAACCATTAGTATTAAAACAAGGTGAACTGGAATACAAACTAAAGTTCAATTGCAAACCTTGTGAAATGGAAATTTGGGAAAAAGATGCCGAATTTGAAATTGAGGAAGATCATTTTCATTAAAAATACAAAACCGATACTTTTCTAAGTGTCGGTTTTTTTTATTTGAGCGTGTCCCTCCGGGTCGGGCTATCCGCTACAAGTCCTCGCACTTCCTTCGTCAGGCTCCGGGCTTTCCACTCCTATCCCTCGCGCAAAACGTAAACCAAGAACTCTTTCGTTTATAATTTCACTTTATACCCCCACAAACTTGTCATTTCGAGCGAAGTCGAGAAATCACACACGTAACTCGACAAAGATTGGCGATTTTCTATGTGGAATTTCTGATGTGATTTCTCGTGCCTCGAAAGGACAAATTAAGTGTGTATTTTGTAAACGAGATGTTTTTTTAGATAAATTAAATTTTCGAATTCATTTTTACTGTTCCACAGGTTTTTAAAAACCAGCTATTTATTAGAAACAGATTGTTCCCTGTAGTTCTGTCATTTCGACGAAGGAGAAATCTTCGCACGAAACTCGACAAAGTTTGATGATTCAAATTATGGAGCTACTCGTAAAGATTTCTCCTTCGTCAGAAATGATAAACTTTATGATTACTGAACATAAAAATTAATTTCACGATAAATTAAATCCGCCAAATCTCCAGAATTAACGTGAAAATAAATTCCATTTTTATTTATCTTTACTCTCAAAACTAACTTCAAATGAGATCAGAAAACAAGATTACATTATACTCTATTATTGCCGGAGTTTTTGTGTGTTCTCTGTTCCCATTTTTAATATTTTCTAAAAGCCTATTTGTTGACTTATGTACTCAAATATGCAATTTCGGTCTTTTTTGGACCCCAATATTTTGGGGGATTTTACTCCCCTTATTCATCGTTTTTCTATTTTGGAATACGGCTAAAAAAATCAGTTTCTCATTAGATCAGATATCTTATCTAAAAGCCTGCTCTCAATTTTCTTTTGCAGTAAGTTCAAAGCTTATAGTATCCCTTTTTACAATATATACAATAGGAATGTTTGTTAATGGAATATCATTTGCATTACGATCACAAATTCCATATCAAATTTTATTTTCAATCCTAATGATTTTATTTTTATCATTTACCTTAATGTTACTTACTTTTTTAAGCAGTTTAGTATTTATAAAACTAAGTCAAAACCCTCAAAATCTAAATTAAAAATGAAAATACTACTTCTAGGTTCAGGCGAATTAGGAAAAGAATTCACCATTGCCGCACAAAGAATCGGTCAGACCATAATTGCTGTTGACAGTTACGAAAACGCTCCTGCAATGCAAGTAGCTCATGGTTTTGAAGTAATCAATATGCTCGATGGCGAAGCACTTGACCGCATAGTAGCCAAACACCAACCCGACTTTATTGTCCCTGAGATAGAAGCCATTCGTACCGAACGTTTTTACGATTACGAAAAACAAGGCATCACCGTTGTTCCTTCAGCGAAAGCGGCGAATTTTACCATGAATCGAAAAGCTATTCGCGATTTAGCAGCAAAAGAATTAGGCTTAAAAACAGCCAAATACCAATACGCAACTTCGGCAGAAGAATTACAAAAAGCCGTTCAGGAAGTTGGAATTCCATGCGTAGTAAAACCGTTGATGTCGTCTTCAGGAAAAGGACAATCGACCATTAAAAATCAGGAAGATATTCTGAAGGCTTGGGAATATGCCGTTGCAGGTTCCCGAGGAGATGTTATCGAAGTGATCGTCGAAGCTTTTGTAGATTTCAATTCTGAAATTACACTTTTGACAATTACTCAAAATAACAATCCAACACTTTTTTGTGCTCCGATTGGTCACCGACAAGAACGTGGCGATTATCAGGAAAGCTGGCAGCCAGCAAAAGTCTCCGATAAAGACTTGTACGAAGCACAGGATATGGCCGAAAAGATTACCGAGGCCCTTGGTGGTGCCGGCCTTTTTGGTGTTGAATTTTTCCTGACCAATGACGGCGTTTATTTCTCCGAACTTTCCCCACGTCCGCACGATACCGGAATGGTAACTTTGGCCGGAACTCAAAATTTTAATGAGTTCGAATTGCATTTACGAGCCATTCTAAGCCTCCCTATTTTTGAAATCACTTTAGAAAAAGCCGGAGCAAGCGCTGTAATTTTGGCTACTGAAGATTCTGCAAACCCAACTTTTACCGGAATCGAAAAAGTAGCTGCTTTACCCAAAACCGATTTCCGACTTTTTGGAAAACCAACCTCAAGACCGTACCGCAGAATGGGTGTTGTTTTAAGTCATGATACTTTAGTCACTCCAATCGAAGAAATAACAGAACGCGCAAAAGCAACTTCAAAACTAATAATTGTAAACTCTTAAAAAATGAAAAAACTAATATTTCTTGCATTGTTATTTACCGGCCTTAACATGCAGGCTCAAGACAAAGAAAAAACCGAAAAACCTCAAATTGTAGAAACCGCTTGTGGTGAATGTCAATTCGGAATGAAAGGTGACGCTTGTGATCTTGCCGTTCGCATTGACGGAAAATCCTATTTTGTTGACGGAACAACCATCGACGAACATGGTGATGCTCACGCAAAAGATGGTTTTTGCAATGCAATCCGTAAAGCTGCTGTAACAGGAAAAATAGAAAATGACCGTTTTAAAGTGACTACATTTACTTTAATAAAGCAAAAATAATGGCGCTGATTCTTGACAATATTGCCAAGCATGTTGCATTGACTCCGGATGAGCAGGCACTTTTTTTATCCAAAACAGAAACACATACCTATAAAGCCAAGACCATTTTATTAAATGCGGGCGAAATATGTAAACATTCTTATTTTGTGAATTCAGGGATTTTAAGAAGCTTTAACATCAACGATAATATTGTTGAACATGTACTTTCTTTTGCCTGCGAAGGCTGGTGGATGAGTGACATGTACAGCTATTTTTCACAGAAACCCGGACAGCTTTTTATAGAAGCTCTAGAAGAAACTGAAATCGTTTCGCTATCAAAAGAAAATCAGGAGCAATTGTATCTTCAAATTCCAAAATTAGAACGTTTTTTCAGAATTCTAATCGAAAATTCATTAGTTGCCAATCAGCAAAGACTAATGGACAATCTGAGCTTACCCGCAGAAGAACGCTTTGAAAAATTCTGCGCCAAATATGGAACATTAGTTCACAAAGTCCCTCAAAAACAAATTGCTTCTTTCATTGGTGTTACGCCAGAGTTTTTTAGTAAAATGAAAGCAAGGCTTTTGAAGAAATAAATAATATAGCCACAGATTTCACAGATTAAAATGATTTTTTTGGCCACGAATTTCACTAATTCACGTGAATTTTAATTCCATTATTAAACCAATTAATTCGTGAAATTCGTGGCCATATTTTTTTAATCATTTTAATCTGTGAAATCTGTGGCAAAAAAAAAGAAAAAACACGGCTCAACCAAGAACCGTGTTTTTTTTATGAATTAAAATTGCTCAACCTCCGTAGAATGTTTCATTGCCGTAGTGGTTGACTTACCAATGGTAACCGTATTCTGAACCGCATCAAAATAAGAAGTCCCTACAAAAGCTTGATGTTTTACCGCTCTAAAACCATTTTTCTGTAAAGCAAATTCTCTTTCCTGTAACTCAGAATAACCCGCCATTCCGCGCTCTTTGTAAGCTTTAGAAAGTTCAAACATACTAGTGTTTAAAGCATGGAAACCTGCTAAAGTGATGAACTGGAATTTATATCCCATCGCAGCCAAATCTTCTCTGAAAGTTTCCATTTCTGCCACTGATAATTTTGCAGCCCAGTTAAAAGAAGGTGAACAATTATACGCTAACATTTTATCCGGAAATTCTTTTTTCATGGCATCAGCAAATTTTTTCGCATAAACCAAATCAGGATTACTGGTTTCCATCCAGATCAAATCGGCGTACGGTGCGTAGCTCAATCCTCTTGCAATTCCCTGATCGATACCGCAGTTTACATAAAAGAAACCTTCATTGGTTTTTTCACCAGTAATAAACTTTGCATCTCTAGGATCTGCATCACTCGTTAGTAAATTAGCGGCATCTGCATCGGTTCGCGCTACAATAAGTGTAGGAACCCCCATAACATCTGCTGCTAATCGAGCCGCAATTAGTTTATTAATCGCTTCCTGAGTTGGCACCAAAACCTTCCCTCCTAAATGCCCGCATTTTTTAGCAGAACTCAACTGATCTTCAAAATGAACCCCAGAAGCTCCGGCCTCAATCATAGATTTCATTAGTTCAAAAGCATTTAAATTTCCACCAAAACCTGCTTCGGCATCAGCAACAATGGGTACTAAATAATCTATTTTATCTTCTACTTTATTTACCACCTGAATCTGATCAGCTCGCAATAAAGCACTATTAATTTTTTTCACAACCATTGGTACACTATTTACCGGGTAAAGCGATTGATCCGGATACATTTCTCCAGCCAAATTCGCATCAGCAGCCACTTGCCAACCGCTTAAATAAATCGCTTCCAAACCGGCATCAACTTCCTGAATCGCCTGATTCCCTGTTAAAGCCCCCAATCCAGCTACATAATCCTGACTTTTTAACTTTCTCCATAATTTTTGCGCCCCTATTTTAGCAATAGAGTGCTCAATCTGATAAGAACCCTGAAGCGTCACCACTTCGGTAGCAGTATACGGACGTTCAACACCTTTCCATCTTGGGTTCGTAATCCAATCGTTAATCAATTCCTGAATTCTGTCTTCTGTTGTTTTCATAAATAATATAGTTAAGTTGGTTAGTAAAAAGTTTGCAGTCTCAGTTTTCAGTTTTCAGCTGAGACTTAAAAATTATTAGTATTGAGTTCGTTTAATACATAGGAACATCTCTTTTTTTGCGGATAAGCCGAAACGCTTGCCCTAAAGCACATAGCTATTTGCAAAATCAAGATTTCTTAAAATATCCCTTCCTTCAATTTTACATCTATGTTTCTATGTGTTAAAAAAAAAGTTCAAGAGCTCTTATAAATATTTGTAACATGGAATGGTCAAAAAGTCAACAAAATCAGCATTAACAACTAATCTTTCCAGTACTTTTTCAGCCAAAGGAAATTGTCGTTTTTCGTAGTTTTCTTCTCCCAATTCCGTTTTTATTTTATGGAATTCCTCTAAAGCCAATTCGTGATAATAGGCCAGATTCAACTCTTTGTCAGTATCCAAAACCACTTTATTCTGAAGCCACTGCCACAATTGTGATCTCGAAATCTCAGCCGTTGCAGCATCTTCCATCAAATTATGCAAAGCTGCTGCACCCTGACCATTCAACCACGAAGCCAAATACAAAACCCCAACATTGATGTTTTTTCGAACTCCATTTTCAGTAATGATTCCAATTGGTGGTTCAATCAGATCCGCTTCTGTAATTTTGCGGTGTTCTCTTTTGATATGAATCTGGTTTGGGGTTGGCATTCCGGCATCAAAAACTTCTTTCGCCAGCGCTACCAAATCCGGATGTGCTACCCAGGTGCCATCATGACCATTTCGAACTTCACGTTCTTTATCGGTTTTTACTTTTGCAAAAGCAACAGCATTGGCTTCTTCGTTATTTTTAATCGGAATCTGAGCCGCCATTCCTCCAATAGCATGAATTCCTCTTTTATGACATCTCTGAATTACCAAATTCGAATAAGCATTCATAAACGGTGAAGTCATATTTACCTGATCGCGATCCGGAACAATAAACTTCGAATTTTTACGGAATTTTTTGATGTACGAAAAGATATAATCCCAACGACCACAATTCAATCCCACTATATGCTCTTTCAATTCGTAGATAATTTCATCCAATTGAAAACTGGCTGTGATGGTTTCTATTAACACCGTAACTTTGATCGTTCCTCTTGCTAATTTTAAATAATCTTCGGTAAAATCAATTACAGTATTCCACCAACGCGCTTCTAAATAATGTTCCAACTTTGGAATATAGAAATAGGGTCCGGAATTATTTTCAAGTAATTGTTTATGATTGTGAAAAACATACAAACCAAAATCCATCAAAGAACCTGAAACCATTTGACCTTCTATCTGAAGGTGTTTTTCTAAAAGATGCAAACCTCTTGGACGAACAATCAAAGTCGCTATTTTTTCATTTAGCTGATAGGTTTTGTTTTTTGAAAGATCCGTATGCGAAATCGTTTTGTTAACCGCATCTATTAAATTAACCTGTCCCTCCATCAAATTTTGCCAGGTTGGAGAAGTACTGTCTTCAAAATCGGCCATAAATGTTTTTGCTCCTGAATTCAAGGCATTGATAATCATTTTGCGATCAACCGGCCCAGTAATTTCAACTCTTCTATCCAATAAATCTTTTGGTGTTTCACCGGCAGTCCAATTGCTTTCCCTAACCTCTTTGGTCTCTAAAGGAAAAGCAGGCATGACACCTTCATCAAAACCGACTTGCGCTTGGTCTCTTTGCAACAAAAGTAATTTTCGTTGTGATTCGAATTTCTTATGCAATTCTGTTATAAAAGCAATTGCATCATCGGTCCAAATACTTGGATAAGAAAGCTTTTTTTCGGCTAAAAATTCCATTGCCGTCTCGGTAATCTCAAATTGGTTTTTCATAGCTGCAGATTTTATTTTTAAATAGTTAAATAAGATATTGTCTCAACTGATTCATGCCTTTTAAAACATTTCATCTCTAACGATCTCACAT
Source organism: Flavobacterium sp. FlaQc-52 (assembly GCF_044007495.1). Classification (NCBI taxonomy): domain Bacteria; kingdom Pseudomonadati; phylum Bacteroidota; class Flavobacteriia; order Flavobacteriales; family Flavobacteriaceae; genus Flavobacterium; species Flavobacterium sp. FlaQc-52. Next base: position 13,370 of record NZ_JBIPCV010000006.1, on the reverse strand, counting down.
CTAACTTGTTTTACACTACAATGTTATGAAAAAGTTTTTTACAAAACAAGCGAACGTTCGCTAAATGTGTAAAATATTTTTTTGGCGATTGTTTTTTTATTGGTTACATTTGACACTATGGATATCGAAAAAGATTATATAAAGCTGATTTTTGGGCTAAAACTCAAGCAGGTCCGCACCCAAAAGAACCTTTCGCTTTTTGGCTTAGCCAAATTGACCAACCTTTCAAAATCGTATTTAAACGAAATTGAAAAGGGAAAAAAATATCCCAAAACCGATAAAATTTTACTTTTATGCGAGCATCTCGATGTTTCTTACGACCAAATGGTCTCTTTAAAACTCGACAACAACCTCGCTCCGATTGGTGAAATTTTAAAATCCGGTATTTTAAAAGAGATTCCTTTAGAGCTTTTTGGAATTCAGGAAGCGGATCTAATTGATATTATTGCGAATGCTCCGGCAAAAGTCAACGCCTTTATCAGTACCATAATTGAAATTGCACAACATTATAATTTAAGTCGTGAAAGTTTCTTTTTAGCTGCTTTGCGTTCGTATCAGGAAGCACACAGCAATTATTTTGAAGATTTAGAAAATAAGGTAATCGCTTTCTCCAAATCTTTTCAAATCAATTTAGATACTAAGATCAGTGTTGAAGAATTGCAAGCGATTCTAAAAGAAGAGTACGAATACACCATAAAAGAAATTGCTTTTACTGATCAGGAAGCATTGGGCGATTTACGTTCCATTTATGTTCCAAAAAGCAAAACATTATTACTTTCCACAGAAATTGACGACCCACAAAAAGCATTTATACTTGCCAAAGAAATAGCCTACAATTATTTAAATCTATCCGACAGATTACTGACTTTCAGTTGGATTAAATTTGATAATTTCGATCAGGTGCTCCATAATTTTTATGCTTCGTACTTTGCCGGAGCTTTATTGCTGCCAAGACAATTGGTTGTAGACAAAATCAATGTATTCTTAAATAACGAACAACCTAAACCGGAACAGTTTGTAGCTTTAATTGAAAGTTTCGAAGTTTCACCGGAATCTTTCTACCAACGATTAACCAATTTATTACCGAAAGACTTTCATCTGAAGAATCTCTTCTTCCTAAGATTATCTCATAAAATTGGCTCTGATTTTTATCAGATAAAAAAAGAACTACACATTACCAATCAGCAGGAACCACACGCAAACGAAACCAATGAGCATTACTGCCGAAGATGGGTTTCGGTAAAAACGATTGACGAAGCAATCAGACAAAACAAACCCCACTTTTTTGATGCTCAGATTTCGAGTTATGCGAATAGCGGAAATGAGTATTTGGTTTTTTCTTCCGCTACAAAAGATCCGTTTGTTGAGAATTGCATCAGAAGTATTTCTGTTGGGATTTTGATCAATCCAACGATGAAAAAGAAATTCAAATTCATCGACGGAAAACCACTCACCAAACAAATCGTAGGCGTAACCTGCGAAACTTGTGCCGTAAAAGATTGCCTGGAAAGAGCTTCCCCTCCTATTGCATTAGAGAAAAAGAAACGTCATGAGGATACAGATGCCGTTGTGCAGCAGTATATCACGCAGTATAGCTAAAAGATTTTAGATTGCTGATTTTAGATTGAAGACTGTTGATTGAAGATTGTTGATTTTAGATTGCGATTATTGATTTTAGATTTTCTCACACCTTGTCATTTCGAAGAATGAGAAATCACACTAGAAACTCCGTTTCAATTTTCCGCAATTTTGTCATACTGAGGAACGAAGTATCTTCACGAGATAATCCGTAAAGTGTAGCTCAACAGTATCGATTCAGCAAACACAGATCCGTCATTCCTCAGGATAACAAACCGTACGGAGTTTCTGGTGTGATTTCTCGACTTCGCTCGAAATGACAAATTAAGGCACTCTTCACACCTATTACGTACAGCCATAAACTCCCCTCCTCAGAACCTTTGCATCTCCACCCCTTTAAACCTCCTATAAAAAAACTCAGAAACTTAGCCACTCAGAACCTCAGAACCTTTTCTTAATCTACATTAAGTACATTTCATCTATGTCCGTCGTAAATTTGTACTATAAAATAACAAAACACAAAGTATCATGGAAAATATAGTATTACACAAGGCAGAAACAAGAGGGAATGCAAATCACGGATGGCTAAATGCTTATCACAGTTTTAGTTTTGCAAGCTGGTACAATCCGGAAAGAGTTCAATTTGGAGCATTACGCGTTTTAAACGATGATACGATTGCAGGCGGAATGGGCTTTGGAACACACCCACACGACAATATGGAAATCATCACTATCCCGTTGGAAGGTGATTTAGCGCACAAAGACAGTATGGGTAACACCGAAATCATCAAAAATGGTGATATTCAGGTAATGAGTGCAGGAACCGGAGTACAACACAGTGAGTTTAATCCGAATGCCGATCAGCAGACTAAATTGTTACAAATCTGGTTGTTTCCAAACCAAAGAAATGTTGATCCACGTTATCAGCAAATTTCTTTGAATGTTGAGGACAGACATAACAAATTACAACAAATCTTATCTCCAAATGCAGACGATGCAGGAGTTTGGATTCACCAGGATGCGTGGTTCCATATGGCCAACTTTGACGCTGGAATCGCAACAGAATATCATCTAAAAAAAGAAGGAAATGGCGTTTATGCTTTTATCTTAAAAGGAAATGTAACCATCAACGGACAGGAATTAAACTCCCGTGATGCTCTTGGAATTACCGGTTTTGAGACTTTAAACATCAAAGCAAATACTGATGCTGAGTTTCTTTTAATGGAAATTCCGATGAATTATTAATTCGCATAAGTAATAAACAAATTCTCATAGCAAGAGGTAATATTTTGAATTTCAATTTATTACCTCTTTATTTTTTATCCAAAATTTCATAAAGCCCGAAAGAAAGATTAAATTTATAGTAGAAACTGACCGGACTTCAACAAAGTAGAAATAACCACTCTAAAATGCTCAATTATGGATCCAAATGACCTTACAAAAGAATATACGAATGGTGAAGTAACTATCGTATGGCAATCCGGAAAATGTATTCATTCTGCCAATTGTGTAAAAAATAATCCCGATGTTTTTCACCCAAAAGAAAAACCGTGGATACAAGCTAAAAATTCAACCACTAAAAAAATTATTGAAACCGTAAACAAATGTCCATCCGGAGCTTTGACTTTTTACCTGAACAATAAAGACTGATAATCAAAAACTTAATCTATTGTTTTCATTTCTTAATCTAGGTTAAGTACCCTTCGTTTACTCTCAGCGTAACTTTGCCTTATCAAAATGAAACTATTACAATTAAAAAAAATAAAATTATGGCAACTACAAAATGGTCTATTGACCCAACACATTCACAAATTGGCTTTAAAGTAAAACACATGATGTTTACAAATGTTTCAGGCAAATTCGGAACTTACGATGCAACCGTTACAACTGATGACGAGAATTTCGAAAATGCAGATATCGCTTTTTCCGCAGACATCTCTTCAATTGATACAGCAAATGCAGACAGAGACGGACACTTAAGAAGCGGCGATTTTTTTGATGTTGAAAACCATCCAAAATTAGCTTTCAAATCTTCTTCCTTTAAAAAAGTTGATGATGGTGAATATGAAATCACAGGAGATCTAAACATCAAAGGAGTTTCTAAAACAGTAAAATTTCCAGTAGAATTTAGTGGTATCATGACCGATCCTTGGGGAAATACAAAAGTAGGCTTAAACATCGAAGGAAAAATCAATCGTAAAGATTGGGGACTAAACTGGAATTCTGCCCTTGAAACCGGTGGTGTATTGGTTGGAGAAGAAGTTAAACTAAACATCGAAATTCAATTGGCAAAACAAGCATAATTTGAATTAATCTGATTAATGAAAGGCTCTGTATTCTAATAAGTACAGGGCTTTTTGTTTGACACAAATTTTCACTAATTGTAAACTGAAAAACTAAAATTTAATTCGTGTAATTCGTGGTAAACACCCTCTTTTTTGTCATTTCGAAGAATGAGAAATCACACTACAAATTAACGCACAGTTTGCGGAATGTTGGATGTGATTTCTCATTCTTCGAAATGACAATCTTTGCGCAATAAAAAACCACAACCAACGAATCAATTCGTGACAATTCGTGCAATTCGTGTCAAAAAATCAACGTCCTGTATTATTCCTAAACTCCGTCGGAGAAATTCCGGTTTGTTTTTTAAATAATCTCGAAAAATAAGAGTAGTCTTCATAACCAACAGCATATGCCACCTCGTTTACAGCTAATTGTTTATCGATCAGCATTCTTTTTATTTCGAGAATTACGCGATCCATAATTACTTCGGTTGCTGTTTTTTGCAAAATCTCGTTACATATTCGGTTCAAATGTTTTAAAGTAATATGCAATTGATCCGCATAAAACGAAGGCAACTTCTGAGTTTTAAAGTACTTTTCCAGAAGCAGCTCGAAAGCACTAATTTTAACATTATACGAATGCGCCTGACGTGAGTAAGTTTCACCGTATTTACGGGCAATTTCGATATGAATACAATCCAACAAATTGAGCATCTTGTCTAATTGCAATCTATGATTTTGACTGTTTTCCTGAATCAGCAGATTAAAATAAGGCAAAATTTTAGATGATTCTTCCCCTTCAAAAAGAACTTCCGGCTGATTGAGAATCGAATTGTAAAAATTGTAGTCGTTTATTTTTTTCTGTCCGAAATACAGATTATAAAGTTCTTGTGAAAAGATAATCACATACCCCTCAATATCTTCAGACAAACTCCAATGGTGCATTTGCCCAGGTTGCAAAACAAACAAACTACCCTTTTTTATTTCAAAACGATCAAAATCAACTTCGTGAATTCCCGATCCGTTAGTAAAAAAAACCATTAAATAAGAATCGTGACGATGCGGCTCTTCTACGAAACTGTGACTTTTTAAATGTTCCTTGAAAGTATTGACATAAAAATCACGGTGAATATCGTTACAACTAAAATTCTGAACGCTATAAACAGGGTATTTTTTCATAACAAATGTCTTTATTGTGCTATAAGTAGCGAAGATATAAAAAAGGTTTCAATAGAATCTAAAATACCTTTGTATAAATAAAAAACAACAAAATCATGTCAAGTACACTAGTCCATATTTTGAAAAATGAATGTCCGAATTGTCATAAAGGAAAAGTATTCAAAGACAAAAACATATTCCTAAATATCGGTTTTCCAAAAATGAATGAATACTGTGGTCATTGTAATTATAAGTTCCAAAAAGAGCCAGGCTACTTTTTTGGTGCGATGTATGTAAATTACGGACTAACGGTTGCGCAAGGAATTGCTACTTACTGTATTGCACAATTTTTCTTCGAAAAGACATTTGATCTGAGAATTATTCCCATCATTGCGGTTGTAATTACTTCTTTATCATTTTTTAACCTTCGTTTTTCCAGATTATTATGGATTTATATGTTTAAGGACTATACAAGCTAAAAAAATGTTATTTTTGCCTTTCAATTGAAACTAATTTTCAATTCCAAAAAAATTCAATCTTTAAATTAGACAAATGAAAGCATACGTATTTCCAGGTCAGGGTGCACAGTTTACAGGAATGGGCAAAGACTTATATGAAACATCGGCTTTAGCCAGAGAATTATTCGAAAAAGCTAATGAAATTTTAGGTTTCAGAATTACAGATATCATGTTTGAAGGTACTGCCGAAGAACTAAAAGAAACAAAAGTAACACAACCTGCCGTTTTTTTACACTCGGTTATTTTAGCCAAAACTTTAGGCGAAGATTTTAAACCGGAAATGGTTGCAGGACATTCTTTAGGAGAATTTTCTGCATTGGTAGCTAATGGAACATTATCTTTTGAAGATGGACTGAAATTAGTTTCTCAACGTGCTCTTGCGATGCAAAAAGCATGCGAAATTACACCTTCTACAATGGCTGCCGTTTTAGGTTTAGCAGACAATGTTGTTGAAGAAGTTTGCGCTTCTATTGACGGTGTTGTCGTAGCTGCAAATTACAACTGCCCTGGGCAATTAGTAATCTCAGGAGAAACCACGGCTGTTGAAAAAGCCTGTGAAGCAATGAAAGCTGCGGGAGCAAAACGTGCTTTGATTTTACCTGTTGGAGGGGCATTCCACTCACCAATGATGGAACCGGCAAGAGAAGAATTAGCTGCAGCAATTGAAGCCACAACATTCGCAACACCTATTTGTCCGGTATATCAAAACGTAACAGCTAGCGCTATTTCTGATGCCAATGAAATCAAAAAGAACCTGATCATTCAATTGACTGCTCCTGTAAAATGGACACAATCGGTACAACAAATGATCGCTGACGGTGCTACTTTATTTACTGAAGTTGGACCAGGAAAAGTATTAGCCGGTTTAATTACTAAAATTGACAAAGAAGCAGTTACTGCTAATGCTTAATTTTTAGTTTTCAGCTTGAAATAAAAATCAAAAAATCCCAAATGATCAAATTCATTTGGGATTTTATATTTCTATAGATCTTTTGCTTCAATGCAATAATTATTCAGGATACCTGTAATCAAATAATTTTGCTCACTTTTTTCAAAAAAGACATACCAAGTTTTACGAGAATTAGTTTTATAAAAAACATAATTAGAACCTAAATGCCGGAGTATTGTTGGCGTTTTCTTATGCAGAAAACTTGAAATCCCAGAAACAATAAAAGTGACAATTTCATCCACATATTTCTGTGCAGACTGAGGAAAACCAAAATATTCTTTTCCAAAAAGCAAAAAAAACCAAATGATCAAAATACTCAAGAACATTGTTCTCAAAAATTATTTTTCCCAAGGATATGCTTTTATTCTCTTAAACATTTCCTCTTTAAATTCCTCTGGAGTCAACCCGTTTGCAAACTCGGCATCAGAATCAAAAGTATCTCTGTCTATTCCTTTAAATTCTGGTTTCAGAACTTCATATTCTAATGCTGGTTCTTCGACTTTATTGTCTTTTATTTGTTTTTTCTTCGCATTCATAATAAAAAATTTCACCTAACCCATTTATAACAAATCAACCAAATCAAGATATACCAAATTATCGATTAATCAATTGGAAATTTATATTTCTACAGATTTTTTGCTTCAATACAATAATTATTCAGGATACCTGTAATCAAATAATTTTGCTTACTCTTTTCAAAAAAAAACATACCAAGTTGTACGAGAATTAGTTTTACAAAAAATATAATCAGAACCTAAATACCGAAGCATTGTTGGCGTTTTCTTGTGTAGACCCTTTTGTATTTTTTCCGGAACAGCATCGTAGATATTAGAAACATATCTTTCTGCTGCATCTACAGAGCCGAAATACTCTTTTTCATACAACATAACAACTAAATTATCAAGATATCGAATAACGCCTCGTGTAAAAACAACTTCTATTTTCCCCACCACTCTCTAATTCTCTTAATTGATTCTGCCTTTGATTCCTCCGGAGTCAACCCGTTTGCAAACTCAGCATCAAAATCAAAAGTATCTCTGTCTATTCCTTTAAATTCTGATCTCTGAACCTCATATTCTACTACTGGTTCTTCGACTTTATTGTCTTTTATTTGTTTTTTCTTCGCATTCATGATCCCTTTTTTTATTCTGATAAATTTACGACAAACTAATCGGACCAAAAGATTTCAATTTATAAATGTGTGGTTTTAATCTCTATTTGTTATTGACCGTAGAGACGCACTGCAGTGCGTCTCTACGAATGCGGCGTGTCTTCTATCCGTATTCCTTTTTTATTTTATGTGATTTTCTTTCTTCTTATAATTAATAATAAATACACCTAAAATAATAAGCACTGTAGCGATGATAAAATCAACGGTGATTTTTTCATCTAAAATCAACCAACCCAGAAAAACAGCTATAATTGTGTTGATGTAAGACAAAATAGAAACTTGTACAGCTGTAACACGTTTTAAAGCATAATTATAACAGAGAAAAGCAATTACAGACCCAAAAACAGACAGATATAAAGAAGCAAAAATACTTCTTGAACTCCACAAACTTATATCTGGATTTGGCGAAAAAATAAAAGCTAAAACCAATTGTATACAAGAAGCCATTGTAAACTGATAAAACAAATTGAGTGCAATATTACCCGATTTATAAGCATGCGTTTTGGTATAAATCGTTCCGGCTGCCCATGCTAAAATTGCCAACCCCATAAACAGCACTCCGATTTTATAATCTGCATCCAAAAACGACCCGAGCCCTTCTTTGAATATAAAAACAACTCCTGAAAATCCGATTATAACCCCAACGAAGCCTTTTAAACTTGCTTTTTGCAATCCAAACAAAATACTACCTATAAAAATAAGTATTGGCGACATGGCACTAATCACAGACGCCAGTCCGCTGGGTAAAGTCTGTTCGGCAACCGTTGTAAATCCATTCGCAATTACAATCATTAATACAGATGGAACCAACTGGTGTTTTAAATTTTCCCAACCAATCCATTTCAGTTCTTTTTTAAACAATAAAACGGTCATAATCATCAGTCCCGCCAATCCTTGACGAATAGAGGTTACAAACCAGGGCGGGATTGTTTCTACAGCAACCCTAATTCCTAAAAATGTGGTGCCCCAAACAACTCCAACAGTTGCTAAGGCAAAAATTAACTTATAATCTAAATTTTGTTTCATGATAATTAAATGCCTTTTTTTTAAATAAAAAAAATCCCAAATTACACTTCGATAATTTGGGATTTTTTCAATGTAGATGCACTGAAGTGCATTTTTACACCATTATGATCGTACTTTTTGTTCCCATTTCCAGGCGCTTGCCATGGCTTCGTCTAACGTTAACTGTGCTTTCCATCCCAAAACATTATTTGCCTTATCTGTATTTGCATAAGCCTCCGTGATATCACCCTCGCGGCGTGGCATAATTTTATAAGGTAATTTTTTATCACTGACTTTTTCAAAGCTATTAATCACTTCAAGGACAGAACTTCCTTTTCCTGTTCCTAAATTAAAAGTCTCTACTTTAGACAGATTCTTTTTATTGAATAAACGCTGTAAAGCAATAACGTGTGCTTTTGCCAAATCAACCACGTGAATATAATCCCGAACCGCCGTTCCGTCCGTCGTTGGATAATCATCTCCAAAAACAGATAACTCCTGACGTAATCCGATACCGGTTTGCGTGATAAAAGGCACTAAATTCTGAGGAACTCCAATTGGTAACTCTCCAATCTCTGTCGAAGCGTGAGCTCCAACCGGATTAAAATAGCGTAACAAAATAGCACTGATATTCGTTACTTTAGCCGTATCTGTTATGATTTCTTCTCCTATTTGCTTGGTATTTCCATAAGGAGACATTGCGGTCTGGACAGGAGCATCTTCTGTAATCGGCATTTTTTCGGCTTGACCGTAAACCGTACAAGAAGAACTAAAAATAAAACTGGCCTCCGGTTTTTGTTCCAATTGCTGTAACAAATACACCAAAGTGCTGATATTGTTTTCGTAGTACAAAAGTGGATTTTCAACACTCTCGCCCACTGCCTTTGAAGCCGCAAAATGAATAACCCCAGTAACGTCATTGTGTTTTTTAAAGAAATCCTGGACTTTGGACTTCTCCCGTAAATCTATTTTTTCAAACAGCGGAAGTTTCCCCGTAATTTTCTCAATTCCTTTTAAAACATCTTCTGAAGAATTAGAAAGATCATCAATTATTACAACTTCAAAGCCTTCATTTTGCAATTCGACTACTGTATGTGATCCGATAAATCCTAAACCTCCCGTTACTAATACTTTCATTTTGTGGTTATTTTATATGGCTAATAATTAAGTTTACTCTATTTCAAAAATTCAATAACACTATCGGTAATAAATTTAATCTGTTCGTCATCTAATTCTGTATGCATCGGTAAAGCGATTACTTCCTGCACTAATTGATTGGTAACAGGAAACTGCTCTTCTTTATAACGAACATCAACATACGCTTTTTGTGAATGCAAAGGAATCGGGTAGTAAATCGCACAAGGAATCCCTTTGTCCAACAAATGTTGCATTAAACCATTACGGTCCGCATCAATAACTCTTAAAACATACTGATGAAAAACGTGATCGTTTTGATCCGCATCAAATTCAGGAGTTATAATATTTTTATTCCCTGCAAAAGCAGCGTTGTATTTTGTTGCAGCCAAACGACGTGCTGTATTGTACTCGTCTAATAAAGGTAATTTCGCATTTAAAACAGCGGCTTGGATACTGTCTAGACGTGAATTCACACCCACAACATCGTGGTGGTAACGCTCGTACATTCCGTGATTTACGATTCCGCGGATAATGTGAGCCAATTTATCATCGTTTGTGAAAATCGCTCCACCATCTCCGTAACAACCTAAATTTTTAGACGGGAAAAATGAAGTAGCAGCCACATGACCAATTACGCCAACTTTGCTTTTTACTCCTGACTTAGAAATATAATCCGCTCCAATGGCTTGTGCATTGTCCTCGATTACATACAAATTGTGCTCAGCAGCAATTTCCATGATCGCATCCATATTAGCAGCACGTCCGAATAAATGTACCGGAACAATTGCTTTTGTTTTTGGAGTAATTGCATTTTTAAGCGCTTCGATATCAATGTTCATATTGTTCATATCAACATCAACCAAAACCGGAGTCAATTGCAACAAAGCAATCACCTCAACTGTCGCAGCAAAGGTAAAATCTGCTGTAATAACCTCATCTCCGGGCTTAAGATCTAGTCCCATCATCGCAATTTGCAAGGCATCGGTTCCGTTTGCACAAGGAATTACGTGTTTTGCACCTAAATAGTCTTCCAGATTTTTTTGAAACTGATGAACTAATGGTCCGTTTATATAAGTATTTGTATCTAAAACTTCTTGAATCGAAGCATCAACTGTAGTTTTTATTTTCTCGTATTGACTCTTTAAGTCAACCATTTGAATTTTTTTCATTTATCTTTCTTTATTTTAAAACTTAAGATTTGTTTTTGGAATTCAATCTTCAAAACGAAGAACAAAAATAGTTATTTAATACCTTCAAACAATGAAAAATAATGGAAAGAAACGTATTTTAGCACCAAAATTACACACATGCTTTTTCTATACAATTTAGTCGTTTATCTTGCTACGTTTTTTCTGAAAATTGTTTCCTTATTTAGTCCGAAAATTAAGCTTTTTACAGAGGGAAGAAAAAACGTCTTCACGATATTGGAAGAAAAGATAAAACCCACAGACAGAACAATCTGGTTTCACGCTGCCTCTCTTGGAGAGTACGAACAAGGCCTTCCTGTTATTGAAAAAATCAAAGAAAAATACCCTTCACACAAAATCATTGTTACCTTCTTTTCCCCTTCCGGATACGAAGTGCGTAAAAATAACACAGTAGCAGATGTTACCTTATACCTGCCTTTAGACACCAAAAGCAACGCTAAACGTTTTTTAAAACTAACCCATCCCGAACTGGTATTTTTTATCAAATATGAATTCTGGCTTAATTACCTGAAAGAACTCAAAGAAAACAAAATACCTACTTATTTAGTTTCCGGAATTTTCAGAGACAGTCAGATGTTTTTTAAATGGTATGGTGGATTTTATCGCAAAGCTTTAAAAACATTTACTTACTTCTTTGTACAAAATCAAAGTTCAAAAGAAAAAATAGAAGCTCTTGGCTTCCACAATGTGATTGTTTCCGGCGATACTCGTTTTGACCGTGTGAATGCTATTTTAGAAAGAGACAACACGCTTGATTTTATTGAGAATTTCAAAAACAATCAAACCACAATTGTTATCGGAAGTTCATGGCCAAAAGACGAAGCCTTATTAGCCGAATACATCAATCAGGCTCCTGAAAATGTAAAATTCATTATTGCCCCGCATAACATAAAAGCAGATCAGATCGCGAACCTCACGGCTCAAATCACGAAATCAACTGTCCTATATTCTGAAAAAGAAAACAGCGACCTATCTACTTATAATGTCTTTATTATTGACACAATAGGCCTATTAACCAAAATATATAGTTATGGAACGATTGCCTACGTAGGAGGTGGATTTGGAAACCCGGGTATTCATAACATTCTGGAACCGGCTACTTTTGGTATTCCAATTGTGATTGGCCCAAACTACGCTAATTTTGCGGAGGCTGTACAACTGGTAACACTTGGAGGTTGCACCGTTATCAACAACAAAGAGGAGCTAAAACAAAATCTGGATCGTTTGATCTCGAACGAAACCTATTATAAAGAAAAAGCACAAATCTGCAAGTCGTTTATTCAGGACAATAAAGGAGCTACAAACAGCGTTATGGAAATCGTTTCGTAACAACTCCGATTAACAAAAACTAAATTTCGAGTCGTAAATCATAAAAAATACTTTCAAAAAAGGGCATCAATCTATTTGGCGATTATTAAATAATCATCAAAAAGCAAAATAAACCACAATGAAGACCGTAAAAAGCCCCCTTTTTCTTATTGAATATGCAAGGATCGATAATTTACGCAAAATATACCACAATACAACACAATTTAACTATTTTGGCATATTTTTTGATAATTAAGATAATCGTGAGCGATGAAAATATTTTAAAAAAAAAATAAAAAAATATTTTACATATTAAAAAATTTATATCTTTGCCACGAATTAATAATTAACCTTTTATAATAAAGTAAGATGAAAAAAGTATTTTTAAGTTTAGCTGTTGTTGCTGTTTTAACTGTTGTATCTTGTAAAAAAGCTGACGCTGCAGCTACTGAAGCTGTAGATTCTACTGCTGTTGCTGTTGATTCTGCTGCTGCTGTAGTTGATTCTGCTGCTGCAACTGTTGATTCTGCTGCTGCAAAAGTTGATTCTGCTGCTGCAAAAGTTGAAGAAGCTGCTGCTCCTGCTAAAAAGTAATTCTAAATTACTCAAAAAATTAAAAAGCTATCTTTTAACAGATAGCTTTTTTTTATACCCAGAAACCAAGGTTCTTGGAAATTCCAAAATTTTAAAATTCCAAATCTTGAATTCCAAGCTTCGCTTTGAATTTTAAAATAGAACAAGAACACCTTATAACAAAAAAGGATTAAAGACCGTATTAGATCTTTAATCCTTTTTTGTTATTATATATTTCTCAAATCACTATAGAGGAACCTACCTTTAAAAACACCCCTTCATTCAACCCAACACCACACCACTACTATTAACCATTTTCAACACAGATCTACAAGCCCTATTTTCCATCAATCTTGTCATCCTATGTTTGTAGTAAAAAAGGATTTAATGTTTTTATTAAATTTATGTTGAAATTTTTCAACAGAAGAAAGGGAAAGATAAAAGCTAAGTTTTGTCATTTGTCTTAGAGACTGTTCGCAA